>PMSS01000098.1 GCA_003167515.1 Acidobacterium sp. | reverse complement strand
ATCTGTGGGGTGAACCTGGCCTTCGCTGGGCTTGGGGCTTGGGGTGGATTGCGGGGGTTGTTTTTTCTCCGCAAGCTGTTTGGTCGTATATGGTGCGCGCAAGGAGGGGTGAGGGTGCGGGGAGCGCCGCGCGGCGTACACGATCGGATTGGCGATCGCGGGAGTCACTCAAATCCGGCGATGTTTGTGTCGAGCCTGACGCCAATGCCGGGGAGGACTTTGTTATTGCCCCAGGTTCGGGACGAGCACACCGTGCCGCAAATGACAGTCTCATCGCCGAGAAACTTCAGCCATACACGACTGCCAAATCTCCACTCGCGTGCACTGTACAGGAAGCATCCGCCGGGAGATATGTTGGCTGTCACAACCTTTTCTGGATCTATGAAGGTCTCGTCGGCGGAGAGATAGACCGCCAGATACCTGGCTTTCCGAATGGCCGTTCGGATCGATCTTGGCGCGAACTGGCGGCATTTGGCAACGAAGCCGGGCAGCGTTTCCCCGGGCATCCGGACTTCGTTGTCGACAAGCTTGAATTTGGCAAAGGGATAAAGCTCAAACAATTCCGGTGTGTCTTTCTTGTCCTGCGCCGACGCGGTGATCGCAGTCGTCAGCTCCAACAGAATTCCACACACAGAAAACGTCTCCAGGGTTCCGCGTAATTCTCCCAGCGACGGCAGTAAAACTGCATCCATCTCTAATGCTTGTAGGGAGGCGGCAAGGAAATCGCGAGTCTTCTCGCTGAGCGCAACCACAACGCACTTCTTCATACACAAAGCGTCCCGCTGTTGATTTCGGTATTTCAGCGTAGTGCGGCGATCCTCGCGCGAGCCGCCAGCAGGAGCGTCCTGCACCCCTGAGCCCTCAGATCTTATCGGCAGCGATATGGTCTTCAGTGAGGGCCGTCTTTGGAGTTCAGCGTCGTTAGGCTGGCCCACTCAAGCCAAAATCGGTTTGAATGGGCCACCAAGAGGTGTCATTTCTTCTGAATACGGCGCTGAGGCCGGGGGACCGCGCGGGTTCCCGTGAAACGTTGCGGGCGGCGGCGCATCCTTATTGTAGGGAAGTTTTCGGTTCGGCCACTTCTGAAGCCGCAAAGGCTCCGAATTGTCTGGAGTTCAAGGAGTTGAAAACACGGGCGGGTAACGGTACACTCTTATATAGGACTGCTTTAGTCGTATATTGGAGCGCGAAGTGCGCCTGAAGGCCGCTGGCTGTGCGGCGGTGAACGATTCGAAGAGACGCAACGATTCGCAGAAGAGACGATTCGGTAGAAGAGTTGGGGGAGCTGAATGAGCACTGATATGAATGTCGTCCACGAGATGGCCGCGAAGGACTATGAGTGGGGCTTCGTCACGGACATTGAGGAAGACCGGATTCCGAAGGGGCTGAGCGAGGACGTGATCCGGCTGATCTCGGCGAAGAAGCAGGAGCCGGAGTTCATGTTGGAGTGGCGGCTGAATGCGTATCGCTACTGGGCGGGCCAGGAGAAGGCGGACGCGGAGCCGAAGTGGGCGAATGTGACGTTTCCTCCGATTAACTACCAGGGGATCACGTACTACTCGGCGCCGAAGCAGAAGAAGACGCTTAATAGTATCGACGAAGTGGACCCGGAGATTCTGCGGACGTACGAGAAGCTGGGGATTCCGCTGGCCGAGCAGAAGCTGCTGGCCAACGTCGCGGTCGATGCGGTGTTCGATTCGGTGAGCGTGGCGACGACGTTTAAGGCGAAGCTGGCGGAGGCGGGCGTAATTTTCTGCTCGTTTTCAGAGGCGGTGCAGAAGCATCCTGAGCTGGTGAAGAAGTATCTGGGGTCGGTGGTGCCGCACACGGACAATTTTTATGCGGCGCTGAATGCTGCGGTGTTCAGCGATGGGTCGTTTGTGTATGTGCCGAAGGGCGTGCGGTGCCCGATGGAGCTGTCGACGTACTTCAGGATTAACGCGGCGGAGACGGGGCAATTTGAGCGGACGCTGATTGTCGCCGAGGAAGGGGCTTACGTGAGCTACCTCGAAGGCTGTACGGCTCCGATGCGCGATGAGAATCAGCTGCACGCGGCGGTGGTGGAGCTGGTGGCGCTGGACAACGCGACGATTCGCTACTCGACGGTGCAGAACTGGTATCCGGGCGATAAGAACGGCAAGGGCGGAATTTACAACTTCGTAACGAAGCGCGGGAAGTGCCTGGGGCGGAATTCGAAGATTTCGTGGACGCAGGTGGAGACGGGGTCGGCGATCACGTGGAAGTATCCGAGCTGCATTTTGCAGGGGGATAACTCGGTGGGCGAGTTTTATTCCGTCGCGCTGACGAACAACTATCAGCAGGCCGATACGGGAACGAAGATGATCCACCTGGGGAAGAACACGAAGAGCACGATCGTGTCGAAGGGGATCAGCGCGGGGCATGGGCAGAATACGTACCGCGGGATGGTGAAGATCATGAAGGGCGCGACGGGCGCTCGGAATTACACGCAGTGCGATTCGCTGCTGATTGGCGACAAGTGCGGCGCGCATACGTTTCCGTACATCGAAGTGAAAAACGCTTCGGCACGGATGGAGCATGAGGCGGCTACGTCGAAGATCGGCGAGGATCAGCTGTTTTATCTGCAGCAGCGCGGGCTGAAGACTGAGGATGCGGTTTCGATGATCGTGAACGGATTCTGCAAGCAGGTGTTTAAGGAGCTTCCGATGGAGTTCGCGGTTGAGGCGCAGAAGCTGCTGGCTGTGAGTTTGGAAGGCAGCGTTGGTTGAACCCACATCTGCCAACAACGGGCAGATATGGGGCACCCAGGCTATTAGCCAGGAAAAAAGTTTGGAGACGAGGGACGGATGAGTTTGCTGGAAATCAAGAATCTGCATGTGACGGTGGGCGGGAACGAGATTCTCAAGGGCATCGATTTGACGGTGAATGCCGGCGAGGTGCACTCGATTATGGGCCCGAACGGGTCGGGCAAGAGCACGCTGGCGCAGGTGCTGGCGCGGCGGGATGCGTACCACGTGACGGAGGGGTCGATTCTGTTTGAGGGAAAAGACCTGCTCGAGATGAAGCCGGAAGAAGCGGCTTGCGAGGGCTTGTTTCTGGCGTTTCAGTATCCGGTGGAGATTCCGGGAATCGGGAACACGTATTTTCTGCGGTCGGCTCTGAACGCGCAGCGCAAGTACCGCGGCGAGGAGGAGATGGACGCGATGGATTTTCTTCCCATGTTCAAGGAGAAGCTGAAGCTGCTGGAGATGGATGACAAGTTGATGAACCGGTCGCTGAACGAGGGGTTCTCGGGCGGAGAGAAGAAACGCAACGAAATTCTGCAAATGGCGGTTCTCGAGCCGAAGTTGGCGATTCTTGACGAGACGGATTCGGGGCTGGACATCGATGCGCTGCGGATTGTGGCGGAGGGCGTGAATTCGCTGCGGAGCCCGGGGCGGGCGATGGTGGTGGTGACGCACTACCAGCGGCTGCTGAATTACATTGTGCCGGACTTTGTGCACGTGCTGGTGGATGGGCGGATTGTGCGCTCGGGCGGCAAGGAGCTGGCGCTGGAGTTGGAGGAGCGGGGCTATAGCTGGACGGAACACGAGCCGGTGGGAGCGCGGGCGTGAGGGAGACGGCGGTGGCGACGGTGGCGGATACGAACACCGGGCTGGAATCCTGGCTCGAAAACTTTACTGAATTTACGAAGACGGCGGTGGGGCAGAAACTGCCGTGGCTGAAGCGGCTGCGCGAGGATGCGTTTGAGCGGTTCTGCGAAGTGGGATTTCCGACGACGCGGGATGAGGACTGGAGGTTCACAAATGTTTCGGCCATTGCTCGGACTTCTTTCCGGGCGGCTGGCGCGGCGGAGCTGACGGCAGAGGAGGTTGCTCCGTATGGTGCAGCGGGCGCTGCGGCAGATCTTGTATTTGTGAATGGCCGCTTCGCGCGGGAGCTTTCGCGTGTGGATGGATTGCCGAAGGGCGTGACGGTTGCGAGTTTGCGGGAGCGGATCGAAAGCCATCCGGCAGAAGTGGAAACTCACTTGGGGCGGTATGCGGATACGCAGCGGGATCCGTTTGTGGCGCTGAATACGGCGTTCATTGGCGATGGGGCGTACGTGCATATGGCGCGGGGAGTGGTGGTCGATGCGCCGATCTACTTGCTGTACTTGTCGACCAAAGAAGATACGGCGACGATGACGCATCCGCGGAATTTGATTGTGGCCGAGGATGAGAGCCAGGTTGCGGTGATTGAGGATTATGCGTCGGTGGGAGGCGAGTGCATCGCGTTTTCGAATGCGGTGACGGAGCTGATTGCGGGCGAGAGCACGGTGGCGCAGCATTATCTGATCGAGCGGGAACATCTGAAGGCCTTCAACGTATCGACGCTGCGCATTCAGCAGGGGCGGAGCGCGAATGTGGCTTCACACTCACTGCTGCTGGGCGGCGGGCTGGTGCGGAATAATGTGCATCCGGTGTTGGCGGGCGACGGCGGCGAGTGTTTGATCAACGGGCTGTTCCTAGGGACGGGGCGGCAGCATCTGGACAACTACATGCATGTGGAGCATGCGGCGCCGCACTGCGGAAGCCGGCAGTTTTACAACGGCATTCTGGATGGGCATTCGCATGGGGTTTTTCATGGGCGCATTGTGGTGCACAAGATTGCGCAGAAGACGGATGCCAAGCAGACCAATCGCAACCTGCTGCTGAGCGACGATGCGCAGATCGATACGAAGCCGCAGCTGGAAATCTACGCAGACGATGTGAAGTGCACGCACGGTGCGACGATTGGGCAGATCGAGGAAAATGCGCTGTTTTATCTGCAGTCGCGCGGGATCAGCGAAGTGGAGGCACGGAAGCTGCTGCTGATGGCGTTCGCCGAGGAGTGCGTGGAACGGATGCAGTCGAATGTGGCTCGGGCGCATGCCCAGCGGCTGATCGGCGAGCATTTGTTGTTCACGGAAGGCATTGCGCCTCAGAGTGGGAATTTGGGCCGCATTGTGGAGAGGGTCGTTGAGGAGGTTGGATGAGCGCCGCTGCTGCTGTGCCGATTCGCGAGAGGGTCGTGAAGCCCCTAGTCGATGCGCAGTTCGATGTAGAGAAGATTCGCGTGGATTTTCCGATACTGCGCACGAAGGTCCACGGGCACCCGTTGGTGTATCTCGACAATGCGGCGACTTCGCAGAAGCCGCAGGCAGTAATTGATGCGCTGGTGCGGTACTACGAGGGCGAGAACGCGAATATCCATCGCGGGGTGCATTACTTGTCGCAGATTGCGACGGAGGCGTTTGAGCAGGCGCGGGAGATGGTGCGGGCGTTTGTGAATGCGGCGCACGCGAGCGAGATTATTTTCACGCGCGGGACGACGGAGGCCATCAACCTGGTGGCGCAGACGTATGGGCGCGTGCACGTGGGCGCGGGCGACGAGGTGCTGATTACGGCGATGGAGCACCACTCGAACATTGTGCCGTGGCAGATGTTGTGCGAGGAGAAGGGCGCGAAGCTGCGGGTTGCTCCGATGAACGATGCGGGCGAGCTGCTGCTTGAGGAATTTGAGAAGCTGCTCGGGCCGCGGACGAAGGTTGTCGCGGTGAGCCATGTATCGAACGCGCTGGGGACGATCAATCCGCTGAAGCAGATGATTGCTCTTGCCCATGCAAAGGGGATTCCTGTTGTGGTGGATGGAGCGCAGGCAGTTCCGCATCTGGCGGTGGATGTTCAGGGCCTGGATGCAGATTTTTATGCGTTCTCGGGGCACAAGATGTATGGGCCCACGGGAATTGGCGTCTTGTATGGGAAGCGCGCGCTGCTGGAGGCGATGCCTCCGTACCAGGGCGGCGGGGACATGATCAGTTCGGTGACGTTCGAGAAGACGATTTATAACAAGCTCCCGCACAAATTCGAAGCGGGCACGCCGGACATGGCGGGCGTGGCGGGGCTGAAGGCGGCGATCGAACACATGAACGGGATTGGCATCGGGAAGATTGCCGCGCATGAGCACGATCTGCTGGTGTATGCGACGGAGGTTGTTGGCTCACTGCCGGGGGTGCGGCTGATCGGCACGGCGCGGGAGAAGGCTAGCGTGCTGTCGTTTGTGCTGGACGAGGTGCATCCGCACGACATTGGGACGATCCTGGATCAGGAAGGCATTGCGGTGCGGACCGGACATCATTGCGCGCAGCCGGTGATGGAGCGGTTTGGGATTCCGGCGACGGTGCGGGCTTCGTTCGCGGCGTACAACACACGGGCGGAGGTGGATGCGCTGGTGCGGGGAATCCGCAAAGTGCATGAGGTGTTTGCGTAATGCCGGAGCTAAGGGATCTTTATCAGGAAGTGATTCTGGAGCACAGCAAGGCGCCGCGGAACTATAAGGCGCTGGCGGGCGCGAATTACAAGGCGGAGGGCTACAACCCGCTGTGCGGGGATCGGTTCACGGTTTATCTGGAGATGGACGGGGACAAGATTCGCGAGATTGGGTTCCAGGGCGCGGGATGCGCGATCTCGAAGGCGTCGGCGTCGATGATGACGCAGAGCGTGAAGGGGAAGACGAAGGCCGAGGCTGAGCACATCTTCCATCGATTTCACGAGCTGGTGACGGGGCGCTCGCACGAGCATGAGGCTGAGTTGGGAAAGCTGGCGGTGTTTTCGGGGGTTTCGGAGTTTCCGGTGCGGGTGAAGTGCGCGACCTTGGCGTGGCACACGCTGGAGGCGGCGCTGGAAGGGAAGCAGGAGAAGGTTTCTACCGAGTAGCCTGTAGCCGGTGGCCTGTAGCTAAAAACCATGATCATTACTAACCAAACCGTTCAGCTGAAGCGCGATTGCGCGGCTATTGTGGTTCCTGCGGGAACGCCGGTGGTGCTTGCTGCAGGGACGACGGTGCGGATTACGCAGGCGGCGGGGACGAGCTATACGGTTTCGGCGAATGGGATGCTGTACCGCATCGAGGAGAAGGATGCGGATGCACTGGGGCTGAGCGGGCCGGCGTCTGAGGCCCACACGCCTTTGGAATTCAGCGAGAAGATGGTTTGGGATCAGCTGAAGACGGTATATGACCCGGAGATTCCGGTGAACATTGTCGATCTGGGGCTGATTTATTCGTGCGAGGTTGCGGCGGATGAGCAGGGCGGGAAGAAGATCGACGTGGCGATGTCGCTGACGGCGCCGGGTTGCGGCATGTCGGATGTGCTGAAGGCCGATGTGGAGCGCAAGCTGGCGCGGCTGCCCGAGGTGAAGGCGGTGCGGGTGGAGGTAGTGTTCGATCCTCCGTGGAGCCCGGCGCGGATGTCGGAAGCGGCGAAGCTGCAGCTGGGGTTCGATCTGGATTACGACGGCAACTCGCGTGGGACTTTTCCGATTCTGCGGTAGGGCTGAAAAATCGCAGGTGCTAAGGCCGCATTCATTTTGCGGCTCTCACGGCACGGGTGAACAGGTTGCGGAAAAGCACGAGGGGGAAGGAATATCCCTCAGCGGCTAAATCCGGATAAATTTTGCTGACCTTACGGCACAGCTAAAAAAGCGTGGGGAGGTCGGCATGAACGCAGTTGAGAGTGTGCCTTTTCAAAATGGTTCAGGGCAGTACTTTGGGATGAACCCAAAATAGAGTTGCGTTGACGTTTGGGTGGCAGGGGCGTTTGCTTTTTGCTATGGGGTGAACCTGGCCGTCGGTGGATTTTGGGTTTGAGTTTGAGTTTGGGTGGGCGCTTGGGCTGGGGGCGGGCTGGTTGTGGGTTGTGTGGGTTGTTTTTTTTTGCAAGCTGTGAAGTCTGCGGGTTCTGCCACTTCCAGTACAAGCGCCTGCCACAAGGCCGGCAGAGTTTGCTCGTAGTGCGGGAGGCGCGTACTGTCATCCTTCTCCAATACGCGGACGCCTGGATCGTTGCCGTTGCAGATGTCTTCCATGGCAACGCCCGGCCGAATTCAAGGTAACAGTGACAGCTACGAGTTTGCGGCGGGGGGCAGGCCGCCCCATTGCCAGAAGCGGACGGTTCCGGCCTGGGCGATCCATACGGAGAGCTGCGGGTTGGGGAAGCGCTTGACGTAGGGGACCGCCCAGCCAATGTCCGAGCCGGAATATTGACCTACGGTGATGTCCTGCGGGGCGCCGGTGGCCCTGGCGAAGATGTCGGGATTCTGCAGGCCGGCTACACAGAGATTGACGAGGCGGTGAATGGCGGCGTGATTGTAGGTGTAGAGGTCCATACCGTTGGCCTGGGCGAGTTCGGCGATGATGATGAGGGGCGCGAGCGCGTAGAGGTGGTAGTGGAGAGCGCGGCCTGCGCGATTGAGCTCGAGGGGCAGGACGCCGTCGGGGCGGATCTGATCGACGCCGGCTTTATAGGAGTCGACGCCCCAGAGGAAATCACTTCTATCGTTGATGGCGATCCCGGCGGCGGAGACAGCGAGGCCCGACCAGTAGCGGTGGTTGTTCCATGCATCGCTCTCGCGGTTGGACTTCTTGCTGTCAACGTAATCCGTGACGCGATTGGCGACGGCGCTGAACCATTTCTGGATTTCTTTCTGCTGATCGGAAGTGCCGACGCCGCTGTTGCGAACTTTGAGATACGAGACGGCGGTGCCGGCCAGGAGCCATTTCTGCTCGTAGTGGCCCTGGCTGGTAGGCATCTCGCCAGACCAAGCGTGCGCCTTCGCTGCGGCATCGAGTAATGAGTAAACGCAGGTAGTGGCCGCGCGGCTGCCTTTGGTGAGATACGCATCAGCGGCTTCGGTGGACCACTGGCCGAGGTGGGTGGGGGCTGCAGTGGCCTTCTCTTCGGCGGCCTTTTTCACCGGATCGATGACGGAGTGATGCGCGTCGATGTAGTAGCCCTCGATGTTCAGCGTTTTTTCGAAGGGCGGCGGAGGTGGACAGTCATAGGGCGTGTCGGTGAGGGTGATGGATTGGGCGTCCCACGGCGAGCGAAGCTGCGCTTGTGCGATGCGAGGCGACAGCGGAGACGCGAGGGCGCAGAGCGCGAGGGCGATTGGGAGTGGGTGAGTCCGGAACCTGAAGTGACACTGGAAATTAAACCTGCGGCTCATCGGATATTGGTCTCAACTCGTGAGCGGAGCGGTTGTGGCGGGGTCGATCAGGACTCCGTTGACTCGACATAGAACATTTCGTTGGTGGGACGGAAGCCGCTGGATTCGTAGAGGCGGCGGCCTTCTTCCGTGGAGTGGAGGGCGACGACACGGATGCCGCGGCGGCGGGCTTCTGCCAGGGCGATGTCGATGAGGTCGCTGGCGAGGCGGCGGCGGCGATGATCGGGCTCGACGTAGACGTTGAGGAGATAGGCGCGGGCTGTCGAACGCGGGTCGAGCGGATGCGGGGGCCAGTCAAGGATGAGCAGGCCGGCGCCTGCGACGACGACACCGTCGTCTTCAGTGAGCCAGCCGAGGTAGCGACCGTCGTTGATGGCTTGCGCCACCCACGGCTCGTGGGCCTGGGCCATGAGCTGGAGCACCTGATCGTCGCGACGGCCGGCATCGACAAACATGCGGCGGCGATGGCGGGTGATGAGAGGAGCGTCGGCGGCGGTGGCCAGCCTCGTCTTCAGCATGATGAGCAGTATAAGACTTTAGGATAGGAGCGTGACACGAGCGCCGGAGATCGAGCGAATCGGGATCGGCCGAATCAGGATCGATCGGGAACCACTGCGCGCGGGAATGCGCGTGGTGGTGGCGGTGTCGGGCGGGGCGGATTCGGTGGGGCTGCTGCGGACGCTGGTCGATTGTGCGGCCGAGATTGGGCTGGTGCTGGCGGTGGCGCATGTGCACCACGGGATTCGCGGCGCAGAGGCGGATGAGGACGCGCGCTTTGTCGCGTTATTGGCATCGGGGTTGGGGCTCGAGTTTTATTTGCATCGGGTCGATACGCCTGGCGTTACGCGGGAGAAGAAGCAAACGCTTGAGGAGGCGGCGCGGGGTCTGCGGTATGCGTGGTTTCGCACGCTGATGGCGGAGGGCAAGGCGGATGCGGTGGCCACCGCGCATACGCTGGACGATCAGGCAGAGACGGTGCTGCATCGGCTGCTGCGGGGCGCGTGGACGGAGGGGCTGGGCGGGATTCACCCTGTGGTGACGTGTGAGAGGGGCGTGATTCTGCGGCCGTTTTTGCGGGCGCGACGTGGGGAGATTCGGGCGTGGCTCGAGGCGATCGGGCAGCCGTGGCGGGAAGATGCGTCGAATGCGGATAGAACACACACGCGGAATCGGATTCGACATGAATTGTTGCCGCGGCTGGGGGATTTCAATCCGCGGATTGCGGAGCAGCTTGCGCACATGGCGACGATTGCGCGCGA
>PMSS01000440.1 GCA_003167515.1 Acidobacterium sp. | reverse complement strand
GAAAACGGGCTCCTGTGCTGCTATTTCGTGCTCGTGGATTTCGACGGCAGAGACCGCTTCGGGGCTTGGCGCGGCCTGCGTTCCGACCGGCGTTACGATCGGCTCGGGCGTTTCGAGGTCGGCTGTATATGCTTCGGTTTCGTGCAGAGAAACGGGTTCCTCAGCAACGGCTACGCTGGGTTCGACCCGCGTCTCAGAAACCGGTTGCGCCTCTGCGAAAGCGGGTTGGCCATTGCCCGCTGGCGACGCTGAGCGCCGATGCCGCGAGAGCGTCTCGCCTGGCAGGACTGCGCCACCATCCCAACCGACCGGTACATCGACGAGCGTGGACGGTTTAGCGGTGCCACGAGTCGGAGCGGGGCCGCGGCTCGAGGTTGGAGCCGACGATGACTTCGTCTCCGAGCGGCCACCATATTTAGAAAGCGATTCACCCGGCAACACGATGGGAAGATTCTTCGCCGGGAAGCCGCCGGGCGCTCCGCGCTCGGGAAGCGACACGGGCTCGGCGGAAGTGGCTTCCTCGACCATCTCGGGTGATTCCAGCGAACTCTGCGCAGATCGGAAATCGGGACGGGAATCGGGACGCGAGTCAGGGCGCTGATCGGTACGTTGATCGGAACGGGATCCGCCGCGTCCGCGGAAACCGCGTCCACGGCGTCCATGCCACCGTCGAGTTCCGGGCTCATCGCCCGGCTCGCCGCGCTCCTGGTTTCTTTCCGGGCGGCGCGGAGGGGCTTCCGCGGCGGACATATCGGGTTCCGATGGTTGAGCCGCTATTGGACGCGGCTCTCGCTGATCGCGGGGTTTGCGGCCATTGCCGTTGGTGCTGGTGTCGCCTCGTTCAAATTCCGCCGAGTCTTCTTCCTGCTCTTCGAGGAAATCCGTGACGTAGAGGAAAGCGTCNNGCGGACTGCATGCCGGGAAGAACCCGGGTGACACGGCCCTTGTAGATGGAGCCGGCTAGTGTGTATTCATTTTCGCGCTCGTAGTAGATTTCCGCGAGCTGATCGTCTTCAAGAATCGCAAGCCGCGTTTCGTGCGGCGTGCTGGATATGCAAATTTCTTTTGCCATTCCGCCTCAATACGCCAGCGCGGAACGAGCCGGATTACCGGAAAAGATCGGGGCTGAAAGACGAACGGCCGGGAGATTGCGCGCACAAACCCGTACCACCCCGTCCTGCTCCGGTTCGGGAGCGCGAAGGGGAAAAGGCCGGTGAAAGTCCGTGGGGCATTTGCATTCTATCCGGAGAGTCGTCCGCACGCATTGAGTTTGTGACCGCTTCAGCCGACCTAAGTGGCGGGGCCGTTACCCGTCTCTGCGTGCTCATTCCTGATCCTGCCCGGCCCGTTTTCGATCCACCTGGCCGGTTATTAATTTCGTTTAAGCTGCGCCCGCCCTGCGGGCCTTACCTCGAAAACCTGGTTTGCCGCTCTAGTTCACGAAACGGCTCATGCGGACGTTCATTACCATGCCCAGAGCGAGAAACGTGAACAGTACCGAAGATCCCCCATAGCTCATAAGCGGGAGGGGGATGCCGGTGACCGGCATCAGCCCCAGAACCATTCCGACGTTGACGGCGATCTGGAAAATCAGGACCGCCGCGACGCCCATCACCAGGAGCGACCCTGGCAGGTCCGCGGCTGTCTGAGCGTTTTGAATCAAACGCATCAGTATTAAAAAGTATAGCAGGAGGACCAGGATCGCGCCCACGAAGCCGTGCTCCTCGCTAAACGCGGCGAAGATGAAATCGGTGTAGGGGATGGGCAGAAAGTCGCCCTGGGTCTGCGTTCCCTGATTGGCGCCGCGCCCGAAGACCCCGCCGTCGCCAACTGCGATCAGCGATTGACGAATCTGATACCCGGTCCCGCGCGGGTCGTTATCGGGATTGATGAAGCTGGTGAGGCGCGCTTTCTGGTAGGGCTTGAGGACCTTGCCGCTCTTCCACACCACGCCGACGGCGAGCAGCATGACGAGCAGCAGAACTCCGCCGCGCTTCCATTCGATTCCGCCGAGAAACAAACCCACGAGAAGAACGGGCGAGTAGGTCAGGGCGGTGCCCATATCCGGCTGCTTGAGGACGAGCAACATAGGGACCGCGACGAAGCCAATGGCCTTAAAGATGTCCTTCCAGGTGAGTTCACGTCCTGCGAGGTTGGTGAAGTAGCGAGCCACCAGGACGATCAGCACCAGCTTCACCCATTCCGAGGGCTGGAAATGCGCGCCGCCGGGCAGCTGTATCCATCGTTTACCGCCGTTCACGCGCTTGCCCACCGCAAGCACGGCGACCAGACCAAAAAGACAAAAGCCGTAGACCCAGTAAATGATGCTCAGCAGCTTGTGATAATCGATCACCGACATCACAAACATGGCAATCAGACCGCCGGCGATCCAGAGAATCTGCATGCGCTGAAAGCCGTGAAATTTTGTGTGCATCGTAGCGCTGTAGATTTCGAGCACGCTGATGATCGACAGCATCATCACGAAGCCGAGCAGCGTCCAGTCGAAATCGCGGAGGGAGAGGAAACGGCGCATACGTTACGGAATTCCCGCGGAGGGGGTCTTTCACTTCTCAGGAGGAATCTACTGTGATTATCGCATTTGGAGGGGGTCAGGTTCGTTCATAGGTATCTGTATGGGAACCCTGAGGCGGTGCCGCGTGTACTAATTTCGCGCTGGACAACTTCTCACACTGTCTGTCAATATGGCGGGCACAACAATGCAAACCATCGAGTTTGATACCTACGGACCGTTCCAGCTGCCCCGTGTAAATGGGGGCATTGATCGCACCAAGCAGAAGTTGTTCTGGGATTCGATAGAGAGTAGCTATCCGGGCCTACCTGGCGCGGCCGGTTGCTACATCTTTGCGATCAGAGCCGGTCACGGATTTACTCCGTGGTACGTCGGGAAGACGGAGAAACGGTCATTCACGGGCGAGACCTGGCAGCCACACAAGCTCGTCTATTACGGCGATGTGACGCACAATTACAAGAGGGGAAAGCCAGTGCTGTTCCTCATGGCAAAACTCACGACCGGTCGAGGAAAATTCGCGAAACCCACAAAAAACAAGTTCGGATCGGTCACTTCATTGGAGTTGATGCTAATCCAGGCCTGCCTTCAGAAGAACGACAAGCTGCTGAACCAAAGGGAAACGAAATACCTAAGGCGACTCCATGTGCCGGGCTACCTGAATGACCGAGCTGGGGCACTCACGAAGGCGGCCAAATCCCTCTCTCTGCTACTCAAAAGCTAACAGAACAATATCCCTAAACACATCCTGGCCGCAGCTTACCGGCCGTCCTTCAGACGCGCTGCCAGCCGATCTTTCAGAACAACTTATCTGAAACGGCCCTTCCCCCGCAGGCAGTGATTGCAGCCTTCCAAGCCCTGGCTTGACGGTCCGCCATCTCCTGCGTGCCAAAATCCAATGCTATTTCGGAAACTGTGTCGGGAGCCCTCGATGGAGTCGTCGCGACTGCCTCTCTCTCCCCAAAGATTATCTTATGGTCCTCGTGTACCGGGCCCGACAACCCTAATGCATCCCGCAGGTCTTGCCCATCGGTGGTCACTGCGTTCGGGATCGCACGGGTGGCCGCAATTCTTAGTCGAGGCCCAGTTTTCATCATCGAAGGACGTGAGGTATTCGGAGGCTCGACCACTATTTTGTCCGGGCGAAGGGTGCTCAAGTCGAATGGGCCAACGACAGTGTAGTCGCTCTCGACATTATGTTCTTGCCTGACCGCTTCGCCATTGGCTGCCATGAACACGGCGCCGTCGACGACCGCTTGTTCAGTTGCGTCGTTGACTGCTTTTTGAGTCAGAGTAACGGAACAATCCTGAAAGGACACAGAGTATGTGCGTGTCGTGATGATGGTGAGGTTGGCGTCTATAGGGGTTATGGGAGTGCCATTGGCTGCAAGGTACTGGCGGGCGTCGTCTGTAAGGCCCGGCTGTGCCGAAACGGGGATGACTAATGTTTGTGAAGATTTTTCAAAATGGACGCTAATCCAGCCCATAGTGTCAGCAACTATCGGCGCCGGTTCATCAACGGGAGGCTTCAGCGCGGTCTCCTGGCCCTGCACCGCGACGGCGACAAGCAGGGAGAAAAAGGCTACAAACGCTGTTCCATTTTTCACACGTACCCCCGTTCTCTGAAGTCGCGAGTGGCGCGAGTGTACGCTGATGGCTCTGTGTATAGGAGGAAATTTGTAAGCAGTGGGGCCGGCGGACGGCTAGTTGCCCGCACGGCGAGAATACGATTTTGTCCAAAATGCATACGCGACTGAGCGTTGGCGGATCGACCGGCCCTGCTGACCGCTCCGACGCTGCCTGCTTCTTCGCCGGCGGTTTTACCTGCCATCCCGCAGCCGAGCTGCCAGCCGATCCGGCAAGCCCGCGCGCAGAATCCGATCCTGGGCTTCGCGCACATCGTAGGGCACGCGGTACCAGGTCAGGACCATCCGCGCATCGTCGTACAGCGCGAACGCCGCGCGCCAGTCGCCGTCCCTCGGCTGCCCCACCGATCCTGGATTCAGCAGGTAGCGTGCGCCTTCGCGCAGTTCAACCTCGAACTCTTCGGCCTCTTCGTGGCCATTTTCGTTACCGTGACGCCCACCGTGCCCGTTGCGATGCACAGCGTAGCTCGGCGCCAGACGGAACCACTCATCTCCATTCGTTGCGAAGCCGCCCTGCACGTGCGTGTGCCCGAAGAATGTGATCCGTGCATCGGTCGCATCGAGCGCCGGCCACGCATCGCGTACTGTCAGCAGGTAATCGTCTTCGTCGACGGGCGATCCGTGGACGCAGCGCACGAACGGCCCATCCGGCGCGATCGGACCCACCGCCATCTGCCGCAGCCATTCGCGGTGCTCGCCGGTCAGCATGCATTCGGTCCAGCGCGCAGCGCGCTGCGCTACAGGATTGAACTCCTCGATGCCGCCCAGCCCGCAACAGACTCGATCGTGATTGCCGCGTACAAATACGCTGCCCAGGCGCCGCGTCTCGTCGATCACCTCATTGGGATTGGCGCCGTACCCGACCACGTCGCCCAGGTTCCACACCACGTCGTGGTCGGGAGCCGCAGCCAGAACCGCTTCGAGAGCCTCGAGGTTGGCATGGATATCGGAGATGAGCAGAGCGCGCATGGAAAAGGAGCCAGTGGTTCGCGGCCCCGGGGGGGATTTCCGCGCGCCCCCTATTCGGGCTGTGGAAATCGGGCCGTTCACTACTCTATTAGACGCATGGCACGTCTGTCGCGTACTTTCGGAGGCTGGCAGGCACTTTCGCTCGATTTTTCCCGCTTTTCCGCTGGGTTCCGGATCGGGTCTCGCTGGCGCCTGGTTTCAGAGCAGGGGTTCAGAGCCGGGTTTCAGAGCTGTATTTCAGACCCGCACCCAGTGCCCTGGCGCCGCCTCACGCAGCGGAGCCTCCGTCCAGTCGGTGGGGATTTGCGTCCCCAGCGCACGCGGCCCGCCAGCCATCGCGAGCGGTTTTTCGAGGTCAGTCCGCATGGTCGGCACCGCAGCCAGCAAGCTGCGTGTATAAGGATGCAACGGCTCGTGAAAGATGGCCTGCCGCGAGGCCTGCTCCAGCAACAATCCGCGCCGCATCACGGCGACCCTGTCCGCGACTTGAGAAACCACGGCCAGATCATGCGAGATAAACAGCATCGCCAACCCGAATCGCTCCCGCAAATCGGCCAGCAGATCGAGAATCTGCGCCTGCACCGTCACGTCCAGGGCGGTCGTTGGTTCATCGGCGATCAGCAGCCGCGGCCGATTCGCAATGGCCATCGCAATCAGGATGCGCTGCCGTTGGCCTCCGGAAAACTGATGCGGATAATCGCCATACCTCCCCGCCGGATTCGGCAGCGCAACGGCATGCATTGCGTCGAGGACTTTTTCCCGCACCTGCTGGCGCGAGAGCTCGCGCTGATGAACCCGCACCGCCTCGGCAATCTGCTCGCCTACGGGCAGCACTGGGTTCAGCGCCGTCATCGGTTCCTGGAAGATCATCGCAATCTGGCGCCCGCGCAATCGGTGCATCGCCTCCGGATCGAGTGAGAGCAAGTCCTGGCCCTCGAATTCAATCTGCCCTTGTATGGTCGCCGACGGGTCCAATAGCCGCAGAATGGCCAGCGCAGTGACGGATTTGCCCGACCCCGATTCGCCCACCAGCCCGAGCGATTCGCCTGGCGCAATCTCGAGCGAGAGCCCGCGCACGGCCTGCGTGGGGCCGAAGCAAATATTCAGATTATCGATGCGAAGCAGCGCCACAGCGCCATGGTACAGGAGCGGCACCGGCCACGAAGGTCGTCTGGCACGCGCCCTGAGAGCGGAGTTATGACCCGGAATCTACGGCTGACCTTTACGGCTAACCTTGTGCGGTAACCTGAGCCTTGTTGCTCTTCTTCCGCTTGTATTCCTGCAGGCCCTTCTGAAAGTCGAGCGAAGTGCCGGCATAAGGAGAAGGCTGCACGCGGGCCCGGGCGGCCTTGCGCGGTTTTGCCGGTTCCTCGATCGCGACCACGGTAGCCACAGCGTCGGTCGCGCCCGCCTCCAGCGCTGCGCGGAACGACCGCGGCAGTTCAGATGCGTTGTATGCGACACCATCGTGGACCATCTGCCGCGCCGTACGCGCCAGCAGCTCCCGCTTCGCCATCATGCGGCGCGTCGCCGCGTCGCGGTCCGCGTCGCACGCGAACTCTTCGTAGCGGAGAAGATGAGCCAGTTTGCGATCGAACAGATCGATCTCCTCGTGGAGAGATTTCAATTGATATTTGTCCTGCAGCAGAGCGGACATGGAAGGCTCCAGCGGCCGTGGCCGAGATTCAGCAAATTGAAGTTCCATTGATCCGGAATCGAGCGAAGAGGACCCGGAAATCGAGAGATAAGCGAAGAGGGGCCGAGGTGGCCCCTCATTCATCCTGCCTGTCTTTGAACTACAGAACCTGCACGTTCTCAGCCTGCCAGCCCTTCGGTCCCTTCACTACATTGAACTGAACCGCCTGGCCTTCCTGCAGCGAACGAAATCCGTTGCTCTGAATCGCCGAGAAGTGGACAAAAACGTCCTCGCCACTGGTCCGGCTCAGAAAGCCAAACCCTTTGGCGTCGTTAAACCATTTCACTGTTCCCTGTTCCATAACTGTACTGTTCCTTTTTCCTTGAAGTGTATCGCTGAACTCTGCGTGGAATTTTTTGCAAGTCAGCGGTACAGCCAGAACAGGCAAGAACACCATTTCGGATTCGACGATCTGCTGGTAGTTTACCATGCTGCCCCGCCAGGCTGAGGATTAAATGCGACATAAGTGCCGATCAGGCCCACTTTGGCGTGCCGACCTCAGATCGGCAAAGTGTCCGACAAAGTATTCAGCAAACCATTGAGAACCCGCCTCGTCATGACCTGGAAGTGATACCCCATCACCGCCATGGTCATGGCTGCTCCAAACGACTCCCGGTGGCGGGTCGCTGCGGCCGCGACAAATTTCCAGTAGCTCATGCGCGATTTTCCCAGAATCCCCTGGCGAAGCAGCGATAGCAGCAACGCCCGCACATTAGCGATGTTGAAGTGCGACTGATACTTCGGCTGGCAGCGGCTCAGATAACTCCGCACGCGCCGGTAATAGGGTTCGCTGGCGTAAATGCGCCGGAGCACCGAGTGATAGCCCTCGATCAGGCGCTCCGCATTCATGCGTGGTTGAAAGTTGAGATGGCAAT
>PMSS01000204.1 GCA_003167515.1 Acidobacterium sp. | reverse complement strand
CTATTGCAGAAACTGCTCTAGTGGCGTATCCGAGATATGGCAGCAATAGTGCTCTTGCGATTGTCCCGGGATTCTTGGCGTTGTACACGAACAAGAGCGCGAACCCAGGCAGGACCTTGGTCAGCAAATGAATTGCTTTCTCAAACGGGAACTTTCCAAAGTCGATCATGGCTCACGGNNCCGTCGCGCGCGACCGGGGTGGCAAGCGATGGGGCCGTAACCAGTCGGCGGAGTTCGCCAGAACGCCGCCCTCCTTTCCGCCCGAACACCGAACGCCGCACCCCACGCCGCGAGCTCATCTCTAGCCATCGACCCACCCTGATGGGGTCAATCCTCTTCCGCGCTGTGCCCCGCATCACACCAGCCCCCTACCCTTGCCGGGCTATAGTGAACTTGGCTACCCAGGAGAGCAGTGGAATGGATCTTTCAACCGACTATTTGGGACTTCATCTGGTTAACCCCATTGTCATCTCCGCCTCACCCCTTCAGCGAGACCTCGACAACATCCGCCGGATGGAGGACGCAGGTGCCGCCGCAGTCGTCCTGCACTCGCTCTTCGAGGAACAGATCGACATCGAGAGCAAAGATCTCTCCCTCGCCCTGGACGAGGGCAGCGAAACCAACGCCGAGGGGCTCAGCTACCACCCCGACCTCCGCGACTACAATCTCGGGCCCGAGCCCTATCTCGAGCACATCGCCCGCGTCAAAAAAGCTACCGGCATCCCCATCGTCGCCAGCCTCAACGGCGTCTCCCTCGGTGGCTGGACCCGCTATGCCCGTCTCATGCAGGAGGCCGGCGCCGATGCCCTCGAACTGAACCTCTACTTCCTGCCCACCGACATCACCCTCCAGCCAGCCACCCTTGAGAATCAGTACTGTGAAGTCGTACAGAGCGTCAAAAGCAGCCTCACAATCCCGCTCGCCGTCAAGATCAGCCCCTTCTTCACCTGCATGCCCAACATCCTGCAGCGCCTCGATAACGCCGGAGCCGACGCCCTGGTTCTCTTCAACCGCTTCTATCAGCCCGACTTCGACATCGAAGCCCTCGAGATCTCTCCCCGTCTCAACCTCAGCACCTCCGCCGAACTGCCCCTGCGCCTCAACTGGGTCGCCATCGCCTATGGCCACGTCAATGCCGACCTGGCCATCACCGGCGGCGTTCATACCCCCGAAGACGTCCTCAAAAGCATGATGGCCGGCGCGAAGGTCGCCATGATGACCTCCGCCATCCTCGAAAAGGGCATCCCCCACGTCACCGAGGTTCTCACCGGTGTGCGCGCCTGGATGGAAGAGCACGAATACGACTCCATCCGACTCATGCAGGGCAGCCTGTCGCGCGGCAAGGCCCCCCACCCGGCCAACTTCGAGAGAGCAAACTACATGAGGGTCCTCAGCTCCTTCCCGCTTGGCTACGATGCACCGATCTTCCAGGGATAGGACCGGCAGAACTTCTGGCGTAGAAAGCCGACACCGAGCCTCCCCCAGGAGGGACCATCAACCAGCCGCCCCCCCGGCGTTGGACTACTTCTTCACCGCCCCCAAAATCGCCTTCTGATTCTTCAGAATCGCCTTCTGGTTCCTCAGAATCCCCTCCAGCGCTTTCTGGTTCTTCTTAATGTCCGCCTGATTCGTCAGAATCGCCTTCTGGTTCACAAAAATGCTCTTCTGATTGGCAAGGATCGTGTTCTGATTCGCAACAACGTCATCGGCCATCGATCGTCTCCATTCTCCCTGGGGATTTGCAGCCGCCATTGTCGCTGATTCCCGCGCGCCCTCCATCGATCCTGAGTGCAGATTTCTCCTCCATCGTCCGATGGAGCCGAACGAACGGCCCAACACGACATCCGACCTATCCCTCGCCATGACCTCCGTACCGTCCACCCCTCCGAATTTCCTAGCCCCAACCCTCCAAATTTTCTACCGTAAGAACAGGGAAAGCTCTGTTCCGCACCGGCCTCGACGGTCCATGCGAACAGAGCTTTCCTCTTTCAGCAACCCGGCCCAGGCCGAGCAAAGAGCTTCTTTGACAATCCAGCGCGTGAGCAACAGCGATTCGCTGTCGCGGGCCAACTGACCTGTTTTCAAATACCAGGCCGTAACTGACTTGTCTTCAAATTGAAACCGGTCGCCCAGGGAAAAACCAATGTTGTCGATTCTGTAAACATTTGCTAAATCAATGCAAACAAAAAGCTTCCAATTGTCACCCTAAAAAACAGACAGATTTGGTTTCCACCAGCCAAAACCCCATCGACGACCAACGCGACCAAAACGCAAGCCGAACCCTTCCCTTTTCAGCAATATGCCGGAGTCCCAAAGGGATATCCAGAAAGCCATGCCGACGCAATAACTTGCCGAAGCCCCACCCATGAGGGTAGGGGGGATCCCAGCCGCTACTTCTTCACCGCTTCCAATATCGCCTTCTGATTCTTCAGAATCTCCTTCTGGTTCGTCAGGATCGCATCGAGCGCCTTCTGGTTCTTCTTGATGGCGGCCTGGTTCGTCAGGATTGCCTTCTGGTTCGCAACAATCGTCTTCTGATTGGTGAGGATCGTCTTCTGATTCGCGACAACTTCGTCGGCCATATTCTCTCTCCATTCTCCGTTGGGAAATGCAGAGGCCATTGTCGCCGATTCCGGCGCCCCCTCGCATCAACCTCAGGTAGAGATTCCAGGATCGCCGTTTTCTGCACCCTGTACCCTGTACCCTGTACCCTGCCATGCGCACGATCCCCGTCAAGACCACTTCCGCCAATTACCCCGTCTTCATCGGCCGCAATCTCCTCGCGCAAATCCCTCGAAAGCTCGGTCTACACAAATCCGCACGCAATGCCTTCATCCTCACCTCGACGGCAATCTGGGCCCTCTGGGGAAAGAAATTTCTCGCCAGCTTCCCAAAAGATCAGCAACCCACCGTGCTCTTCCTCCCCGCGGGCGAACGCTACAAGCGTCTCAACCAAATCGAACGCCTCGCCTCCGAACTGGCCACAGCCGGCGCAGACCGCTCCTCACTCCTCATCGCCTTCGGTGGAGGCATCATCGGCGACCTCGCCGGTTTCCTCGCCGCCATCTATATGCGCGGCATCGACTACCTCCAGGTCCCCACCACCCTCCTCGCCCAGGTCGACTCCTCCGTCGGCGGCAAAACCGGCGTCAACCTCGCCTCAGGCAAGAACCTCATCGGCAGCTTCCACCATCCCCGTGCGGTCTTCGCCGATATCGACGTTCTTCAGACTCTGCCCGACCGCGAGCTCCGCGCCGGCCTCTTCGAAAGTGTGAAAGCCGGCATCATTCGCGACACCGCCCTCTTCCGCTTCATGGAGCAGAACTCCGTAGCCATCCTCGCCCGCGACCCCACCGCTCTCGAGCGCGTCATCGTCGCGTCCATCCGCATGAAGGCCAACATCGTCGCCATCGACGAGCGCGAATCCAGCCTGCGCATGATCCTCAACTTCGGCCACACCCTCGGCCACGCCATCGAAGCCGCCACCGGCTACAATCGTCTCCTCCACGGCGAAGCCATCGCCTGGGGCATGCTTGCCGCCCTGCAAATAGCCCTCGCCCGCAGCACGGTCGCTCCCGACCAGGCCCAGCGCATCGAACGCACCATCCTCGACTACGGACCGCTGCCCGCCTTCCGCACTACCCCCGCCAAACTCCTCGACGCCGCAGGCCGCGACAAAAAAAATCGCGCCGGAACCCGGCGCTTCATCCTCCCCAAAGACATTGGCAACGCAATCGTCGTGGAAGACGTAACCGAAGCGGAGCTGCGATCCGCAATCGACTGGACCCTAACCCGCGCCCGACGAGGTTTTACCGAACGCTGAACGCTGTACCCTGAACGCTGTCTTGCAGTCGACTAGTCGACCGCAAGACTCAGCTGGTGCCGCAAGTCCGCACCCCGCACCCAGAAGATCACGTCCGTCGCGATGTTCGTCGCGTGGTCCGCAATCCGTTCGAGGTTCCGCGAAATCAGAATCGCCGGCAGCGCCTGGTCCGCCGTCTGCGGCTTCTCCTGAATCACCTTCGTCAGATCGGCAATCGCCACCCGATTCATGCGGTCGATCTCGTCGTCCATGTCGCGCACCGACTCCGCCACCAGCGCATCCCCATCCAGCAGCGCCTGCACCGCCGTCCGTATCATCCGGCCTGCAAAATCGCCCATCCCCGCAATGTCCACCGGCAGATCGATCGGATCCTGATGCATCAGGTCCATCGTGCGAATCGCAATACTCACCGCCATGTCCCCGATCCGCTCCAGATCGCCGTTAATCTTGATTACCGCCAGGATAAACCGCAGGTCGATCGCCATCGGCTGCTCGCGCGACAGCAGCTCGTACGCCATTTCATCCACTTCTCGCTGCGCCGTGTTGATGGCCGTCTCATTCTCCCGCACGTACTGGCACAGCGCCTCATCCCGCTGCAGCCACGCATCCACCGCCGCCTGCACCGCCTGCTGCGACAATGCCGCCATCGCCAGCAGCTTGTCTTTCAGCTCCGCCAGCTGTAACTGAAAATGAATCCGCGGCATCTGTCCCTCCTCCGCGTCCTTCCGCGGACCTGAGACTCTGTCTCTACCCGCTTAAAGAACCAATCTTTGTATTGTGCATCCGCGCAGATCAATAGTTTGCAAATTCTGCGGCTTTTAATCACCCAGGGAAGCGCGCCTGCACCGCACGCCATTCATCTGCATTGGACGCAACCTGATCACGCAACGGTATCGATGGTCCATCCGATTGAAAATCCCACCTCCGTCTCACCCACCGAACGCCGGTGCTACGCCGAACCCGGATTCTGCTCGTGCGCCAAGCGCTCCCGCCTGAGAGCCTGCCCTGAGCGAGTTGCCAGAAGGCAACGAGTCGAACGGGGCCAGTCCTCACGCCAGCCGCTTCTCCGCCTCCTGCGCCGCCTCGTAAATCTCATCGAACGACTCCACCGCGTACAGCACTTTCTGCTCCTCCGACACCAGAAACTTTTGCTCCAGCACCTGATCCAGATTGAAGTCCCGAATCTCCGGCCGCCCCTCGATCACGTGCGTGCCTTCTCCATGAGAGGAAATCAGCCCACTCCCATACAGCTTCACCTTCCCCTTCTGCCGAATCACCCCAAACTCCACGGTGAACCAGAACAGCCGCCCCATCCGCTCCAGCTTGTCTTTGTCCTGCATCAAGCCCGAGCACACCCGCCCATAATGCTGCAGAAAATCCGCAAACACCGGATGCGCGTGCATCGGCACATGCCCGAACACATCGTGAAAAATATCCGGCTCCGGCGTGTACTCCATCGCCTCGCGGCTCCTGATATACGTCGTCGTCGGAAACTGCCGCGCCCCCAGCATCTCGAAGAACGCATCCGGCGGCAGAAATCCGCTCACCGGCGTCGCATTCCATCCTGTCCGCGGTGACAGTCTACGGTTCACTTCGCTCAGGTTCGGAATCGCATCTTCGCGCAGCCCGATCTGCTCAAACCCGTTCAGGTACTCCTCGGCCGCGTGCTCCCTAAGCTGCGGCATCCGACGCCGCACCAGCTCCGCCCACACCGCATGCTGCTCAGCTGTGTAAGCGTCCCATTGCTGCTGGATCAGAAAAGGCTGAGCCACCGTCAACGGCTCGCCCCCCTGCTCCTGCGTCGGCGCCCCAGCCACCGTCCCTGGTGGATTCATCGAAAACACCCCCGGCAAAACCTATGACAATGTCACCCGCCCTACAGAGATGTCAAATCGATTCCCTAAAAGCGATGCCGGCAGATCACAGGCAGGGCTCTCTCGGTTCCGTCGGAGCACCCACGTAAAAACATTCGCTCGCCGCATTGATCCAGAGTCTCGCACCGGCAGTTTTGCTTCATCCTCTTCAGCAGGCCTCGCATTGCCTTGATCCCATCCATCAACCCGTCGAGTTCGGCAAGCTTTCTTCGCGACAGTTCCTCCCACCGTTCCGAGGCTCGAGCCGTAGTGCGAAAGCCGTAGAATAACCGCCGGATTTCGTCCAGCGTGAACCCACTCTGCCGCGCGCGCTGGATCACCGCGATTCGGTACAGCACCGTCGTGTCGTAGCGCCTTTGTCCGCTGATTCGCTGGGCAGCAGGAAGCAGTTTGATCCGCTCGTAATAACGAATTGCCGACGGCTGAAGCCCCACCCGCCGCGCAAGCTCGGAAATCGTCAGCAGTGCCACCGGTGCGTCTAGATTACGGCATAGGTCCCGTTATTGGATTGGCAGGTGACCTTCCCGCACAATGCCCTTGCCTTAAAGTCCACTTTAAGTTGTAGCGTCTTCATAGACGCGACAAACTCGCCGCCGTCAGGAGAACGCCTATGAAGCCACTGAACTGCATATTGCCGGGTCTGCTTTGCCTGGCCGCCAACTGCACCTCCCAGGCCCAAACGCATCAGCCGCCCACACTCGTCCCCGAGGGACAGGCCGCCATAACCGCACCCCAGCCGCATGCCGGAGAAACGGACGGCATCCTCTCCGCGCAAAGAGAAAAACGCGCATTGCAGATTCTTTTCAGGTCTCTGCAGAGCCACGTTGTCTCCGCAGCCGACGCCATGCCCGCCGACAAGTACGGATTTGCCCCCACCGACGGCGAATTTAAAGGCGTGCGGACCTTCGGCCAGCAGGTGAAACATCTTGCCGCCACCAACAACATCCTCGCCGCTGCCGCATTGGGCGAGAACCCGCCCGCCGACGCGGGAGACGAAACCGGACCGGAAACTGTGCGAACGAAAGCTGAAATTCTCGACTATCTGAACAGCTCATTCGCGCACCTGAGTAAAGCCGTGGACGCAATCGGCGACACGAGCGTTCCCGTCCGGCCCTCTCCGATCTCGCCTCTCTCCGCAACTTCGGTCACGCGGCTCTCGCTCATCGTCGAGTCCCTCATTCATGCCTTTGACCACTATGGCCAGATGGTCGAGTACCTGCGCATGAATGGCGTTGTCCCCCCAGCCAGCCAACCGTAAGGCAGAAATTCCCGCGCCCGCTGAGGTTCCCACTCGGCCTCGCTACCCGGCAACGCCGCGCTACCATTGGTGATCTGTACCCTGAACCCCAAACCCGTTACCCTGCTTCTATGAGTTCCATTCAGGTTCAGCTCCCAGACGGATCGGCGCGCGAGGTTCCGTCCGGCACCACCCCCCTGGCTATTGCCGAAAGCATCTCCCCGCGCCTGGCGCAGGCCGCCGTGGTCGCGCGCATCCGTCCTCTGAAAGCCGCGGCTGTGGCTTCCGGCTCGCCCGACGGCAGCGAGGCTTCCATGTATGGCGCTGAAAATACCCAGGCCGAGCGCCTCGTCGATCTCACCACGCCGCTCCAGGAAGACGTCGCTCTGCAGTTACTCACTGAAAAAGATGCGGAGGCGCTCAAGGTCCTGCGCCACTCCGCCGCCCATGTACTGGCCACCGCTGTCACCGAGTTGTTTCCCGAGACCAAGCTCGGCCATGGTCCCGCAACCGACTCCGGCTTCTTCTACGATTTCTGGCGTCCCACGCCGTTTACTCCCGACGATCTCAAGCTGATTGAGGGTCGCATGGCGGAGGTCACTGCGCGCGACGAGAAGTTTGTCCGCGAGCAAGAGTCGCGCGAGCAGGGCCTCGAACAATTCAAATCGGCAACCGACTTCATGAAAGTGCATTTCGTCGAGAAATTCACCAAACCGGGCGAGGAAATCTCGCTCTACCGCAATGGCAAGTTCGTGGACTTCTGCCGTGGCCCTCACCTTCCCTCCACCGGACGCGTGAAGGCATTTAAGGTGATGAGTCTTTCTGGAGCGTACTGGTTAGGCGACGAGAAGAACGAACAGCTACAGCGCATTTATGGCACGGCGTTTTTTTCGAAGAAGGATCTCGACGAGTATCTGGAGCGCATCGAGGACGCAAAGCGCCGCGATCATCGACGCCTCGGAAAAGAGCTCGAACTTTTCACCGTTAGCGAAGAAGTGGGCGCGGGGTTACCCCTGTGGCTGCCGAAGGGCGCGACCATCCGCCGGCTGCTGGAGGATTACATCCTGGGCCTCGAGCGCGAAGTGGGCTATGAGCACGTCTACACGCCCAGTCTGGCGAAGGTCGACCTGTATGTCCGCTCCGGTCACTGGGCCCACTATCACGAGGATATGTTTCCTCCGATGGATCTCGAGACTGAGCAGATGGTGCTCAGGCCTATGAACTGTCCGCATCACATTCTGATCTACGAGTCGAAGCTGCGAAGCTATCGCGATCTGCCGGTCCGCCTTGCTGAGCTGGGAACGATGTATCGCTACGAGCGGTCGGGCGCGCTAAGTGGGCTGAGCCGTGTGCGCTGCATGACGCTGAACGACGCACACATATTCTGTACGCCGGACCAGATTAAGGACGAGTTCTCCAATGTGATGAAGCTGGTGGAGCGCGCCTATCGCGATCTGGGCATAACTAAATACAGCTATCGCCTCTCGCTGCGCGATCCTTCCAACAAAGAGAAGTACGTCGATAACGACGAGATGTGGACGCTGGGAGAGCGCGTCCTGCGCGAAGCGCTCGATTCCCTCGGCCTCGCATATCGAGAGAGCAAGGGCGACGCGGCATTTTATGGGCCGAAACTGGATATTCAGCTCGCCGATGTGATGGGCCATGAGGAAACTTACTCGACGGTCCAGCTGGATTTCCACCTGCCGAGCCAGTTCGACCTCAAGTACACAGGGGCGGATGGCAATCCGCACCGGCCAGTGATGATCCATCGCGCCATCATCAGCACGATGGAACGCATGGTCTCCTATCTGATCGAGTTGTACGCCGGCGCCTTTCCACTATGGCTCGCGCCGGTGCAGGCCGCACTGGTGCCCATCAGCGAGCGGCACCTCGCCTACGCTCAAAAAGTACAGCAGCGGTTACAGATTGCCGGCCTGCGCGTTGAAGTCGATGCACGCAACGAGAAAATGAACGCCAAGATTCGCGATTTCACCCTGCAAAAGATTCCCTACGTCCTGGTCATGGGCGATAAGGAAGAGTCCAGCGATGCCGTCAGCGTGCGCACGCGCGGCAAGGGCGATCAGGGCTCCATGCCCCTCGATCAATTCGTCACCCAGGCCCAAAACATCGTCACCAGCAAAGCAATGGATCTTTAATAGATCGTTGGCATGTAACTGCGCTGTCCAAAAACGCGCCAGCTCTAACCCGAAAGTTCCGAACAACCATCACGGCTTGGTCTCGCGCACCCGGTTTCTTCACTCGTAAAATCGGCTCCAGATGAACGGACTTTACCCACGGACGAGAATCATTACGAGGAAATATGCGGCAACTCACAGCCTCTGAACCCATTCACGTCAGCCAACGATTCCGCCTTACCCTCGAGTCGGCCATCCTCGACCTCGAAGCCGGAGCCGCACACGATGAGCAACTGCTGCCCTTGCTCCAGGAACCGGATCACCGTCGCCGTCAGCAGCTCCTCGTCGCCACCCAACTGGATCGCGCATTCCGCCTCCGTGAGTTGCTCGCAAGCACCACGCTTTATCCGGATTGAGACTCGCCGCAACCCGCTCGCGGCTAACCGCCCTCCCCGACAGCTTCATCGCTGACAGTCTCACTCGCTAACAGCTCCATTGCTGACAGCTTTATGGCTAACAGCTTTATAACTCCCGCCCCTCTACGCCTGCGGGTGCTTATCGCCTGGCTTATTCTCCGGTCGCTGTTCCTGCTTTGGTGGCGGAGCCGGTCGTGACTCCTGCTTCGGCGGAGCAGCGGGTCGCGATTCCGGCTGGGGCCGCGACTCCGGCTGTGGTCCTGACTCCGGCTTCGGTCGAGCTACAGACTGCGGAGCCGGCCGGGCTTCCGGCTGAGGCCGAGACTCTGGCCGCGATGGTTGCTGCGTTGGTGCAGGCCGCGATGGCTGTTCTGTCCGCGATGGTTGTTGCGTTGGCGCAGGCCGCGATTCCGGCTGTGGCTGATTCCGCGGCGGCGTCGACGGACGTGCCTCCGGCCTCGTCTCTGGTTGTGGCCGGGCCGCAGGGCGAGACTCAGGCACCGGCCTGCTTTCTGGCGCAGGCTTCGTTGCGGGCGCAAGCCTCGTTTCCGGTGCCGGCCGACTCGGCTGCGGACGGGTTCCGACGCCCGGTGCGGGTCTCATGCCAGGGGCTGACGCGGGCTTACCCGCTTCCGGCCGTGCCGCCGATGCGGGCGCCGGATGAAAGTCCTCAGGCCGTGCCGCTGGCGCTGAACGCCCATCGCTTGCCGGCCGGCTTTCCGCCACCGTTTGCGGATGCCCATGGTTCGCGCTGGCAAACTGCGCCCGGTTCTGCATCGCCGTTTGCGCAATCGTCCGCTGCACCGGCAGAGGTGCGACGTGCCGTTCATTCCGAGCCGCTGTCTGCGCAGGCGTCGGCCGATAATTCAGTCCCCCGCTGCCGCCGTTATAGCTCACACGCGTGCTGTTGTTGATGTTCGTGACGCGGTAGTTGTAAACGTTGCGAATGACCGTCACGTTCACGTGGCTCACAGCAGTGTTGTAGTAAAAAGCGTTGTTGCGCCAGTAACCGCCCTCGTAGCCGTTGCCGTCGTATCCGAAGCCGTAATTCACTCCGCCGTAAAAGCCGATATGCGGACCCCAGTAGCCGTGATTCCAGCGGTAGCGCCCGCCATCGTATCCCCAGTAGCCGGGCGTCCAAAGCTCGCCGACATACGGCGCCATCACCCATTCTCCTGGGACCCAGTAGTAGCCTGCCGACGCATACGACCAGTAGCCTGGAGCCCAGATGTAGCCGTCGCCCGGACACTCCGGCTGATCGTAGTCGGGCAACGCCGGCGGAGGATCGGACGCAACATCGTATGCAGTATCCGAATAATCGGCCGACGGTTCGCCGCCGTATTGATCGCCGCCATATTGCCCATTGGAGGGAGCCGCCCCGCTGCCTTGATCCGAGGGCGGAGGCGGCGGATTATCGGAACTTGTATTGCTGGCGTTCGCCAAATTGGCAGCCGCCGGGTCATCGCCGCTTACAGGCTGGTTCTGATTGCTGTGGCAGCCCGCAAGGGCGAACGCCAGAAGCACTGTGGGAATAACGAGCTTGCCGATCCTGTCCATGGCTGATTTGGATGCCGGTTTAGCTGGATGGGAATGCTGTTGCGCCAGATTCGGGAACCGGCGACCCGACCGCCCTGTCCGGCTCGATGAAAATCCGCATCGAGGGCGGCGAGCAACCATTACGATTTCGAAGACTCCCTCGACGCCGCGGCCCATTAAGCGGCACCGAGGCTCTCCCTATAACTCAATCGGCTTTGGGCGACTTTCCCCCGCATCTGCCGTCCGCCCTACGAAGTCCTCAACCGCCGTCACAGATTCAGCGTCCCGCAGTGCCTCGCCTGCCAGCAGGATCGAAGGCGCTGGCCCCGCCACGACGCGATCCAGCTGGCCCAGCGTAGTCCTCAGGATCTGCTCATCCGGTTGTGCCGCTCGCGAGACGATGGCGCACGGCAGATCCGAAGACAGGCCCTCGTTGCGAAGCTCAGTCGCGACGGCACGGAGGTCTCGTCCTGGCATGTAGATCACGCGGGTCGCACCAGACGGCGAGACAGGGCGAATCCCCAAATCGTGTTCGGAGCCCTGCGCGTGCCGTCCTGCCGAGAAGCTGATAATCGATGCCAAGCGCCGGTCGGTGAGGGGCCGGCGCAGCGCCGCGGCCGCAGCGAACGCCGCCGTAATTCCAGGGATGACCTCGAAGGCAATACCCGCCGTATTGAGCGCCTCCATCTCCTCACCGGCGCGGCCGAAAATCAACGGGTCGCCGGATTTCAGACGAACGACGCACAAGCCGCGGCGAGCGTAGTCCACCATCATCCCGTTGATCTGTTCCTGCGAGATGTTCTTGCGCCCGCACCGTTTGCCGACGTTGATGATGAGAGAGCGCTCCGCGTGAGCCAGCACCCCACCCGGCACCAGATCGTCATGGAGCACGACATCGGCGGTCGCGAGAAGCCGCGCGGCTTTGAGCGTCAGCAACTCGGGGTCACCCGGGCCCGCACCGACAAGGTACACACTTCCTGGCTTCGACGCCGTCACGCGACTACCTCGTCTTTCTGCATCTCACGGATCTGCTCCTCGGCAAACCGCCGCGTCGGGCATGACGATGAGCCGCAAAGCCGTCTCTGCGCAAGCTCGTGCAGCAGCAAGTTGCGTGCTTCACCGGCAGGCGCGTTAGCGCGAACTTCGCGCCGCAAAGCCCCAAGCTGCCCAAGCCACGGGCCGAGATCGCGAGGCAGCTGCGCATCGATTTCGCGCCGCAGCCGCTGCGCCAAAGCCGGACTTTCGCCCGCCGTAGAGATGGCGATTTGCAAATCGCCCCGCGCGACCACCGACCCAAAATAGAAATCGCAGTTCGGCGGATCGTCGACGGCATTGCACAGAACGTTGCGCCGGAGCGCCTCCTCATAAACCGAGTGGTTCACCTCCGGCGCATTCGTAGCGGCGATCACTACGAAGACGCCCTCGAGATCCGAAGCCGCAAAGATCCGCCGATGCCAGGCGAGCGATCCCGCCTCCGCAAGCTCCCGAATCTGCGCGACCGCTTCCGGAGCGACGACGGTGACGGCAGCCCCGGCCGCGCGCAGGCTCTCGACTTTGCCCAGAGCAACGGTGCCCGCGCCCACCACCAGGCACGGACGCCGATCGAGACGAAGAAAAATCGGAAGCAGACTCATTCAGTCCTCCTCATCCCGCCAGCTCCGCCGGAACGCGGCCGCTTGGCAGGTCGCGTTCAACCGGTTTGATTTCCTCGCCAGCCAGCGCCGCGCGCAGATCGGCGTCCGTGTTGCGCGCAAAATAAGCACGCAGGTTTTCGCCGGCATCGCGCTCCACAAGATACTTACGCAGCAGCCGCTCTACCGCTTCCGGCACCAAATGCGCCGGCGTGCGATAGCCCACAGGCCGAGCCGTCGCCGCATGTTTGCCGACCGATCCGCCCACACAAAAGTAGTAAGCGTCCGTCATCCGGCCTTCATGTTTCACCTTCTTGCCCTCGAGGCCAATATCGGCGATCCAGTGCTGGCCGCAACTGTTCGGGCAGCCGGTCACGTGCAGGCGCAGTTGCTGATCGAACTCCGGCAATCGCTCCTCGAGCTCATCAACCAGCCAGCGCGTGAATCCCTTGGTCTCCGTGATCGCCAGCTTGCAGAATTCCGTGCCGGTGCAGGCGATAGCGCCGCGCCAGAACGGCGAGCCCTCCACGCGAAGCCCAATCTGCTCCAGTTCGCGCGCCAATTCGCCGGCCCGGCTGTTCGGGATATTCAGGAACAGAAGATTCTGCATGACCGTCAGGCGAAGATCGCCGCTTCCAAAGCGCTCAGCCAGTTCGGCTGCGGCGGCAAACTGATCGCCAGTGAGGCGTCCGCGCAGAACGCTGGCGCCAACATAGCTCAGTCCCTCCTGCTTCTGCGGATGAATGCCAGTATGATCCCGGAGAACATCGTCGGGAACGCTTTCCTCGACCGCCGGAGCCAATTTGTAACCGATACGGTTCTCAATCTCATCGAGAAAGCGATCGCCGGTCCATCCCTCCTTCATAAAGAGGTATTTCAGGCGGGCGCGATCCCGGCTCTCGCGCAGTCCCTGCTGGTCCCGGAAGATTTCCGTAATCGCGCGAACAACCGCCGCAGCCTGCTCGGGTGGTACAAAAGCATTCAGCCGAACCGCCAGATGCGGCTCGTTGGAAAGGCCGCCGCCGACCCGGACCGAGTAGCCAACCTCGGAGCCTCGACGAACCGCCGTGAGACCAATGTCGTTGATCTCGGGATACGAGCACCACACCGCGCACCCTGTGAGGGAGATCTTGAACTTCCGCGGCAGATTAAAAAATTCGTTGTTGCCCTGGACCATACGCGAGACCTCCAGAGCGAGCGGCGACGCATCGACGATCTCGTCGTGGGCAATCCCCGCCAGCGGGCATCCGGTCACGTTGCGTACCACGTCGCCGCAGGCACCCTTCGGCGAGAGTCCAACCGCGTCGAGCGACTCCATAATTTCTGGCAGCGACTCGATTGTGAGCCAGTGGTATTGAATATTCTGGCGGACCGTGATGTCAGCGAGATTCCGTCCGTGTCTTCGCGCAATCTCAGCCAGCACGCAAGCCTGGTCCGCGCGCAGAATCCCGTTTGGCACGCCCACTCGCATCATGAAGTAGTCGGTCGCCTTGCCCTCGCCGCCCTTGCCGCCCGTCACGCCAACTCCGTCACCCTGCGTGTAAATTCCCCACCATCGAAAATAGAGGCTCCAGTCCTCGGGGATCGAGGACCGCCCGCTGCGGGCGAAGGCGCGAATCTCTCCAATCGCATCCCACGGATTCTTTTCCCGCTTCAGCCGTTCGGCTTTTTGGGCTCGGGTCTCTTTGGGTGTGACCGCTTCCGCCATGATGTCTCCGTTTGAGTTGAGAGCAACAAAAATCCCGCGTCAGCAAATGCTGAGAGCGCGGGAGCAAGTGGGTAGGCTTAGCTTAGCGGCTCATCCAACTCCGGCGCAGCGTGCAACAACATGCACAACAAGCCCACGGAATGTGGCAAAGGCCCATGCTCCTCATGCTAGGTCAGAGGCGACAGCCCGGTCAAGCTGGCCGACTCACCGATTATTACGGTTTGAGCTTCGCCTTGGGCTCGCCTCCCTCAAACAGCCCGCCCCGTTTTGTTGAGTTCCTTATAGAAGCCCAGGTCCTGGTCGCGCAGCATCTTCGTGATGTACGCAATCTGCCCATAGTGCAGGCCGAAGTGCTCAATCACCTGGTAAACCGCTTCCAGACCGTACACGTGGTAGCCCTGAATCTCGTAGCGCGCGATCAGATCGGCCTCGCTCAGGCGATTGATGACCTGAACGCCTTCGTGAATCGTCCAATGAAGTTTTCCGAGCAGTTCCTTGCCGGTCATTGACCCCTGCGCGCTGAATTCCGCGGGACGATCGCGTTTGTCCTCGCCCTTGCTGAACGAGTCAACCAGCCACTGGCGCACGTTGCCGTTCAGATGAAGGATGAGGTTGCCGATCGAATTGCAGGACGGGTTAGGACGCCACCAGATCTGTTCGTCGGTGACCGACTCGACACAGCTACGCAGGCGCGGCCAGTATTGGTCAAGCAACTTGTCGCGGGAGAAGCGGAGGAACAGATTAGTCGGGTTAGGTTCGAACTGTGCGCACATGGCAAGCCTCCCCCGTGACCATGCGGGGATCCCCGCCCGCGTGTCAAGCCGCTTCAGCCAACCTCAATCTGTGCTCTATCCACATCCAGTTCAGTTTTCGCCAGCCGTGCAATCGGCTCGCGGCTTTCCTGCCAAACACCCCACACGGATTCGCACCACGCATCGATCATGGCATCCCTGGGGGGACCCGGAGCCGCTCGAACCACATCCGCGACCCCCATCGCCGCCTGCTTCGCCGGGAGCGGCAGCCGAGGCCATTGCTTCCGCTGTCTGGCCATCTTCATGAGCGCCCTC
>PMSS01000300.1 GCA_003167515.1 Acidobacterium sp. | reverse complement strand
ACCACGCTGGGCAGCGCGCCTTCCATGCCGGCGCACACAATCACCGCCCGCGCCGTTCCCAGCCCTTCGCGAGCCGCAAGGATGCGATGCAGCCCCGCCACTCCCACGTCCCAAATCCGAGAAACCTCAAGCCCCAGATATTCCGCGGTGGTGGCAGCCTCTTCGGCCACCGGCAAATCACTCGTCCCCGCGCAAACCACTGCCACCGGTCCCGCCTTCTCGCCGCCCGCGTCTGATCGTAATCCGATAATCCGCGCCTGCTCGTGATACACGGCGCCCGGCACGCGCAGCTTTACCGCCCCGTACGCATCCGCATCCGCTCGCGTTGCCAGAACGCTGCCACCGGCGGCCGCCATGCGTGCGAATATTTCCGCCACCTGCGACGGGGTCTTGCCCGCTGCGTAAATCACCTCCGGTAACCCCAGCCGCAACGCGCGATGGTGATCGATACGCGCGAACCCCGCATCCTCGAAAGGCATCCTGGCAAGATCGCGCAGCGCCGCTGCGGGGGTCGTCTCCCCCGACTGCACGCTTTCCAGCAACTGCAGAATCATCTCGCGTGTCATGCTTTCGCCTTCGTCGCCTGCAATTCCGCATATGCAGCCACAGCCGCTTCCATCACCGCCCGCAACGCGACCGCGTGTTCTCGCGCCGCGCGCCGGCAATCTTCGTATTCCGGCATCGCGTTCAGGAATTCTCCCGCAGCGGAAGCGATCTTCATCCGAACCTTTCCATATTGCGTATCGACGGTTACAAATTCGCGCTCCAGAATCACGCGCTCTTCCTCGCGCCGCCGAATTCCCAGCGTCGTCGTCTCACGAAACAAAAGCTTTTCCAGTTCTTCCTCGTTCTCCGGCTTCGCGAGCACCGTCAGCAGCGTTCCAAGGCGTCCCTTCTTCATCGTCACCGGCGCAGCCATCGCATCCAGCGCCCCATGCTCCAGCGCGAGCTCCATCGCGTGTGCCAGAACCTGCGGCGTCGCGTCGTCCAATGCGCATTCCAGCACCACCACACGATCCCCTGAGAACGACCGTTTCTGAATACCCGTCTTAGCCAGCGTCCCAATCGACAACCGCAGCACGTTGGCAAATCCCTCCGGATCGCGCCCTCCCGCTCCGTAGCCGATCGCGCTCGCCACCAGCGGCCCCTCCGCATCGAGCGGATCGAACTGGCATCCCAGAGCCCGCAGCATCGCAGCCCCAGTCGGGGTAGTCAGCTCCATCTGCGGTCCAGCCGCATACACCGGCACGCCCTTCAGCAATTCCGCGGTCGCCGGAGCCGGAACGGGCATGTGTCCATGCGCGCAATTCACAAAGCCGCTGCCCACGTTCACCGGCGAGCAGCGCCACTTCTCGACGCCCAGCCACGCCAATCCCACGGACGCACACACGATGTCCGTGATCGTGTCCACGGCGCCCACCTCGTGAAAATGAACCTCCTCCGGCGCGATGCCGTGCACCTTCGCCTCAGCTTCGGCCAGCAACTCAAACGCTCGCAGCGCGATCTTCTTTGCCGGCGCCGGCAGGTCTGCCTCAGAAATCAGTGCTCGAATCTCCGGCCAGTTTCGTCCGTGCGCGTGCCCGTGTTCCTCCACGTACGAACGTTCGTGCGAGTGTTCGTGGCCGTGCAAGTGTTCCACGTCGCCGTGATGATGTTCGTGCTCGTGATGTCCGTGCTCGTGTTCCCCATTTTCGGCGACCACGCCATGCTCCAGCACGTCCACCTTCGTCGCCTGAATCTCGCTGCGATTCGCCGCGCGAATCCGCAGCTCGGCTCCGATCCCCAGCGCCGCGGCGGCATTCTGCAGAAGCTCGGCCGGAACGCCCGCATCGATCAGCGCGCCTAACAACATGTCCCCGGAAATTCCGGCAAAACACTCGATCTGTCCAATCGTCATATTGAAATTCAGGAAAACGAAATCACGAAGCCCTGACCGTCGCATGTCCCGCCAGCATTTCCGCAGGCAGCAACTCGTTCATTGAGCCGGATCGATACCCATCGCAATCCACCGCCACATACGGGAAACCCGCGCTCCGCACGGCGGCAGCCATCCTGCGAAAAAACTCCGGGTCGAGTGCAGCCGCCAACTCCTCCTGGGCAATCTCAATGCGCGCCACGCTTCCGTGATGCCGCACGCGAAAACGCCGTAGCCCCAGCGCCCGCAGCGCCTCCTCCGCATCCTCCACCTGGCGCAGCACCTCCGTCGTCACCCGCCGCCCATATTCGATGCGCGAAGACAGGCACGCCGACGCAGGCTTATCCCAAACCCGCAGCCCGGCCGCTTGAGCCAATGCCCGAATCTCCGCCTTGTTCAGGTCCGCCTCAGCCAGCGGAGCCGCCACATGATGCTCGGCCGCCGCTCGCTGCCCTGGGCGAAAATCCTTCCCGTCGTCAAGATTCAATCCATACGCAACTGCCGCAAAATTCTGCCGCGCCCGTTCTGTTTCGAGCACCGTGAACAGCTCATCTTTGCAATGAAAGCATCGATCGCCGCTGTTAGCTGCGTACGCCTCGCGCTCCAGCTCTTTCGTCTCCAGAACCAGCAACGGGATCCCGTTCTCCTCGGCAAACCCAAGCGCGTCGCGATAATGACTTCGCGCCAGCGACGCCGAATCCGCGATCGCCGCGAGCATCGCATCTCCCAGAACCCGATGCGCCGCCCACGCCAGGTACGCCGAATCCACGCCGCCGGAATAGGCCACAATGACGCTGCCCAGCTTCCGCAGCCTCTCTTCCAGCGCCAGCTTTTTGTCTTCGAGGTCCATACCTTCCGCCCGCTCCCTCATCCTACCCCGCAGACCGTGCCATTGGAAATTTCGACCCACCGGCTGAGATGCCCGAAACAGGCCGCGAATCTGGGAGTATAGAGAATATGGCGACAGTACGCGCGGGCACGATCCTCACCCCGGAAGAGCGGCTGGCCCGGCGGCGGCTCAACCTGCGGGACGCCGTATCGCTCGTCACCCTCTTCCTCATCACCGCCGCGGCACATCCTGTTGCTTTATCCCGCCTTCGATCTGCCACCCGGGAAACGCGCCGAGCGGATCCTTGCCCTCAAGCGAATCGCCCGGGAACGGCTCACTGAATGCGCCGGTTCGAGCCCAGCGGCGCCACTAAAGCTTGCCAGCTCGTTTCACGCTGGGATCAGCTCCCACCCGAGCTCACGCTGCCTCAGCTCGAACGGCATCCCGATCTCGAGCACCGTTGGTGCCTACTCGCTGGTTGGCATGGGCGTCCTCTTCGCTGGATTTCTGCGCGTCCCCCTCACCTCGGTTTTCATGGTGCTCGAAGTCAGCGGCAATTACTCCATCATTTTGCCTATCATCCTCGCCAACACCCTGGCCTTCCTCATCTCGCGCAGCCTGCAACCCGTCGGCATATTTGAAATCTTCACGCAGCAGGACGGCCTCGACCTCCCCTCCATGGAAGAGCAGCGCGAGGAGTCCGGCCTTCACATCGAAGACGCCCTCCAGCCCGTCACCGTCCTCACCGCCCTGGGCGCCGACACGCTCGATGCCGTCTCGCGCACCCTCTCCGAATCCCACGCCACCGCGTGCCTCATCCGCCTTTCCGACGACGCCTGGTACGCGATGACCGCCGCCGAACTCACCGCCGCCTCCGCCACCCTTACCCCCGACACCCTTATCCAACGCGCCCTCCAACCAGACCGCACCCCGCCTCTTTTCCCTGACATGCCGCTCGACCACGCCCTGCACTTCTTCCCGCGCTGGCCGCTGCTCCCCGTCCTCAACCGTGCCAGCTGCGGAACCCTCGAGGGCATGCTCACCCTCGACGACGTTCTGCGCCGCTACCGAGTCGGTGAATAGGACCTCCGCTTGCATCGCCAGCCGCGCAACACTAGGCTCAAGATTCAAGGATTCTGCGTAACGTCCCGCTGATGCTGAGCCTCTACCAACGGCTGATTCTCGGCTGTATTCTGCTCGTCGCGCTGGTCACCACGGTCAGCCTGCTGGTGCGCACCTCTTTCGTGCGCCTCGCGGCTCTCGATGCCCAGGTGCGCGTCGCGGAAACCGCCGTCGCCTCGCTCGCATCGGCACAGGGCGCGGTCGCCCATGAGGAGCTCATTGCGGCTCGCATCGCCACGGGAAACGCTACCCTAACCGAGTTCCGCAATCAGGCCAGCCACACCCAGCTCCTTCTCCGCGCGGCCGTGGACGATGTGGCGCTACCGCGAGATGTTACCGATTGCCGACCATGAGGAGCCCGTCTCGCTGGGAGAAGGCGCAACGCCGCTCATTCCGCTTTCGAACGGTGCCTTCGTCAAAGACGAAGCGCAGAATCCCACCGGCTCCTTCAAGTCGCGCGGTATGTCGGTGGCGGTTACTGTTGCAAAGCGCTTGGGAGTGCCGGCGCTGGTTGCACCGAGCGCCGGAA
>PMSS01000464.1 GCA_003167515.1 Acidobacterium sp. | reverse complement strand
CGCCGTACGTCTCCTGGCCGCGGCCCCAGCGGGGATCTCGAAAGATATTGATATTGGGGGCCCAGAAATCAAGTCCCTGAAAAAACATGCTGGCGCGTTTCTCACGGACTGCCTGTTCATCCTTGACACGTCCCTCAATGCCGATGACTTCGGCCATCTGGTGAATGACCGATGCATCGAAGGTCGCTCCCAGGCCAATGGGCTCAGGAAACTCCGTGACTCCATCGTTGATGACGCCGTGCAGCGCCTCGCTCCACCAGTCGTAGGCGGGGATATTGAGCCTCGGGATGGCGCGGGCCTGGTTGACAAGCTGCGACGCTTTCTCTTCCAGCGTCATACGGTTCACCAGATCCCTCGCCCGCACTGCGGGCGGTAAAGCAGGGTTCAGGTAAGGCGGCGTGGAAGTCTCCTGCGCCTTTCCGCAGGCCATAAAGGCCACGCAGGCGAACGCTGCTATGCAGGTGGCAAAGCTAGCCACAAAACGAACTGCACTTCTCTTCATTGCTCTCTCCAGGCAGGACCGTAGAATCGAAGGCGGCGGGACGGCTATTCCGGCAGCGAGACTGTTCTTTACCGGCGGGTCGCTCCAGCATCGGTGAACGATTCAGTTAACGATACCTAAATTGACCAAAAGCTAAATTACCTGGGCTAAGAATGTCAACGAGGGACCGGAAAAGGAGGGCGGAGACCGCAACAACGATGTATCCAGGCTTCGTCAGTTCAACTCTGCTTCGGGCTAGCGGACTCCACTGTTCAGGTCCGTGCGTTCCCTCCGCGGCAATTGCGGCGCGGTTTGTTCTACTGGCACACAAAGTTGCTGGCAGCCTCCGTGTTGCCGTGTCCGCTGTACTGCGCGTGTTTGGGGTAAGCGCAGAGCGGGCGGCTGCGTCCGGGAAATGCAAGGCCAGTCGCGATGATCGACTCTGGCGCGATTCCCTTTTCCACCCAGTCCACCGCCGCGCTCAGCATATCGAAATGATCGAGCGAGGGACCGCCGCCGCAGTGACTCCTGCCCGGCACGAAAAAGAACCGACTCCACGTGGCTACCTCCTTGGCTCCGCCGTTGGTTTCGGCGAGCGATCGGTAGTACTGGAACGTGTCGAGGGGCGAGAACCACGGGTCGCTGTCACCGTGGAAGAAGATCAGCTTGCCTCCGTCGCCCGAGAAAGTGGAAAGATTGGTCGAAGCCGGCTCCACCAGCGGATCGGAGGCGTGAAGAGCGGCCTTGTCCACATCGAGGGTGGTCGCCGTTGTGATTGGGCCGAAGAGACCCCTGGATCGCGGGCTCAGCAAACCCGGCAGCGGACCGGACGCCGCGATTCCAGCGTCATAAAGAAAACCCGGATACACCTGCGTGCCGTAAGCGTTCTTCGGCCCGGCGAAGGCCTTTTTAATGGCCGCAACCTTCTCCGGCGCCATGCAGCCTTCGGTTTGGCCGGGTTTGCAGGCGATTTCCTCCGGGACGAAATGGCAGACGAGAGGATCGAAGATCATTCCGTCCTTCACTCCGTCGAGTGGGTCGCACTTCTTCATCAGTGCGTCCATAAAGAGCTTGCGGTCCGCCTCGGTGAAGAGCTTGTCGATCTCCGGCTTGCCGGATGCGTCCTTCGGCGCGACCTGGTTGTAAGCCACCGGAATCCACTGGCCGATGGCGAGATTGGAGAGGCCGGTGCGCATGGCTGGATCGCCGACGACTATGCCGTTGAATACTGTGGGGAAGCGCTGCGAGAGGATCATGCCTTCGCGACCGCCCGTAGAGCAGCCCACAAAATATGAGTACCACGCCGGCCTGGCGTAGTAGCGGGCAATAATCTGCTTCGCCACGCCGGCCACTTCGGCGTTGGCCTGATAGGCGAAGTCGAGATACGCCTGCTGATCGCGCATGAACGAAAAGTCGAAGTCGCCGGTCCGGGCCTTATGTCCGGTGTCCGTGCTCGCCACCGCGAATCCGCGCTCGAGAGCCGATTTTTCGCCCGTATACGACGCTCCAGCGGGATAGTTCACCACGCCATTGCCCCCGCCTCCGCCCTGCATCATGAAGTCGCCGTTCCAGACATCCTTCTCCGGCAAGGCGACCGCAAAGCCGATGCCGTACTCGATGCCGTCAACGCCCTTGCGCCGGTGAATCACGCCTTCCACGCGACAATGAGCCGGCAGCGAGCCGGAGTAGCGCGGATACGAAGGCGGAGTCGGCGCATTTGCCGGAGCCTCCGTGGAACTCGTAATTTCCACGCCATCGATCTTCAGGCTGGCGAGATCGGAGCAGGACGGTCCTGTCTGCGCCCTGGCCGTCATGGCCGCGCAACAAGCGGCCGTTGCAAGAATCAGGAATCTGTACTGTGTCATGCGGGGCCTTCTTTCTCGAAGAGTGCACCAACGGTTACAGCAAAACGATCTGCGCTATGGATTCGCATCGCGCCAACCGCAACCCACGCTGGAGCCGAGACGAATTGCGCCCACGCGATTCGACCCGGTGAAGATTCTGGCCGAGGACAGCGGTAGATGCGGAGTCTGCTGGCAGTTGGGGCGCAGTATGCAAACCGTGCAGGCGTGTCCAGGGCGACACTGCCATCACCGGCAATGGTCCGTCGCGCACAAATTCTCATTGAAGAACGGGATTACGTGGTTCTGGAAGCGATCGGCGACGGCGCTGGTATGGGTTCCGTGATACATCTCGAAGCTATTCCTGATGCCGTAGCTCTCCAGGGTCTCGTGGAGGTTTTGCGTGTCGAAGCGGAGACCGTCCTGATCACCCACGTCTTCGGCGATGGCATGGTATTCCCCCAGGTTCTCGATGTACTGATCGATGAACGCCAGCGGAGCGTTCGCAGCCCATTTCGCAAGCACATCGGGCTGCGGAACACCATCTTTCATCGGCAGGTCCAGATAGAGCGGAGGGTTCTTCGGGTCGGGTGACCAGGCCGCCGCGGACGCGAGCTGCGCCCGCTGGAAGAACTGCATGCCGGCCGAATCAGCGGGAGAATGAAGAGCGGCCACGCTTTGCTCGAACTGCTTCTCCATCTCAACGTATTTGCTCGCGTCGGCTCCGGGCGGCGGACCAAACGGGCGCGCCGACAAGCAGCACGGGCTCATGATGTAGAGGCTGCCAAAGACGTCGGGATGCTTCATCCCAATGCGCGTAGCGCCGTAGCCTCCCATCGAATGGCCAACAAGGCCGCGGCTCATGCGATCCGGGAGGGTGCGGTAGTGCGTATCCATGTATGCGACGAGGTCGTGATAGATGAACTTCTCAAAGTCGCCCGTCGTCTCGGAACTGGAGTACATCGAACCGTTGTAGGCCGTCTTTGAGTCGGGCAGGACGACAATCATTTCTTTCGAGCCCTGGGCGAAGGCGCCTTCGATCGTCTGCGGAACGTGGATCTCATGCGTCCACTGCTCCGCGCCGATCGAGTAACCATGCAGGGCGTAAACCACTGGATAGCGGCGATGCTTGTCCTTGCTATAGCTGGGCGGAAGGAAGACGATGACGTCACGATCGGCGGATTCGCCCTCGAGATTGCCTTCGATCGCCGGCGAATGGATTTTGATATGCTCCACCGTCACCGGCCTGGCGCCAAGAACGACGGCCGGCGCGTCGGTTTGCACCTGTCCGAAGCTCGGACCCGCGGCTGCGGCGCAAAGAGAAATCAGAGCAGCAAAAGTAAAAGAGAGCCTTGGTCCCATCGTTCTTCACTCCGGTTAATGCGTTGAGTTGGCATCGTCATGAGCCGAATCGTTCTGGGCCGGACGCTATTCTGAGGTCGGCATAACGGAAAAGCGGTAAATGTTCACACTGATCGGAGCGACAGTGAGGGTCTTTTGCGCTTCACCGATCGCCGTCTCTTTCACCTCAACCTGCGGCGGCGCACCAACGTGGTCCGATGCCTCCAAACTCTCGCCCGTCAACTGCCAGAGCGTCGATGGCCCCGAGACCCGCGCGCCAGCAACGCTAAGATCGAATCGCTGTTCCTTGTCGGTCGCATTCACCACCGAGACCATGAGGAATTTGCGGTCGGGAGTGAGCGCGGCGAACATATCGAGCGGATAGGTCGGGCTGCCCGAGTTAGTCTCCGGCTGGTCGCCGCCTGCCGGATACTGCGGCGATGGCTGAGGCGAATTCCCTGTGAGGGCGACGGGAATCGAACCGTCGACGAAATGCGAACCGTACAGCTTGAACATCAGCCCTGTGGTGTTCAGGGTCGCGGCTGTGGGCGTGTAGTCCAGCGTAGAGACGCCCATGGTGTGGGCAGACATCTTCAGGAAATCTGTATGTCGGAGCATTTCGTTGAAGATCATCCCGTAGGCTAGAGCGAGCTTCAGATCCGGCGCGCGGTTGAAACCTCCGCCGAAATAGGCGTACTCGTCAATCGACAGGAAGATATGATTCGTGACCATCGCCGGAAAGCGTTCCTGATATCGCCGCCACGTCTGCTGATATAGGTGCACGATGTTGGCGGGATAGCGCGCGTACTCGATGGTCGTCTGGTCTACCTTGTCGTAGCCGGCTTCGGTGGGCGCGTCGAGCGGCAGATTCTTGGCCTTCTCGAGATCGAAGTGTCGGCCCGGCTGCGCGTACCAGTGCTGCGTGATGCCGGAGAAGTTGCCCCAGCTGTCCTGAAGCAGGCCGCCGGTCCAGTCGACAGGTGTGCCTTCGACGGCCGTGAGATTATCCACATCGTGCGCACGCATCTCCCCGGTGAGGTCCATCGCCAGAGGCATGTTGCCAGACGCCAGCAGCGTAATCGATGGGTCGGCGGCGCGCATCGCTTTCGCGAATTCGTCGTGCTTGAGGACGTAATACTTCAGATCCGTGCGGCCCAGCTGCCACACGCCGTAGGGTTCGTTGCCGATATCCCAGTATTTGACGTGGTAGGGCTCGGGGTGGCCGTTGCGGTCGCGCAGCGCGCCAAGCCGCGTGGTCACTGGGCCGTTCATGTACTCCACTTCTTCTCCGGCCGAGTGCGCGTCGCCGAAGCCCGCGTTGACCGTGATGTAAGGCTCGGTGTCGACCAGCCGGCACAGCGTCATAAACTCATCCATGCCCACATCGTTGGACTGCATCGCATTCCAGGCATAGTCAAAAGTCGGCGGGCGCTTGTCCGAATCGCCGATGCCGTCGTACCAGTTCCAGTCGGAGAGGAAGTTGCCGCCAGGCAATCTCCACATCCCGGAGTGTAACTGACGCAGAAGCGCGGTCGTATCGGGGCGGAAGCCATCGATATTATCGGCAGGCATCAGCGAGATCGTACCGATGTGGAAGGCGCCGCTGCCCGTGCCTGTGATTTCGAGGGCCGCGTCGGTGGAGTTCGCCGAAGAGCTGAAGCTGAGTGGAAATTTCCTGTACGTCGAGGTGAGCGCCGCAATCGACACGGTCTGTCGGTCATGCTCGCCGTCGCCCCAGATGAGCGATACCTTCACCTTTGCGCCCGGCGTGCCGCGCAGCCAGATGCGGCCGACGTACGTCTTCCCCGCCACCAGCGCAAGGCCCGACTGGCGGATGCCGTGCGGCGTCGAAGAGTCGAGCTCGATGCGCGGGCTCTGGTCGCCCACGAAAGGATCTTCCTTGTCCATCGTCACCGCGCTGTCAGGACCGACCGGACGCCATTTGCGCAGACGCATTCCCGGAAAGCCTGCCCGTGGCCCGGTTGCCTCCGGCTGCGAGTCGATCGGGAAATAGAATTTGCGATCATCGAGCATCTCCGACCAAAGACTCCGGTAAACCAGCGACCCAATGTGCTCGATAAACATGCCGAACTCGTACTTCGAAACCGGTTCGTTCGTCTGCCGCACTTCGATGCTCGCTGCAATTTGTTGTGGAACCGGCTTGTCGCTGCTCTGACTCCTCCCCGCCATGCTACCCAGGCAGACAGCTGCTCCCGCCAGAACTGCAAGTCGCGCGATTCTTCCTCTCATCTGCTCTTTTCCCTCGAACATGTCAGGTGGAACTGCCGACCGTCTTTATCCGCCCCGATGTGCTTGGGAAACGTTTTCCGGAGTTCGCACCAAACTGGGTTTTCTCTCGTGGTCATTAGCTTCTCAGCGGACAGTCCACTATACAAGGGATACTCGGGGGGAGAACGCTCCGGGCGTCGTCCAAAAATTTCGCCGGATAAGCCGCGATTATCTCGTCGCCGGGCTCGGAGATTTATATGCCCATGATCCCAAAAACCCTAGTCGCGAACCGGTGGCCACCGCGCCTAGGGTATTGGCAATGCGCTTGCGGAAATGGAGAATCAAATCGGACTCCTCCAGACGCACTGGGAGAGGACGAGAATGTACCGGGTCGCAAGGTTCGCGACGACGGCGGCGAGATTCGCGACGAAGAACTGAATGAAGAAGACGCGCTCCTGCCGGAACTTGACGGCCAACTGCGATGGCCAGACAAGCGCCGCCGCCACTAGTACTGCGACCGCGTGAAGCGGTTCCTTTTGTATCGGAACTTCTGGCGGGCCTTTGCACGTGTGAAGCGCCAGTCGATCAGGACCCGATGGCGGTTCATCCTTTCATTCCAGGCGGCGGCTTCGCGCCGCAGCTCGTTCAGGGTGGGGATTCTGCGGTGTCCTAGGCACTGGCGGCTGAACAGGC
>PMSS01000304.1 GCA_003167515.1 Acidobacterium sp. | reverse complement strand
AAGCAACTCACCGTCGATTCCACCGACTCCGCGGCTCGGCTCAGCCTGAGGCAGCTTCACAGCGACCGGTTGCGCAGACCTTCCTTAGGAATTGCGCAAGAACTCAGCGGATCCTTGTTGGCTCTTCGTAACCTCCCGGGATCAATCCGGTTTCTCTTAGACGAGACTGCTGGAAAGTACCAAGCCGACTATGTATTGGTAGACATGAGCCCGAGTTTGGGGCCGCTGAACCAGAATCTATTCACGACAAGCGATTACTTCATAGTTCCCCTTCATCCGGATTATTTTTCGTCGATGGCCCTGAGCTCTCTGGCCAAGGTGCTCCCCCGGTGGAAGTCTTGGGCTGAAACGGCATACGAAACCGAGGCGCTGAAAACGGCAGATTACGCGTTCCCTAAGCCGGGAATTACATTCATAGGCGCTGTCATTCAGAAGTACCGACCTCGTCTAGGTCGAGCCAGCAGGGCATTCCAAAGGTGGATCGACCAATTAACTTCAGGCCTGAAGGACACGCTGATCCCAGCACTTGAAAAGGCAGGAATGGTCGATCCCAAAAAGTTCCGCGATCGCCTTGGGGTCGACCCGTGGACCCCCCTGTTAGAGGTTGCAGACTTCAACAGCCTGATCGCATTGTCCCAAGAGTTTCAAGTCCCCGTTTACGCTCTGACCGCAGCGCAAACGGGACAAGCAGGCGCCGTATGGGATCAAACAGCTGACAGCATGAAGACTTTTGGCGACGCCTTCTCGGCTTGCGCGGATAAAGTCTTCACGCTGACCCAGTGAGACCGCCTTGACTCCGCTGGCCCAATTTGAGGCTGTATGGGCACGGCGCGCGCTCCTTTCCACTCTGCACGCTTATCTCGAAAAGAGCGTTTCGGGCGTTATGCAACCAGATGAGCTGTTGCGGGCAGAATGGGTTGCGAGGGTAGGCGCACTAGAGACCTCTACATTCACGAACTCATCGCCCAAATGATGGTGGCTAGGTTTGAAGGGCGCCGCCCGGCAAGCCCCGCGTACTTGAAGTTTCAAGTCTCAACCGAGATCGTCAATCGAATCCGAGCGGCAGCAACCCCCTCCGACGCAAGCGCGGCCTTCGACCTATATGTTCGGAGCTATTTGAGCCGCATTACCTATCAGGCTCCGGAAGATATTGCCGATGGAGTTAGACTCTGTTGCGCAATTGAATTGTGGAACGAGGTGGCGTTGAAGCTCGGCGCAACTCCGGCGACAAAGGTTGACAAAGCTAAGAGCCTGAAGCGGCGACTGTCTCTCGTGGTCCGACGCCGGAACACGATTGCCCACGAAGGCGATCTCCAGCAATCGCCACCCCGAGATCCGTGGCCGATCGACCGCGCGGATCTTGCACTGGTGGCGGACCTGGTTGAGCGCATCGTGCATGCAATCGATGATGTAGTGTGACTTTAGTCATCTCCTCGGTCGAAGAGGTGTGCTCACCCTCTGCCCCAGCCGTCCTCCTGACAGCACCAAGCCCACCGTTACAACTTGACCTCTCGCCAACGAGACCGCGGGAAAAGCAACGATCCAAGACTCCCCCCGCAAAACCCTCAAATGTGGAAAATCTGTCAAGCCCCAGCCCGAAAAACCAAAGTAATAACTCAACAATTAACGCCACTTACAAGCCAACTAACCCAAAGAAAGTTGGCAGTTTTTTCCTCCCACCCTGCTATTCTTAACTTAATAAGGTAAATACAAAAAGCCTCGCCACCACGGCGGGGCTTTTCTATTTCCGGAGGAGCCTACCCATGGTCGAAGAATGCGTCCACGTCAACGAAAAGGGCCACAAATGCCGCCGCATCCCCAAACGCGGCCAGAAACTCTGCCCCGCTCACCGCACCCGGCGCCGCCAGCGCGGAGTCCTCGAAGAAAACACCGCCTTCTTCCAGAAAATGGACGTCTTTATGAACCAGCTCAAGGCCATGAACCTCGAAGACCTCCTCTACGCCACCTCGGGCGCCCTCGGCGACATCCACGGCCTCATCGATCGCCGCTCCTCCCGCCGCGACCGCGCCGCCTACACGCGCGCCACCGTCGCCGTCGGCGAAGCCGCCGACCGCATCTTTCTCACCATAGCCGGCTACCGCGCCGAGCAAGAACAAAGATCCGGAACCACAAAATCCGCAACCATCGACCCCGCCACAATCCCCGCTCCACTCGCAAAACTGTTCGCCGTGCCCCCCTCCGCCCTGCCCAGCGCCACGCCTCAGCTTTCCCCTGAAGAGCTCCAGGCCGCCTGCGCCCAGCTGCTAAGTATTTTGGATTCAAATGGAACGACAACTTCCATTTTGAATTCAAATACATAACTGCCACCCGTTTGTGAATGGCACGTACCAATAACAAAACACAATAGATACCCGCATCTATCCTGGAATCAAATGCAAACAGCACATCCAAAATCGCCCGGTCCTTTAGAATCAAATCCCCACGCGTTACAACCCCAAAAACCAGTAAGGAGGGGGGAGGGGGTACCGAGCCCAAACCAGCCACCTCTCCCACCTTCGAGCTACCCGCTCCCAGCTCCAGGCCCCCGGCTCCCTGCTATACTGGAACCACGCTCAGTTGTTTGGTTGTGAGCCGTTCTCGCCTTCATCCGCAAGATCGTCCTCCCGTAATCTTCCCAGCCCTCTCAGCGTGATGGCCCCTTTAGTCAAGATTTGTGCGCAATGTCGCGCACCGGGCCAGGCTCCGAAGCGACTCAAGTCAGGTCGCATCCCAGCCGAAGACGTGAGAAGTAGTCTTACGAGACGACTTCCTGAGTGTGGGTCAAATCGAATCGGCGCATCGCGCCTCCCTGGTTTTCCCTGCATAGAAAAACAAAAGGTCCCTGGCCGCAGCTCCGCTCCTAAGCCGAGTTGCACCAGGAACACAGCAACTCCGGCCACCCGCTGGATCCCTGGATGATAGAGAGCGATCTCAACGATCGACCTCAGAGGGACCCAAAGGGAGCGCCCGAGCAAGGATCAATTGAAACTCTTTTCTGAACTCAACCTTTCGCCGGCCCTGCAGCAGCAGATTGCCGCCGCCAACTTCATCACCCCCACCCCGGTCCAGGCCGGAGCGATCCCGCCAGCCCTCGAAGGCCGCGACGTCATCGCCACCGCCCAAACCGGCACCGGCAAGACCCTCAGCTTCCTCATCCCCCTTATAGAGCGGATGCCAAAAAATGTGAAGGGCGCATCGGCGCTCGTCCTGCTGCCCACCCGTGAGCTGGCCATGCAGGTCCTCGAGCACTACCGCCACCTCACGCACGCCAAAGGCACAGCGGCCCTGGTCTGCGGCGGCCTCTCTGAAGGCCCGCAGCTCGAGGCCATCCGTCGCGGAGCACGTCTCATCGTCGCCACCCCAGGCCGTCTCGAGGACTACCTCGACCGCAAGCTGGTCAACCTCAGCGGCATCAAAATCCTGGTCCTCGACGAAGTGGACCGCATGCTCGATATGGGCTTCAAGCCCGCCATTCGCCGCATCGCCGCTTCCCTGCCTAAGGATCGCCAGACCCTCTGCTACTCGGCGACGCTCAGCCCCGACATCCGCGAAGTCGCCCGCGACTACCTCAGAGATCCGGTCCGTATCGAGATCGGCTCGGTCCTCAAGCCCTCGCCCAACGTCGAGCTCCAGTCCTTCGAGGTCCCGACCGACAAAAAGCAGGAGCTTCTCGAGCATCTGCTCGGATCGAACAAAGGCAGTTTCCTCGTCTTCGTGCGCACCAAGCACGGAGCTGACCGCGTCGCTCGCCGCCTCGTCCGCTCCGGCCACTCCGCTACCCAGATTCACGGCGACCGCTCGCAGTCCCAGCGCAACGCCGCCCTCAGCAGCTTTGCTCAGGGACGTCACCGTATCCTCGTAGCCACCGACGTCGCCGCCCGCGGTATCGACGTGGCCGACGTGGCGCATGTCGTCAACTTCGACATGCCCAAAGAAGCTGAAGACTATGTGCATCGCGTAGGCCGCACTGGCCGAGCGTCGGCCCGTGGCATAGCATCCACCTTCGCCGCTCCCGATGAAACCCACGCGCTGCGCAAAATGGAGCGCACCCTGGCTATCACCACCAAGAAATTCCGCGTCCGTCCGCGCACCGCGCAAACCCACGCCTAACTCATCCCAGTAAGTGGCTGGCCCGGGTCTCGCTTTTGAGACCCGGGATGCCACAGAAGCTACCTCCGCCCCGCGCGCTTCTGAGCAACCACCAGACCGCGCGGCGTCGGCAACAGCACCACAGAAATCAACCCCTCAGCCTCCATCCGGAGCGCCGCCTCGCGAACTAGCCCCGGATGAGAGCTCGCATCGTGCATCAAAATCACCCCGGTCGGGCTGATCTGCGGCAGAAACCGCCTAATCTCCTGCTCCCGAATCCCCAGTTCGCTGTCGCTGAAAAACAAATCGATCGTCCCGCTCACCTGCATCTCCAGCGAAGAAGCGTTGCGCAGCTCGATCCACTCAGCCACGCCCGAAGCCGCCACCTTCTCCTGCGCCTTGGCAAAGACCACAGGATCGAACTCGCAGCTGATAATCCTGCCGAAGCCGTTCCTCTTCAGCCCCCGCGCCATCCAAACCGCGCTCACCCCAAGAAAAGCCCCGGTCTCCACGATCAGCTCCGGCTTGATGGTCGTCACGAGCGTGCTCAGAAACTCGAGCACCTCAGCCTCAGCCGTCATCGAGTCATACATACTCCACCGCTCCGGGTGCGGACACTCGGGAGTAGCGCGGTGATACTCCGGCAGCAGCTCACCCCCAGCCCGCTCCGCCTGGAGCATCACCTTATGTTCCTGTTTCAGCTTCTTCCGAAAGAGTCCCAAGAGTTCTCCTCAATCCAATCCCCGATTGTAGAGGTTGCCGCCCGAACGCCGAACACGGTTCCCTGTTCCCTACACCCTGTACCCTGTATTCATGAAAGTCGCCCTCCTGGGATTCGGCACCGTCGGCAGCTCCGTCGCCCGCATCCTCTGCGACCTCAAGCCCGACGGCATCGAGCTCTCCCACGTTTTCAATCGCGGCATCGGGCGCAAAAAAGCCGACTGGGCTCCGCCCACAGTAGTCTGGACCGAAGACTTCGACGAAGTCCTCCACTCCGACACGGATGTGATCGTCGAACTGGTCGGCGGCCTCGAGCCCGCCGGTTCCTGGGTCCGCCGTGCTCTCGAAGCTGGCAAATCCGCCGTCACCGGCAATAAAAAGCTCATCGCGAAAGACGGCATCGAGCTCGACCGCCTCGCTCGCTCCAAAGGCGCGCACCTGCTCTACGGCGCCGCCGTCGCCGGAGGCATTCCCGTTATTCCCGGCCTGCAGCAGGGTCTCGCCGGCGACCGCATCACCCGCATCGAAGGCATCCTCAACGGTACATGCAACTACATCCTCAGCCGCATGGAGGCAGGCGATGCCTTCGCCGACGTCCTCCGCGATGCGCAACAACTTGGCTACGCCGAAGCCAACCCCAGCGAGGACGTCGACGGCTACGACGCCCGCGCCAAGCTGGTGATCCTCTCCCGCATCGCCCTGCGCGCTGCTATCGACGTTGACTCGGTCGGCTGCCGCTCCATCACAGAAGTCGATGCCGTCGATCTCGTCTACGCCCGCGATCTGAACTGCACCATCCGCCAGATCGCCAAAGCCGAACTGCGGCCTGACGGAGTCTCCGCCACCGTCGGCCCCATGCTCGTCCCGCTGCGCTCTCCCTTCGCGTGGTCCCGCGGCACCGAGAACATGGTCCTCGTCAGCGGCCAGTATGGCGGCGACGTGGTCTTCTCCGGTCACGGAGCAGGCGGCAATCCCACCGCGGTTGCCGTCGTCTCCGACCTCATCTCGCTCGCGCACGGTTCGAAGGCCGCCGATCTCCCCAGCCGCGCCGCCCAGGTCAGCGGAGAATTCGAGCTGCGCCACTACATCCGCTTCATCGTGCAGGATCGCCCCGGCATCGTCGCCGAAATCGCCGGCGCCCTCGCCGCGGAGAAAATCAACATCGACGCGCTCTTCCAGCGTCCCGGCTACGAGAAGGGCAACCTGCCTTTTGTCGTCACCGTCGAGCCATGCGCAGCTTCAGCGCTGCGCCGCGCCATCGACCGCATTGCCCACGCCGGCTGGCTCGCCCAACCGCCCCTCGACATGCCCATGCTGGGTGAGTGAAAGCTGCTCTTAAGCCGGTGAGAGAATCTCGACCTTACAAAGACTGTACTGAGGAAACCTGCGATCGAAGGTCACGACGGCCGCCTGCTCTGCCTCGGCAAACGCGGCGAGATATGCGTCAGTCCATGCATTCGGACTGGCCGTGATCCGGGTGCTGGCTTGTCGCCAGCGCGCATTGAAGCCGGGCGGCTCCGGCATAAACACGACGCGTCGGTCGCTTCGCCAGGTTTCGTAAACGCTCCACGCCGCCTGAGCATCCAGCACATCTTCTACCATCGCATGCGGATTTGTAAGAAGACGCAGAAACCCCATCTCCGTGATGCGGCAAAAGACCAGTTGCAGGTCTTTAGAGGCTCCCAGCCACTTGCTTGCTGTTAAGTGGTGGATATGCCGATCTGAAGTCAGCGCGATCCACACATTCACATCAGGCAAGCAGATCATCGAAGTCGTACTTGTTCAGATCCAGCGACCCAGGCCGCTTAGACGGTATGAGAGGAAGCGTCACCGTGCCAGTCGATGAAGCAGTATCCGGCTCCGAAGCGACCGCGCTTTCAAACGTGGCTGCCAGTAGCTCTTCGACCGTCACACCGCGGCTTTTTGCAGCGCGCTCCGCAAGACGATACACAGAATCCGGCAGATTGATCGTCGTACGCATCGTGTCTTCCATGATACGTGCATCCTGCTCATCACTCCAATAAACTCAACCAGGATGTTCGCCACCATCATCGCCGGCCTGACAACGTTGCTCACCATCGCCGGCCTCGGTTACTACCTGATCGCCCTTTGGAGCGCCCGCGCTTATCTGCGCCGTCGCCCCTTCCCCGCCGGAGCCTTCGCTCTGCCCGTCAGCATCCTTAAGCCCATCCACGGCCTCGATCCCGGCATGGCCGAAGCTTTCGCCAGCCACTGCCGTCAAAACTACTCCGGCGAATACGAGATCCTCTTCGGCGTCTCCAGCCTCGACGATCCGGCCGCTGCCGTCGTCCGCCAGCTCCAAACAGAATTCCCCGATCACGCCATTCGCCTCATCCTCTGTCCAGAGGTCCTCGGTCCCAACGGCAAGGTCAGCAATCTCGCGCAGCTTGTGCCCCACGCCCGCTATGACTACCTCGTCATCAACGACAGCGACATCAGCGTCAGCCCGCACTACCTCGCACGCATCCTCGCGCCTTTCGCACCCCGGCAGGACCGACCTCCCACAGGCCTCGTCACTGCCCTTTACCGCGGCCGCACCCATCAAACCATCGGCTCGAAAATGGAAGCCCTCGGCATCGCCACGGACTTTGCCCCCGGTGTCCTCACCTCGCTCTTCCTCGAACGCGGCCTCCACTTCGGACTCGGCTCCACGCTCGCCGTCTCCCGCGCCGCACTCGACGCCATCGGCGGCTTCATGCCCCTCGCCGAATATCTCGCCGACGACTATCAGCTTGGAGCCCGCATCTCTGTCGCCGGCTTTAGCGTCGAACTCAGTAACGAAATCGTAGAAACGTCCGTTCCCGCTTGGACGTTTTCCGGATACCTCCAGCACCAGTTGCGCTGGGCTCGCGCCATGCGCGAATCGCGCCGCGCCGGCTACGCAGGGTTGATCGTCTCCTATGGCCTTGCGTGGGCGATCCTGAACCTCGTCGCCTCGGGACTCAGCCTCTCCGCCTTCGCCCTGTTCAGCCTGGCGCTGCTCTTCCGCCTCTCTCTCGCCCTCGGAGTCGGAGTCGGCATCCTCGGCGACCGTCAGGTGCTGCGCGACCTCTGGCTCCTCATACCGCGCGACATCATCGCCCTCGGCGTCTGGGCGTGGAGCTACGCCTCGGACACGGTCCGATGGCGCGACGAACGCTTCTTGCTGAAAAGGGGAAAATTGACCAGGCTGGAACCGAAGGACGCCTCAGCCCTGACTGCGCCGGCAAGCGCAAAATCGCAACAACCTTAATGTCCCGAAGGCGGAACATATTCCTTGGGCAGCGCAGCGCCCTCGCCGAAGAAAAACTGATCCATCTGCTCCACCAGAAACTCCTGCGCCTGCGGCGTCCACGGCTGCAGCCGGTACTCATTCAGCAGCATTTTCTGCCGCTCCACCCACTCCTGCCACGCCTTCTTCGAAACGCTGTTGTAAACCTTGTTTCCGAAGTCGCTGTCGAACGGCGGCTCGTCCAGCCCCTCCATTTCTTGCTTGTAGCGTGAGCAAAACACCATATGCGGCATCGGTTTCAATCCCTTGTGCTATTGTAACGGCTTCCTCAGCATTCTTTTCCCGAAACCCATCGCCAAAGCCACCGGGCAACACTTCCTCTCGTCGAGGACTCAATTTAAACAGAGACTTCGCTGAGATCCCATGAGAAGTCCGTAGCGCTGGTAATCGCTCCTGCGCAAGGATATAAAGAAATTCTGCCTATGAACATCATCACGGTTTCCCCTGCTCTCGTTGGGAACGATCTTTCATGAGAGAAATCGTTCGGCCCTCTCGTTTTTTTCCCGGGTTCCTGCTTCTCGTTCTGTCTGGTGCCCTCGCACCGCGCATTGCCCAGGCCCAATCACCTGAAGAGATCGTCCGCACAGTCGTCAGGAACGAACTGGACGCCGACACCAACGATCGCACTGCCTGGATGTATCGCGATGCCTACAAATCGCCCGACAAGAACATCGTGAAGCTGATCATCGAAACGCAGCAGGGCAATCTCTCCGAAGTCGTCGAAGACAACGGCCACCCACCCAGCGCCGAGCAACATCAGGCGGACCTCGACCGCATCCGGCAGATGCTCACCGACCCCGCGTTCCGCCAGCGTCTGAAGAGGAATGAACAGCAGGATAGCAAGCAGGCCCGCGACATGATGAACATGCTCCCCAACGCGTTCATCTGGAACATCGTCGACCGGGGAAACGGCGACGTAAAGCTCACCTTTCGTCCCAATCCCAGCTTCTCTCCCGACGGCATGAACGGGAAAGTCCTCGCCGCGATGTCGGGGACGCTGGTCGTCAGCGAGCACGAGATGCGGCTCAGAAGCCTCTCCGGACATCTGGATAAGGACGTGGTTTTCGCATGGGGCCTGCTCGGCCGCATCAACGCCGGAGGAACGTTCCAGATCATTCGCGAAGAAGTCGGCACCGGGAATTGGCAGATCACCCAGACCCACGTTCATATCTCAGGACACGCGCTCTTCTTCAAGAACATCGGCGACCAGGAGGACGAGGTCACCAGCGATTATCGCCGAACACCGGAAGGCGTCGATCTGAACAAGGCCGCGCAAATGCTGCGCGATGGCGAAGTCGCCCGCGAGTTACACATCGAAACGCATTTCGGAGCCTGAAAGCCTCTAATGCATGTGCATCCGCCACAACGTATAGCTCACAATTTCATGCATCAACCGGTGCGCGCGTTGCTGGCGTGCGATGCTGCGTCCCAGCGGCCGTGGTGAGGTATAGACCGCGAGCCCATCGTGTTCGCAAATAGCATGGATCCGAAATAAGTGGGTCCCATCGCTGACCACCACAATATTTTTCAGGTCATTCGCCCGCGCAATTACCGCCAGCCGTTCCGCGGATTGCTCCGTGTTATCGCTCTGCGTCTCCGCAATGATCGCGTCTTCCGGAACGCCATGCGCCAGCAGATAATCGTGACCGACCCCGCCCTCCGAGTGCTGGTCCACCGCGTCGCCCCCGCCCAGCGTGATCATCAGCGGCGCCAATCCCCGCCGATAAAGCTCCAGAGCGTGATCCAGCCGGGCGCGCAGCACCGGCGAGGGCCGCCCGTCGTACTCCGCCGCTCCGAACACCGCGATCGCATCCGCTGGCCGCGCTTCGTCGCGATGCGAGTAGAACTGAATCTGCTCGTTCACCCAAAGCACCCAACCCAGCGCTGCCGCTGTCAGGACCCCAGCGCTCCACAACAGCAAGCGGCTCCGTGTGGGCGCCGCCCGCTTCAGCGCTCCCCGGCGAGCAGGTCTCAGGTTGTCATCCGGAACAATCATCGCTCCTGCAGCGCAAGCGCGATGGCGTGCGTTGGAATCGCCCCCTCGCGCAGAATCTGCCACGTCCCATCGGGCCCGGACAGATCCACAATCGTCGTCGGCACGCTGCGCCCCGTCGGACCGCCGTCCACGATCAGCGGGATCCGATCGCCGATCTGGTCGCGAACGCACGCAGCGTAGGTACACTCCGGCAATCCCGCCAGGTTTGCGGATGTGGCCGTGATCGGCAACCCCAGTGCGGCGACCACAGCCCGCGGAATCGCCGCATCCGGAACACGCAGCGCCACGTTGCCTGTATTGGCCGTGCTGCGCAGCGGCAATCGCGAACTCGCCTTTACGATCACCGTCAGCGGCCCCGGCCAGAACCGTTCCGCCAGCAGGTCAAAACAAATCCCGCTCTCCCGCGCCAGCTCGTACGCCTGCGACAGCCCTGAAACCAGCAGCGACAGCGGCTTCTGCTTCAGGCGCGACTTGATCTCGTAAATGCTCTCGACTGCCCGAAGATTGACCGGGTCTACCGCCAGCCCATAGAAGGTGTCGGTCGGGATGCCCACGACCTTCCCGGCGCGAATGCAGGTCGCGACGTATTCAATTCGGTCCGCCTCAGGCTCATCCGGATGGATGCGCAGAATCTCTGCTGGCAAGGCCTCTCCTGTCGAGCAACATCTCGGCGCAGCAAATCCGTGGACCATTCCGGCTCTGATCGATATCTGTCAGGTGGATTCTTAACCTCCCACCGTGGGTGAGCCCCGGAAATCGAACTGCCTCGGTCAGGACCGCGTGACTCTGGAGAGGTTTAGAATCCCCCCATGCCAACGGCTTCGGATCGTTCGCGCCTCATCAGCATTGTACAGAGTCGCCAGAACGCACGCGTCCGGGAATTGCGCGCCGCCTTCGCTCGCAATGGCCGGGAGGTATCCGAAGTAATAGGTATAGAAGGCGAGCACCTTCTCGCCGAAGCCCTCCGCAGCGGCGTCCGTCTGCGCACCGTCTTCGTCAGGCGTGATCCCCAGACAAGCGAGACAGTCCGCCGCGATTCCAGCCTCCGAGCGCTCGATCGTCTCCCGCTCCCTGCCACGGTCTCGATTGTCGAACTCACTGCCGCGGTCTTTGACAGTGCCGTCGAGACCGAATCCCCCCAGGGAATCGCCGCCCTTGTGGAGCCGCCGCGCTTCTCGCTCGCCGAAGCCCTGACCGAAGCCCATGCCGGCTCCAATCCGCTGGTCGTCCTCACTGCGGCTCTGCAGGACCCGGGCAACTTCGGCACGCTGATTCGCTCCGCGGAAGCCTTTGGCGCCAGCGGCGTCATCTCCCTGCCCGGAACCGTCAGCGTCTGGAATTCCAAAGCTCTGCGCGCGTCAGCCGGCTCAGCTTTCCGCGTCCCTGTCATCGCCGAAAAATCCGCGGCAGCCTTCTCGGTCCTCGCCGACCGCCATATCCCCGTCTACGCCGCCGTTCCCGCCTCCACGGACGGCGACGCAATTCCCTGCTCCGACGCCGATCTCACCGGCCCAGCCGCCCTGCTCATCGGAAACGAAGGCAGCGGCCTCTCCGCAGAACTACTCGACCGCGCCACCGCCCGCATCGCCATTCCCACGCCCGGCCCCGTCGACTCCCTCAACGCCGCCGTAGCCGCCAGCGTGTTGCTCTACGAAGCCGCCCGCCAGCGCGCCGCCACCAAATCCTGACAGCCCAATGATGAAGCTTCCTGATGGCTGACAATTCGGAAGAGACGAACGTCGCCGCTAGGCATAACCTAGGAGACGTGAAGAGGACCCTGGTGATTTTGCTCGTTTCGCTCTGGTGCTCCGCCGCGATCCCCCAAGCGCAGAAACCGACCGCAAGACGGCTTTCTGATATCCGCGAGATCGGCAGGTTCCTAGGGACCTATCCCTGTGAGAACGGCCTGCTCAACAGTCCCGCAGTGATTACTGCCCTAAAGGCGACGCTGGGATCGGACTATCGAGCATATCGGCAGCACGTTGCGCTGTCAGGTTGCGGTGCCATTTAGATGCGAGACGGATTCGCCTTTGCTGACGTTTCTCAACTCCACGTTGGCGGGTACACCTCTTTCATTTTCGTACGCCCAACCGATGGCACCACGTACGTTTTCTGGCTCAAGTCCGCGGTATGGGACAAGGACTGGCAGCTATACGGTCCCAGACCTGTCCCAGAATCCATTCTCCGAACGGTGGAAACCGAGTTGAACAGTGGGTGGGGACACGTCGCACAATTTCGATTTGATGGTCAAGACTTGTTAATCCTGCTGAACAGACATTGACACTGGCCGCCGCGAGCAACGGCGACAGTGATTGCCGAATCACCGACCAACCGGAAATAACAAGAACTCCTCACCCAGGACCAACATCTACCTCGCGCCCATGCGCCCGTCACCGCCCAACCGCCTACTGCAGAGTCCCCAGCCACGTGATAATCGTGCTCTCCAGGAAAATCCGCTTATCCGACCAGCTGTGATCCGTATCCGCATGAATCGCCGTGATCCGCTGATTTCCTTTCGCCCGTAGTTCCGCCACCAGAGCATCGGTTCCGGCAGCCAGGCCATCGTTAGCCGAGAGTACAAGCAACGGCGTGTGCACCAACCTGTCGACCGCACTCGCAAAGCGGAAGGTCGCTGCATTCGCCACAACCTCGTCCGCCATGCTCTTCGCCGTTACTCCAGTCAGAGACTCCATGTTGTCCTGCATCAGGGCTGCAAGTCTGTCCGAGCTCATCCCGGACATGCCGCCCATATCCGCCGCGCTGATCAGCACTGCTCCCAGCAGAGCGTGATCGTGTGCAGCCGTCTCCACCGTTACCCACCCTCCCATGCTGTGGCCCGCAATCGCGATGCGGGTCGTGTCCACGCGCAGCCGCTCTGCATTCCCCGGATCGCGCAGGTAAGCGAGAACCGCCGCTGCGTCCTCCGGATTCTGCGCGAAGCGAAACGACCCGGGGCTGCCCCACGAGCCCCTGTAATTGAACGTCACCGCATTCCAGCCCGCGCGACGCACCGCCTGCGCCAGGTCGAGATTCTTCTCATTGCCTGGCAGCCCGTGGCAGATCACCAGCGTCGGATGTTTCCCGGCCCCCGGCGGCGCATACAGCACCCCATTGATCTCAACTCCGTGGCTGGGAATGTGCAGCACCGTCATCGACGCGGGGTGAGCCGCATCCGCTGGCGGATCGGTGCAAATAGCGGCGGGAACCGACTGTCCGCCCGCAACCATCGAAAGAGTCAGCAAGACAGCGCAACACGCAATTCGCATGTGCAGATCCTTAGCACAAAATGAAATGGACAGCTGAACCGTCCCATCGTATCCGATCCGCTCGCCCTTGCCGCCCCGCCATCCTCTCGACGAAAATCCCACTCACTCCGAACACCTGAGCGATGATGGAGAAGGCGACCTCATGAGTCTCTTCAATCCCGCACCCGAAACCAACACCACCACCCGCGCCGTCGCCGCGCCCCTCGCCGAGCGCATGCGCCCGCGTTCCCTCGACGAGTTCCTCGGCCAGGAGCACCTCCTCGGCCCAGGCAAGCCTCTCCGTGTTCAGATCGAGCGCGACGATGCCAATTCCATGATCTTCTGGGGCCCTCCCGGCGTCGGCAAAACCACCCTCGCCAAAATCATCGCGGACACCACCAAAGCCACCTTCATCGAGTTCTCCGCGGTCCTCGCCGGCATAAAAGAAATCAAGCAGGTGATGGCCGACGCGGAGAAAGCCGCCTCGTGGGGCACGCGCACCATCCTCTTCATAGATGAAATTCACCGCTTCAACAAAGCCCAGCAAGACGCCTTTCTCCCCTCGGTCGAGCGCGGCTCCATCCGCCTCATCGGTGCAACAACGGAAAATCCCTCCTTCGAAATCATCGCTGCCTTGCTCTCCCGCTGCCGCGTCTACACCCTCAAGGCCCTCACCGACGCGCAAGTCGTCGCCCTCCTCGAACGCGCCCTCACCGATTCCGAACGCGGCCTCGGCGCCCAGCACCTCACCGCCGTCGAAAGCGCCCTCGAACTCCTCGCCTCCTACGCCTCAGGCGACGCCCGCAACGGGCTCAATGCCCTCGAAGTCGCAGCGAAACTAGCCGCAGAATCGCCCGCCCGCGCGATCACGCGCGAAATTGCCACCGAAGCCCTCCAGCAGCGCGTGCTTATGTACGACAAACAAGGCGAGGAGCACTTCAACCTCATCTCCGCGCTGCACAAATCCATCCGCAACTCTGACGCCGACGCCTCCATGTACTGGCTCGGCCGCATGCTGCAGGCCGGCGAAGATCCCCTCTACGTCGCGCGCCGTCTGGTCCGCATGGCTGTCGAAGACATTGGCCTCGCCGCTCCCGAGGCCTTGCATATCACCCTCGCTGCCCGCGATACCATGGAGTTCCTCGGCTCACCCGAAGGCGATCTCGCCCTTGCCGAAGCCGCCGTCTATCTCGCCCTCGCCCCCAAATCGAATGCTCTCTATACCGCCTACGGCGAAGTCCTCGCCGACATCGAGAGCACTCGCCAGGAACCCGTCCCGCTCCACCTGCGCAACGCCCCAACGAAGCTCATGAAGGAACTCGATTACGGTAAGGGCTACCAATACGCTCACGATGTCGAAGGCCGCGTCGCCGACATGGAATGCCTCCCCGAATCCCTCGCCGGCCGCCGCTACTACCACCCCACCCAGGAAGGCCGCGAAAAACTCCTCGCCCAGCGCATGGAAGAAATCCACAGAATCCGGGAAGCGAAGAAATCAGCGAAAGACGACTAGTGAGGAACGATCCGCGGCTCGCCTTTCCACTTGTCTTTCCAGCTTTTCGCTAACCGAATTCCGCTAAGCGTCTTTCGCTAAAAGCGTCTCGCTCGCTTTTCCCACTCGCCTTCCCCACTTGCTCGTCCGCTCTCGCTACAGGCTACCGGCTACAGGCTGCCCGCTGTCTTCCCTGTGCTATATTCCGAATGAGTTCCATGATCTTTTCCCGTGATTACATTGGCTACCTGGCGCGCCACACTGTAAAAAGCCTCATCGACGCCAAAGCGATCCAGACCACTAAGCCCAAAGCCGTCGAGGAGCGCGTGTACGCCGGCATCCTCGAAGAGCTCTCCCTCGAAGACCGCATCAACGAGGAAGTCCGGGTCATCCTCGATGCCTATCAGGACGAGATGAACCGCACCGGCGCCAGCTATTCCGAGATGTTCAAGAAGGTCAAGACCGAGCTCGCCCGAAAATACAAGGCGGTGCTGTGAGAATTTCCCGCGACAAACTCAACAAGATCGCCCACGTTGTCGCGGACACCCTCGCCGAAACCCCCGAGTGCGATTTCCTCGAAGATCGCAACACCATCCGCCAGGAAGCCCGCAAAGCTCTCGAGCACCTGCTCCTCGAAGAAATGCGTATCGACCAGGCCGCCCGCCAGAAAATCGAGTCCCAGCGCCGCATCATCCCCGAGGGCAGCCAGGAATGGGACATCCTCTACCGCAAGTACTACAACGAGGAAGTCAAGAAGCTCGGCATCTGAAAAAGCCCATGAGAACTGGGACTCCGCGCCAGCAATCTCCCGTTTCTCATAGACACGCCCCTATCCATTACGTTTTGTTGAATTCGCCTGACTATTTCACCCTTCATTAGTAACTCTCGCGTTAACTCTTTGGCTGGGCAAATATCTGCGACGCTCCCTCGTGCAACCCTCATAAATAAGCGCTTTTGCCCACGCAGTATCTCTCCCGCCGCACCAAAAAAGCTCGTGCCAAGGTGAAACGCCGCGGCCCCACCGGCGATGGTATGCCGAGTGCAACTAGGCTTGGGTTATGCATGTGTGTTGTTGATATTTCCGGGAGTGAATCCGCAAATCCTGATTCAGTTACAGGTCCAGTCCAAACTGGGCGCCGCCGCTCTCCGGTCCAGGTTTTCTTCTGCAGAGGGGTCTCCCCTCACCCGACCCACACGTCAGGTCCCCAACTAAATTTTTCGGAGGAACTATGAATCCCAGACGCAACAGCTGGTTAATCGCTCTTCTCCCCCTGTGTCTGCTGCTGAGCGGTACACCCCGCGTTCTTTCCCAGGGTATTACGACCGGCACGATTGTCGGCCAGGTTGTCGATCAACAGGGCGCCGTGGTTCAGAACGCCGCCATCACTGCAACCAATACCGCCACCGGCGTCGTGCTTCACACCGCTTCTCTGTCCGACGGCGATTTCTCCTTCCGCGCCGTCCCCATCGGCCACTACTCCGTCAAGATTGAGGCCCAGGGATTCACGCCGGCCACCGTCAACGACGTTCCCGTGGACTCCGGCGTAACCGCCGACCTTAAATCCCTCACCCTGAGAATTGGCTCCACCCAGGTGGTCGAAGTGAATGGCTCAGCTGCCACCCTCCTTACCCCCACCGAATCTCAGGTCACCACCACCTTTAGCTCTGAGAACCTTGAGAGTCTCCCGCTCAACAACGGCTTCGATACCATCGCCGAAGTCATTCCCGGCGTCGTCAGCACCCACGCCGACAGCTTCTCCAACAGCAACGGCGACAACTACTCCGTCAACGGCCAGAGCGGCCGATTCAACAATTCCGAACTCGATGGCCAGTCCAATAACGACAACACCATCGGCGGACCCCAGGCCTTCTTCGGCAACCAGGACGCCATCGGCGAAATTCAGGTCATCACCAACGACTTCAGCGCCCAGTACGGCCGCAACGCCGGCGCGGTCATTAACTACATCACCAAGTCGGGTACCAATCAGTTCCATGGCAGCGCCTTTGAGTTCTACCAGGGCCAGTTCCTGAGCTCGCTCGAAAATCAGCAGAAAAGTCCCCTCTTCGGCTTCTGCGCCCCCGATCAGGATCCAGCCACCACCGGCTGTGCCACGCCCATCCTCCCGCGTTCGGTTGAGAATCGTCTCGGCGGCACCATCGGCGGACCCGTCCTGAAGGACAAGCTCTTCTTCTTCGGCAGCACTTACTGGGATCGCCAGCATACCGGCGCCGCTCCCTCCACCGATACCGACCTCTACCCAACCCCCGCCGGCATCAGCCAGCTCGCCTCCACCTTCCCCGGCAGTGCGGCCGTTGCCGTACTGCAGGCTTATGGCCCCTACGCCATCAAGACCGGAAACCCTGCCCCCGTGGGTGCAGTCACCCCCGTCTCCGTCACCGGGCCTGGCGGCGTTACCGCGGCCAATGTCCCCTTCGCCTTCGTCCAGCGCCTCGTCGCCTCACCCTATAACGATAATGAACAGCTAGGACGCCTCGACTGGCAGGCCACTCCCAAAGACCGCATCTTCGCCCGCTACTTCTATCAGCACTACCTCGCCGAAGGGGCCTCCGGCGACATCGCCTCCGGCGGCTATGTCAACTCCGTCTACACCCTCCGTTCCGCTGGCGGCGACTGGACCCACACCTTTAGCTCCAACTGGATCGATCAGCTGCGCTACTCCTTCCAGCAAACCACCGGCGCTTTTGACGGCGGCGGCTATCCCACCTGCACCATCACCGATTCCGCCAGCTGCCCTTCTTCGATCACCATCAACAGCGGCTTTGAAAGTTTCGGACTGAACGTCGTCTTCCCCCAGGGCCGCGTCGTCAAGGTCACTCAGGTCCAGGACAACGCCATCTGGACCCACGGGAACCAAACCATCCTCTTCGGTGGCGAGGTCGATTATCAAAACACCCCCATCGTCGGCCTCTTTAACTACGGCGGTAGTTTCGTCTACAACGACTTCAATAATTTCCTCCAGGATGCCCCCGCCGCAGGTCAGCCCGCCAGCGATGCCTATTTGGCCATGGCGGATGGCAGCTTCACCACCAAATACAGAGAGACCGATGTCGCTGGCTATGCTCAGGACGACTGGAGGGTCACTCGCAATCTCACCGTCCACATCGGATTGCGCTGGGAGTACTTCAGCCCCTCCTTCAATGTCCTCCACAACGAAACCGTCGATCGCGAATCGAATCCTGCAACCGCCTTCTGGGACACTTCCCTGCCCCTGTCGGACCGCACCGTTCCCGCGGTTCAGCAGTACTGGAAAGGGTTCGAGCCCCGCTTCGGCTTCGCCTGGAATCCCTCCATCGACAGCAAGCTCGTCGTCAAGGGCGGCTACGCCATCAATGAGAATCCCGCCTTCTATAACATCGGCATTCTCGTGGCCGACGGAGCTCCGGTCGCCAATGCCGGCACCATCGCCTGCGCCGGCAATTGCCTTCCCGCAAATGGCAACATCAGCTTCAGCTCCGTTCGCGCTCAGGATCTCCCCCTGCTTCCTCGCGGCGGCGATCCCCGTCAGCGCGACCAGGAAACCGTCCCCACCAACCTCCGTCCGCCCTATGTGCAGACCTACACCCTCGCCCTTGACCACCAGATCGGCCGCGCGGCAGTTGCCGAAGTTCGCTACGTAGGCAGCCTCACCGAAAAGAACTTTCGCAGCGACGACTCGAATCCCTATCTCCTCCCCGTCCAGACCGCTTTCCCCGCCTTGGCCCCGGTAACCCTCTGCAACAATACCGCCGACGTCGGCTACGGCCGCCCGAATTGCAACTACGGCAACGTCGCCACCATCGATAACGGCGGATGGTCCGACTACAACGGCCTGCAGACCAACCTCACCAGCCGCAGCCTCCACGGCGTCAGCGGCACTCTCTCCTACACCTACAGCAAAGAATTGGACAACGCGACCGACGCTTTCCGCAGCACCGGCAGCGGCGGCAGTTCCATCGCTTACCCGCAGAACCCCCTGAACTCCGACTCCGGTGAACGCGGTATCTCCGGCAACAGCTATACCCACGTCATCGGCGGCCAGTTCGACTGGCAGTTGCCGAAATTCATCAAGAGCGATGGCTGGCTCTCCCGCGTTGCCAATGGCTTCTCCGTCAACGCGCTCTACCGCTTCAGCTCCGGCCAGCCCTATACCCCGTATCAGCCTATCGGTTTGGATGGCTACACCCCCGACTCCAGCTACTGCGACGCCGCTCTGAACAGCAGCAGCGTCGGCGTTGGCGTCGATACCTGCCGTCTCGCCGTCTCCAACCCGAAGGCCCCGCTGAGCAGCGTTGCCTATCTCAACCCCTATACCGGCCCCGTCGTAGGCGGCAGCCCAACCCTGGGAACTCCGGTCTGGGTCGCCTACGGCAGCGATTCTCAGAATCCCGCCACCGGTGCCTATAACCCCGGCACCCCCATCGCCCCGTCTTCCGCTCACTGGATCATCAACAACCAGGCGTACGCGAACGCAGTCGGCAATCCCTATCCCGGCGAAGAGCGTAACATCCAGGTCGGCGACGATTTCAGTGAACTCGACGCCACCATCATCAAGGACCTCAGGATCACCGAGCGCGTCAACCTGCAGTTATCCATGGCAGCCTTCAACGCCCTCAACCAGATGTACCGCGGTTCGCCGGGAACCTTCGTTGCCAATCCCGTCACCTTCGGAAGCTACGACTACTCCTCAGGAGCCAACATCCCCGGCAATACCACCCCCTCCGGTACAAGGTTCGTCCTGCTCGGAGCCAGGGCGAGGTTCTGACCCGGTTCATCTTTCCCGGCAGGATCCTCCTCTGATCACCAACAAAAAGGGCCGCCTCGGCGGCCTTTTTCCTTTCCCTCAAATGTCGCTTGCTCTCCCTAAGCGATCGCGACACGCCATCCGCGCCGATTCGCTCGCGTCCTGCCTCAGAATTTCGTTCGGAAATTGCTCCCTCTGTCTTGTATCAGGGGACGACGCCTGTCGTGTCAGATAGAAACGGACGCAGCGCCATCGAAAAAGAACCCAAGAACCAAAAACCTCCAGCGCGGCCCTGGCCAGGTTCACCCCAAAGCAAGTAGCGAACTCCCCGCCATCTCAACGTCCATGCGAATCGATTCCGGATTCACCCCAACGTACTGTCCTGTGCCGTTTTGAAACAGCGCGGTCTCACCCATGCCATTTTTCCGCACGCTCCTCAGTCTTGTTGTAAAGACCGCAAACTGAAATGGGCTTCAGCCCCTTAGGGAGTGTTACGAGAGCCACTTCAGTCCGTCGAATTGTCCCAGGAAATTCAGGGCCGCAATACTTGACGCTAAACTCCAAACGCCGGCACGCGCGCTCCCAGGAAGCGCGTCCCACAGTGCTAAAATCACCTGTGTGCCGGGTCCTGCGCGACGCAATCCCGCCAACCCCGCCAGGTCCGGAAGGAAGCAACGGTAACGGGCCAGTGCGTGCGCAGCAGGTCACCCGGTGCACTAAAACCTCTCCCTTATTCCCTGATTCAATCCCCCGATTAGGCTCTCCCTCGCTGTTCGTCCGCTAATAGCTTCGTGCTAATCGTCCCTCGCTAACCGCTTTTCCGCTGACCGTCTCTCCGCTGACCGCTTCTTCGCTCCCCACTGCCTTTTCTGCGACAATACTCCTTTGTTCAGGAGTCATCTTTTGAGCCTTACTCTTCGGCCGCGTGTGCCCGTTCGCGCCAAAATCAGCGCCCTCGGAACCTTCGGCCCACCCCGCCTCCTCACCAACGCCGATCTCGAGAAGATGGTCGAGACCTCCGACGAATGGATCACCTCCCGCGTCGGCATCCGCCAGCGTCACATCGTCGACCCTGGCATGGCCACCAGCCACATGGCCGTTGAGGCCGCCCGCCGCTGCCTCGCTGAACGCGGGATTGATGGGAGTGAAATCGAAGTCATCATCGTCGCCACCGTCACGCCCGACATGTTCTTCCCCGCCACCGCCTGCCTCGTGCAGGATCGTCTCGGCGCAAAAGGCGCATGGGGATTCGACCTATCCGCAGCCTGTTCCGGTTTTGTCTACGCGCTGCAGGTAGGCAGCAAACTAGTCGAAAGCGGCGCGCATAAGAAAGTCCTCGTCATCGGTGCCGACACCATGTCCTCGATCATCGACTACACCGATCGCGCCACCTGCGTGCTTTTCGGAGACGGCGCCGGCGCGGTGCTCCTCGAGCCCGCCGCCGGCGGTGAACTGGGCATGATCGACTTCCACCACGAGGTCGATGGCTCCGGCGGCTGCGCCCTCCGCATGCCCGCCGGAGGCAGCCTGCACCCCTCATCCCACCAGACCATCGACAAGAAGATGCACTACGTCCAGCAGGACGGTCAGGCAGTCTACAAGTTCGCCGTCCGCAAAATGGTCGAGGCCTCGGAAGCCGTCCTCGCCCGCAACGGCATTACCGGTGCGGATCTCGCCTGCTTCATCGCGCACCAGGCAAACCGCCGCATCATCACCTCCAGCGCCGACCGCCTCGGCCTGCCCGAAGAAAAGGTCATCATCAACATCGACCGCTTCGGCAACACCACAGCCGCCACCATCCCCCTCGCCATGGAAACCGCCCGCCAGGAAGGCCGCCTGAAGAAGAATGACCTGACCCTGATTGCCAGCGTCGGCGCAGGCTTCACCGTCGGCGCGGCCCTCCTGCGCTGGGAAATCTGATCCGGTCGTGAGCTATCGCCTGCTTTCAGCTCGCGCGCGCTCCGACCACCACCAGCCCGATCCCGCCCACCAGCGCAACCGCGCTCAGAATCGGCGAAATCGGCACCGTCTTCGTCTGGTTATGTGAGATCTGGAGCGGTCCCATGTCCACGTCCTTTTTCCTGTGTGTGAAGCTGATGCCTCCGACTGCGAAGCCAATCACGCCCACCACGACGAGCAATATTCCTACAATGGTTGCTGGTTTCAATGTGTTCTCTCTTTGCTTTGAAATGTGAAATGCCCCTGTGAATTCGCGCCCAGCCGTGCTCGCTCTCGGACGCACTCAAGCAAATGAGATGCAGCGAAACCCACACGAACCCCGCACGAGCCACCAACGGGCGCCGAAAGAGAGGCAGCCCTGGCTCGCGAACCTGCGACAATCAAGGCAAACCTTTCCGTCCTTCTGGCATCCGCCATCGAGCCTGCAAGCGAAGCGCGGACGCCACATTCTGCGTCTATATGCATGCCGGGCACCGGCAGCCGTACCATAGTCGTGAGGTTGGAATGCGATCTCTAAAATCTCGATGCGCGCAGTTCTGTAAGGCCGGATCACTGGCCCTTGTAATGGCCCTGGCCGGTTGCGGCCAATTCTTTCCTCCGCTGTCCAGTGGCTCCGGCGGCTCCGGTTCTGCTAACGGCGACTATCTCTACGCCGGAAATCTCGGAACCAGTCCCCTGACCATCGCCGGATTCGCCGTCGCCAGCACCGGCCTCACTACCCTCTCCGGCTCTCCATATTCCGTCGCCCTCGAACCAACCGCCCTCGCCATCACTCCCGACGACACCTATCTGTACATGGGCAGCGCCGCCGGAGCAATCTACGTCTACACCATTGGCTCGAACGGTGCGCTCACTCTCGGCAACAGCGGCACACCTGTTGCCACCAGCGTAGAACCCTCCGTGCTGCGCGTAGATCCAACGGGCAAATACCTGCTCGGCGCTGACGCTTTCGCGGGAGAGGCGTATGTCTTCCAGATCGGCACCGGCGGCGCGCTGACCGGCATCAGTTCCTCCCTCGTCACCCTGAACGCCAGCGTTCCAGCCACTGATCTTGAAATCACTCCCAACGGTTCCTACGTCTACGTCTCCTGCGGCACTGCGGGCATTTACACGATGAGCTTCAACACCAGCACCGGCGCTCTTGCGCAGATCAACAGCGTACTCACGCCCAAGACCAGCAATGCCGCTGACAACGGCATGGCCATCTCCCCATCCGGCAGCTATCTCTTCGCCGCGGAGACCGTCACCGGCGGCGTGCGCGTCTTTTCCATAGGAACCAGCGGCACCCTCACTGAAACCTCCGGCTCTCCCTATACGACCACCACCGGAGCCTACGCGGTGCTGGTCGACTCCACCGGCAGCTACGTCTACGTCGCCAATCGCACCGCAGGAAACATCAGCGCATTCTTGTTGACGAACAGCGGCGCGCTCACCGCCATTGCAGGATCGCCCTTTTCGACCGGCAGCCTTCCCGTAGAAATGGTCGAGGATAAGAGCAAAACCTATATCGCCGTCGTCTGCGCCGGAGGCAGTTCCGATCTGCAGGTCTTCACCATCGGCACCACTACTCCCGGAGCCCTCACCGGCCTCGCCACCGCCACAACCGGTACCGACCCAACAGCAGCTTCGAGCATCGCCGCCACCCACTAGCGAATTCTCTCCGTGCACCGTCGCCTCTACACCGCCCGCACTTCCAGGGATTTTCCCAGCGCGGCCATGGCGCCGGCAATCCCATCGATCTTCGACACATATCGAATATTGACCAGGCGATTCACCGCCTGTGGTGTCGTCCGCAGTCTCCGCGCCAGCTCCGCGGGCCTCACCCGCTGCCGAATCATTTCGTTCAGCAAAAGCACCTTGGCCTCGATACTCACCGGCAGAGTCACCAGGCGCTGTCCGCGCTTCGGCTTTGACGGCGCAGGAACCGCACGACGATCGTCGAAGTAGAAATCCAGCGCGGTCTCCAGAGCGTCCTGCGCCATCTTCAAAGCCTCTTCCGCCGTCTCGCCCTGCGTGATCGCCTCCGGAATATCGGGGAACGTCACTACAAATCCCCCGCTCTCCTTATCCGCAGTCAACTTCACCGGATACGCCAACATATTCCTCTCCTTCGCTACTTCAGCCCCAATTGCTTCTTCACACCCTCAACCAGTCCCTTCTTGAGTTCCTTGCCGTGCATCGGCAACACCGATTGTCTTCCATTCAGAAAGACCTTGAGGTGCGAGCCCTTACCGGGCTTGAAAGTTGCGCCCTGCTCCGCGAGCCAACGCCTGAACTCGCTGCTTTTCACATCTGCACTATAAACAATAACGTTTATAAACGCAACGGCCTTCTGTTCTCGCCTCCTGATTACTGAATCGAAACGCCGATCGCTGATCATGGTATGCTGGCCAGTTTTCCACCCCACCATCCCCAATGACCAATCCGACCGATTCCAAGCCAACCAAACTCAACACCCATCTCCCCTCGAAGTTGGACCCCAACCAACCCCGCCCCCGCGCCAATGCACAAAAATTGTCCGTCCTCCTCGCTCAAATTCAAGCCCAGGAGACCGAAATCCGCCAGGGTGGCGGCCCAAAGGCCATCGAAGCCCAGCACGCGAAACAACGCCTCACCGCCCGCGAACGCCTCGACCTGCTCCTCGACCCCAGTACAAATTTCTTCGAACTAAGCCTCTTCGCCGCCTTCGGCATGTATGAAGAATGGGGCGGCGCGCCCAGCGCGGGCGTCGCCACCGGTATCGGCCGCGTGGCCGGCCGCCTTTGCATGATCGTCGCCAACGACGCCACCGTGAAGGCCGGCGCATTCTTCCCCATGACCGCCAAAAAAGTTCTCCGCGCTCAGCACATCGCGATGGAGAACCGCATCCCCACCCTCTACCTCGTCGATTCCTCCGGCATCTTCCTGCCTCTCCAGGAAGACGTCTTCCCCGATCAGGACGACTTCGGCCGCATCTTCCGCAACAACGCCGTCATGTCCGCATCCGGCATCCCGCAGATCACCGCCATCATGGGCATGTGCGTCGCCGGCGGAGCCTACCTGCCCGTCATGACCGACCAGGTCCTGATGACTGAGGGCAGCGGGCTCTTCCTCGCCGGCCCCGCGCTCGTCCAGGCCGCCATCGGCCAAAAATACTCAGCAGAAGAACTCGGCGGCGCGACCATGCATTCCGAAATCTCCGGCACCGTCGACTTCAAGGAACCCAACGACCACCTCTGCATCGCCCGCCTCCGCTCCCTCGTCTCGAAATGGGGCCACCCTGCGCTGGCGCCATTCGACCGCGCCGCGTACAACCCCGAGGCAGACGCGCCCCGCTACCCAGCCGCCGATCTCCACGCCCTCCTCGATCCCGACCCCGCCAAAGCCGCAGTCAACAGCTACGACATGCATGAAGTGATCACGCGCATCGCCGACCGCAGCGAGTTCGATGAATATCGTCCCACCTACGGCCGCACCCTGCTCTGCGGATACGCCCGCATCGGCGGCTACGCTGTTGGCATCGTCGCCAACCAGAAGCAGTCTCAGCCCCAGACCAGTCACACCGGCGAAAAGCGCATCGAATTCGGCGGCGTCATCTACGCCGACTCCGCCGACAAAGCCGCGCGCTTCGTCATGGATTGTAATCAGAACCTCGTCCCCCTCATCTTCCTGCACGACGTCAACGGCTTCATGGTCGGACGCGACGCGGAATGGAGCGGCATCATTCGCTCCGGCGCAAAGATGGTCACCGCCGTCGCCAATTCCACCGTCCCCAAGATTTCCGTCATCGTCGGCGGCTCCTTCGGCGCGGGCAACTACGCCATGTGCGGCAAGGCCTACGACCCGCGCTTCATCTTCGCGTGGCCAACCGCCCGCTACGCCGTTATGAGCGGCGACTCAGCCGCCAACACCCTGGTCGAAATTCGCATCCGCCAGCTCGAGCGCGACGGACGCCACCTCAGCGACCAGGAAAAACAGGAACTCGTCGCCAACATCAAAGCCACCTACGACGCCCAGACCGACTGCCGCTACGCCGCGGCCCGTCTCTGGGTCGACGCCATCATCGACCCAGCCCAGACCCGCGATGCCCTGCTTCTCGCGCTCGAAGCCGTTTCCCTTAACCCCGAAGTCCCAAAATTCAACCCCGGCATACTCCAAACGTAACCATGTCCTGATCAGGTTTACCCCGTTTTCTTGTTACTCGGGAGTATTCTCAAACCATGCCTTCATCTTCCGCGTCGTCGTCGCGCAAAAAACGCGGCGCCTCGAAGAACTCCGCCCGCGGCGGGTGGATATCCCTGTGGCCGCTCCTGCTCGGCATCGCTGTCACCCCGCTCACCGTTCGCGCCGCCAGCATCGTGGCCCTCGAGGGGCCAAAGGCTTTCGCCCTGCTCTACCCCTGGGTCGTCGTTCTCCGCTGTCGCGCCCTGCACTTTCCCGCGGACCTCGTCGGCAGATCCTCCGAGTGGATGCTCTTCCTGCAATTCCCTCTCTACGGTCTGCTCATGACCCTTACCTATCGAGCCGGCAGGCATCTCCGCGCCGTCATCGTCGCACTCATCGTGCATTTCACGGGCCTGGTCGCGATCGTGCTGCTGGGACTTCTCGGACAATTCCCCCAATGACCGGCCCGCAAGAGCAAATTCCAATATGACCCGCCACCGGATGCTGGCGCGCATGCTCGTTACCCAGCTCCGGCTGCGTTTCCTCATCGCCCTTGTCGCCCTGGCTCTGATCTGGATCGCTCTGACCCTCCTGTTCGTGATCGCCTGGCATCGCCGCGGAGACACCTACGCGCTCGCCCTGGGCGCGCTCCTCAGCTTCTTTGCCTCCGTCATCACCGCCGCAGTCACCCTCACTTATCTGCACGTCTCCAGGCGCTCCCTTGCCGCCGCCGAAGCTGCCATCGCCCTGCAGCGCGAACAGTGGGACGCCCGCCTCACCGTGCAACCGCGCTTCTGGATGGGCATCCGTTCCGAAGCCACCGATCTCTTTGCCCACCGGCCTCTGACCATCACCTACCGTCGCGACCGCCCTGAAAACAGCCAGCATTACTACGACTCGGTCACGTGGCCTCAGATCGTCGTCGATGTCTGGAACGACGGCGAGCGCTCTTACCGCCTCGCCGGATACAGACTATGGGTCCGCGACGAAAGCCACATCGCCATCGAGCGCCCGCTCTCCGGTTTCGTCGTGCCCCCCAACGAACTTCGTTCCTTTCCCGTGACCCCGGAGCTGATCGCCCTCACCGTCCGCCAGCGCCAGTTCCAGGAACGCTACGAGCGTCCCCCCTGCGAAGAAAGCGTCATCGGCCTCCGCCTCAGCTACTCCGACTGGCGCGACGACAACCGCTCCAGCCGCGACGACTTCTATCTGCTGCTCACCCCGCCCCTTTCGAAGGAACTCTGCATCCAACGCATCGAGCCCGCTCTCTGATGCCCATCTTTGACACCATGCTTAACGCCGTATCTGACGTTATCCGCCCTGGACGTGACCGTTTTAGCAGCGACCGTTCCTTCTTCCTGCTGCTCACGCCGCTCGCCGCCGCGTCCGTGCCTTCGCTGATCTTCTGCGCTCTCACAGCCGCCCTGTGGATGCACGGTTTCCCCGCTCAGCACCCCAGCCTGTTTCACTTTCCGCCGCAGGGTACCTGGGATCAGCTCCTTTCCCTTGAGCTCTCCGTCTACGGCTTTGTAACCCGCTGGAACTCCCCCGCTACCCTGGCAGCCACCGCCTTCTTCGTCACCACGCTTCTGCTTCCGCGCTGGCGCCACTTGACCGCGTTAGCCCTGATACCCTACGGCTTGCTGCTCTGCGCCGACTTCACCCTGCGCTGGCTCTAAGCTGCTGCTCGCCATGAACTCTGCGGTCAAGATCGTCGAGTGTCCCCGCGATTCCTGGCAGGGTCTGCCCAAACCTATCCCTGTCGAGCTCAAGGCCGACTATCTCCGTGCCCTTGTTGCCGCCGGCTTCCGCCACATCGACGCCGTTTCCTTTGTCTCGCCTCAGGCTGTTCCCCAGATGGCCGATGCCGAGCAGGTCCTCGCCTGGTTCGATCCACCCGGCGACGTCGAAATCATCGGCATCGTCGTCAACCAGAAAGGCGCAGCCCGCGCCGTCGAAACCGGCGCCGTCGCCACCCTGGGATTTCCCTGGTCCATCTCCCCGGAGTTTCTCCGACGCAACCAGAACCAATCCCCCGAGGATGCGCTGGACGCCCTCGAAGCAGTCGGCCAAGCCGCTTTTCAGTCAGGCCTCGGCCTCGTCGCCTATATCTCCATGGCCTTCGGCAATCCCTATGGGGATCCGTGGGGCCCCGATGAGGTAGTCGCCGCCTGCGACCTGCTCACCGACTCCGGCATTTCGCAGATTTCCCTGGCGGACACGGTCGGCGTGGCGACCACGCAACAGGTCGCGGATCTCGTCGCTGCGGTCCTCGCTTCAGTCGATGAGCGTGTCGAAGTTGGCGTCCACCTGCATGCCCGCCCAGAAGATGCCGCTGCCAAAATTGCCGCTGCCTACGGCGCCGGCTGTCGGCGCTTCGACATGGCCATCGGCGGCTACGGCGGCTGCCCCTTCGCTCAGGACGCTCTCGTCGGCAATATCCCCACCGAGCTGGCTCTCGCCGAACTCCAGCGCCTCGGCGCCGACTTGCCCAGGTTGCAACCCCTCGACGGCCTTCGCGCAGCTGCCGAGGAGTTCGAGCGCAAGTTCGGACATCTTGTGCAGTGATCGGTTACCGCAGCGGCAGATGTCCCGGTGATGCCGACGGACCTGTCGCCTTCGCTTGCCCCTCCCGATGCCGACGAACACGCCCTCGGTTTCGCAACAGGAATTCCTCGCCACAAATGGCGCATTGCCACGGATAGAGCCCGATCAGAGGAAAGATCGTTGCTCTTAGAAATCCGCGCCGCGAAATTCGCGCCAGTTCTACCTGGTCGCAGACCGGGCAAGGCAGCTTAGCTTTTGTCGGACTTCCTGAGTGAGCTCTTCCCATCCCCTGCCCCCCTTGCGCGGGTGACTAAAGTCACCCGCCCGCTGGCCGTCAGTTAGCACCAGATATCAAATCGCAGATTACTACTTTTTCATAAACGCGCAAGTGACCAACGAGTAAGACCCTCCATCCCGCGTTCGCAGCCACCCGAATCCGCCCAACCCGCTACACTGGAAATCGATGATCCCGACGCTTGAGTGGACCCCGGAAGGTGTCCGCTTCCTCGACCAAACCAGGCTACCGCTCGAAGAAACCTACGTCCTCGCCACCAGTTACCAACAGGTCGCGGAGGTCATCACAACCATGGTCGTTCGTGGCGCGCCGGCCATCGGCGTCTCTGCCGCTATGGGCCTTGCTCTTGGCGTGAAAACCAGCCACGCCACCAACGTCTCCGCGCTGGCCGCCGAGTTCGAGACGATGTGCCGCACCCTCGCCGCCACCCGCCCCACCGCCGTCAATCTCTTCTGGGCCATCGAGCGCATGAAGCGCCGCTTCACCGAGGAGGCCGCTCGAACCGGAGCCACACCGAACAGCATCCGAACCGCGCTCATCGCTGAAGCCCTGCGCATGTACGACGAAGACATTGCCGCCTGCCGCCGCATGGGTTCCCATGGAGCAGCATTGCTGCCCCGCTCCGGCGGCGTCCTCACCCACTGCAATGCCGGCGCCCTGGCCACCTGTGGCTACGGCTCGGCGCTCGGCGTCATCCGCTCCGCCGTCGAGCAGGGCCACCAGATCCATGTCTACGCCGATGAAACGCGGCCGTTCCTGCAAGGCGCCCGCCTCACCGCGTGGGAGCTCATGCACGACGGCATTCCCACCACCGTCCTTTGCGACAACATGGCTGCCAGCCTCATGCGCCAGGGCAAAATCCAGGCCGTCATCGTCGGAGCGGACCGTATCGCCGCCAACGGCGACGTCGCCAACAAAATCGGCACGTACACCGTCGCCGTTCTCGCGAAAGAGAACGGCATTCCGTTCTATGTGGCCGCACCCATCTCGACCATCGACTTTGCTTGCCCTGACGGCAGCAAGATTCCTATTGAGCAGCGTAGTGTCAGGGAAGTCACTCACATCGCCGGGAAACAGATGACGCCGGACGGCGTATCCATCGAAAATCCCGCTTTCGACGTGACTCCGGCGAAGTACGTCACCGGAATCATCACCGAGCGCGGCATCGCCCGCGCCCCGTACGAAGAGTCCCTGCATAGCTTGGCCAGCACAGAAACTAAGGTCGAGGTCTAGCAGGCTGCGGAAAAACTCGATTCGCCAGGGATTTGAAAGGGCGCGACTTTCAGTCGCGCCGCAAAA
>PMSS01000031.1 GCA_003167515.1 Acidobacterium sp. | reverse complement strand
CGCGAAGCGCCCGCCTTTCCCTGATCGCATGCAACCGGCCGGCTGGCCCGGGTCTCGCTCTTGAGACCCGGGAGAGCGCGAAGCGCCCGCCTTTCCCTGATCACGCGCAGCCGGCTGGCTGGCCCGGGTCTCGCTTTTGAGACCCGGGAGAGCGCGAAGCGCCCGCCTTTTCCAGTCAGGCGAACCGCCCAATGATGCACCCGCGCCGCGCAAAAAGACATTACGCGTAGTAGAAGTGAGATGTGGTAGTGGGTGAGGGTGCTGCCCCCTCCCGGCACGCGGATCTGGCGTTTACCGGGGTTTATAAGACCTCGCTTCACGGCTGGTGCTACCCACCAATCTGTGCAGACGTATTATGGGGTCCGCTCTCATGGAGGCAGAGTGCCACGTTTTTTTTCCTGGTTCGGCTGCTTTGAAAGGGCACGGCCTTTAGCCGTGCCCTTAGAGCTCAGAATGAACCCGGCTTCAGCCGCCGAGGGAAGTTCTCTCAAACCCCTTCTCTCTGTGATCTCTCTGTCCTCTGTGGTGAGCCCCCTGGCAGCGTGTGGTGAAACGCAAGGCGGCTCCTCCTGCCGCGCGATGGCCGCTTCATTCATTTCCGATCAATTCGGGCTCGTGCGATGATCCCCTCAATGACCGCGGTTTTAGCGTCGGCGTAATTCTGGACGTATGTCCACTCCTTCTCGGATAAGGCCGCCTTGGTGCGAGCGTATAAATCGCGATCAGCGGCATTGCTACGCAGCCAATCGCGGAACATAAGCATGCGGTCGATTTCCGGACAGTCGGATGAAAACACGTGCAGGTTGATGTCCGTGTCCGGCCCCTTGAACATCCGGTGCTCGTACCAGGTGAGCTCTCGGATGCGGAGCACATACCCCGCCGCTTCCAGGGCTGGCGCGTACGCATCTTCCTGCGCCGAGTTAGCGACCACCAGCAGCAGATCAACGATGGGTTTCGCAGCTAGTCCGGGCACGGACGTCGAGCCGACATGCTCAATTCGCAGCGCCAGGCTCCCGAGCACGGACCGAATTCTGTCAGCCTCACGCGCAAACAGCTCCGGCCACTGCGGATCGTAGTCCACAATCAAAATTCGGCTGGACAATGGTTTCAGCTCTCCTATCGTATGAGTGCGGATCTCTTCCTCGGTGCGCTGTGGGTTGTTATCGAGTGGCTGGGGCTTTTTCGACATTGCTGCCTGATCTCATCCTACGAACTACACCTCAGGCCGCACGTGACTTCAATCGGACTTTGAGCGTCTCCATTACATGGCGATGGGACGACAAAAGAGACGCGTCCGGCAAGAAGCGTTGTGGACGCCGACGGCCGCGCTGCCGGTGGGGGCAAGCCATCCGTTTTACCAGCCTGAAATGACCATTTTCACCTCGCGCCGCTAGCGTCCCAGCCTTAATCCCGGCTCCGCCGTCAAACCCTCCGCCGCAAACTCCCCCGCCAAAAACTTCGGCCAGGCCGCCGCCGCAATCATCGCCGCGTTGTCCGTCGACAGCGCCATCGACGGAAACGCAATCGGCAAATCCCGCTCGCCCGCCTCCGCCGTGAACCGCACCCGAAGCTCACGATTCGCCGCCACTCCCCCCGACACAATAATCCGCTCGGCATGCAGCTTCTCTGCCGCGCGAAACGTCTTCCGCCGCAAATCGTCCACTACCGACCGCTGGAACGAAGCAATCAGGTCCAGCGTCCGCTGATCGCAAAACGGCAACGCATCCGCAGGCTTCGCATCCGCTAAGCCAGCCAGCACCGCACGCCGAGCCTCGATCGACGCTCCCATTTCGTACACCTTCGTATACCGAAGCATCGCCGTCTTGATCCCGCTGAACGAGAAGTATGTGCCCTCCGCCGGATCCAGCGCCCCCGCCTCACCCCTTCGATGCACCTTAGCCTTGATCTGCGAAAACGAAAACGGCACCGCCTCCGGATTCCCATACGGCGCTAACGCATCGATCCACGGCCCGCCCGGATACCCCAGCCCCAGCAGCTTCGCCACCTTATCGAACGCCTCGCCCGCCGCATCGTCCACCGTGCGCCCCACGTTGCGATACGTCCATACCCCCGGCTCTCCGTTCTTGTCTGTCCGAAGTCGCGCATGATAAAGATGCGTGTGCCCGCCCGACACCACCAGCGCCAGAGTCGGCCCCGGCTCTGTCGCTCCGCGCAACTCCTCACCATCATCGGCCGCCCGCTTCACTTCTTCGAGCAACACCGCGTGTATGTGCCCCTCCAGATGGTTAACCGCAACCAGCGGTTTTCCCAGAGCAAACGCCAGAGCCTTCGCAAAGCTGATCCCCACCAGCAGCGCCCCCGCCAGTCCCGGCCCTTCTGTAACAGCGATTGCGGCTAATTCCTCGTAAGCAGTCCCAGCCTCAGCCAGCGCCGCACGCACCACCGGCAGAATATTCCGCAAATGCTCCCGCGAAGCGAGCTCCGGTACCACCCCGCCATAAGGCGAGTGAATCCGAATCTGCGACGCTACTACGTTGGAAAGAATTTCGCTGCCCCGCCGCACCACCGCCGCGGCCGTCTCATCGCACGAGCTTTCAACGCCGAGAATCAGACCCGCGGAAATGGAGGACATCCTTTAATACTAGTCAACCCGGCCGCGACGCCCCTGGCCAACCCCTCGCCCCATTACCGCACCCGCGCAAACACTACAGCCTGCCCATCGTCATACCTGCGCGACCACTCCGCGCTCTGCCCCAGCAGATAAGCCGCCGGAGCATCCTCGCCCAGCAGCACATACCGAATCCGATACTTATCGAGCACCGCAAACGTACCCTGCACCTTCGTCACCCGCAGATAATCGCTCATCACGCCTTCATGCTCAAAAATATCGTTGCGCGGGTCGATGAACTCCCTCACCTCCGGCGCCTCCCATTCCAGATACCCGCCCCAGTTGAAGTCGTTAAACAAATTTCCCCCGCCAGCAAGGCTGCGCACATAAGGGATAGCCTTCTCCGGGAAAGCCTCCGCAATCCCCGCATGCAGACGTTTCTCCGTCGGATACGCGCGCACCATCATCGCGATCAGCCCAGCCATGATCACCGCGTTGATCAACCACCGACCCTTCGCAGCTCCCGCACTCTTCGCCTCACCCCAGCGAAAATCAGCAGCCAGCAGCGGCATCACCACAATCGCAATCAGAAATAGAAACCGTACATACGTGACCGCCCCATAGAACGCGATCGCCCCCAGCGCCACATCTTCCAGCGCCCATCGCCGCCTCCGCACCAGCTGCAGCACCGCGAGCAGCACAAAAATCGCCACCACCATCTTCCCGCGCACGCTGTGAAAATCGAGGCTGCCCCACTCCGCAATGTTTTCGACTGTCTGCCTCTGTCGGAACGCCACATCCAGCGGATAAGCCACCAGCCGCCATCCATAAGGATTGATGAACAGCGCAGCAAAGCTCGCGCCCACCACCGCCAGCAGCTTGCGCGCCTCCCGCGGCGTCCAGCGCGTCGCGTAAACATTCCCCCACTCGCCCTCCGCAAATCCGCACGCCACAAAAATAACCATCACCACAAACCCGATAAACCACGACCCATGCGTGTTGATCCATACCAGGAACAGCAGCGGCAGCACAATCGTAAAGTCGCGCCCCTTCCGCAAACTCCACAGCACCCCAAGCTCGATAACCAGAAACAGCCAGCCAAACAGCAGCGGCCGCGGCAGCAGCGAAACCGTCGCAAGAAAAACCGCGATGCACGAAGCAAGAAACGCCGCGCCCCAACTGTCCGAACGCAGCCGAGCCAGGCAATAAATCCCAACCACAATTGCCGCCGCCACCACGATCAACACCAGATACAGCCCGCGATCCCCCAGCCAACGGTTCGCGAAATAATAAGGCAGCTCGCCCAGCCACTCAAAATTGATCCACGGCTTGCCCGCCACCGTGAATGTGTAACTCTCCACGCGAATAAAGCGCCCCGTCCGCACCAGCTCGCTCGCGTTCCGCAGATGCCACCAGACGTCGTTGTCTGCTAGGCTCCGCACCACAGTGCCGCCCGCCGACACGAACAGCAGCAGGTACACCAGCAACAGGCCCAGCACCACGGGTAGACTAAAAACGCGCTCTGTCCACGATGGGCCCGGAGCCGCCGGAACCGCGGGTTCAGTCGTTGCGCTCATGTTTCACAAGCCAGTTC
>PMSS01000050.1 GCA_003167515.1 Acidobacterium sp. | reverse complement strand
GCCCGGAAGAGCAGGCGGACGACGATCTGAACCCCGAGGAGGAGGCCGCATAGGCCTTTCCTCTTCACTCACGGAAGCCCGGCGGCACGCTGGGCTTCCATTGCTGTGAGACTCCCGCCATGAGCTTCGAGTTGATCCTCCCGTTCCTCCGCCCCATCGAGCCGCTGTTGCTCGACGAAAGCATCAGCGAGATCATGGGCAATCCCGACGCTTCGTGGTGGTATGAACGCGACGGCATCATTTGCCGGGAGTCGAATGTCTCTTTCGACGCCGGCAGACTGCGCACCGGCCTCGAAGTGATCGCCAACCAGCTCGGCAAAAAGCTCGACGNNTCATTCCGCCGGTCGTGCGCCCTGCGCCCGCGCTCACCATCCGCAAGTTTCCCAGCCGCCATTACACGGTCGATGACCTGATCGCTCGCGGCACGCTGTCGCAACCGCTTGCGGAGTTCCTTGCCGCGCAGATTCGCAGCGGGAAGACGCTCCTCATTAGCGGTGGAACCTCTACGGGCAAGACGACCGTGCTCCGCGCCCTGGCGACGGCAATCCCCGACGATCAGCGAATCGTCGTCATCGAGGACACATCTGAGCTCCATTTGCAGAAGCCGAACCTGCTCTCCGTCGAGTGTCAGACCGATACTTTCAGGGCCAGCATTACGTTTGACGATCTGCTGAAGTCCGCGCTCCGCTGGCGGCCCGACCGGATCATCCTGGGCGAAGTCCGTGGAATCGAAGCGCGCACACTGCTCGATTCGCTTAACACCGGACACACCGGATCGCTCGCAACGATCCACGCGAATTCCGCAGCAAAGGCGCTACGCCGCTTTGCCAACCTGGTTCATCGCAGCCACTCACAGGCCAACTTCGAGGACGTTGAAGCGGAGATCGGCGAGGCCATTGATTACGTGGTCCACGTAGAGCGTGAGCCGGGTCGCCGTGTGATTCGGGAAGTTCTTCGATTGCAGGACTACGACCGCCGCACTCAGCAATACGAATTCGAGACGGTTTACGGTCCCGATTCAATCCTCAAATCACTACACAATTCCAAAGGAAAGGACACACCCCATGCCATTGCTTGAAATCATCCAGACCCGCCAGATCACCGCCAGCATTCGGCTCGATGAACAGACTGCCGCGCTCATCGATCAGTACGCTGCATTTCTGCACGCTTCCGCAGATGAAGTTGTGGACAAAGCCCTGTGCTACGTCTTCGCGAAAGATCGCGACTTCCAGGACTTCCTGCGGAATCCTGCAGCCGCTCATGTTCCGGAGAGCCTCCGCATCCGCCGCACGCCGCAAAACGGCGCCTCGGCGGAGCCTGCCAACGGCGCTTCAAAACCCAGCAATCCGATGGAAGCCGGCAATGGTTCGCGCCCGCGCAGCTAGCCGTATCGGTGCCAGCATCACGTTCGGTGCTGCGCACCGGGTGTATTTCGACACTCCACCCCTGAAAGGGCGCTGCCGAGCGCCGTTCGGCGCTATTGAGCGCTGCGCTGAATTCGTGGGACTTACCAAATTCGTGGTGCCAGTTGGCGCTCACCGGCGCTCGCTGGCGTTGAGTGATTTTCACGGCATTCGAGGTTGAAAATGGCACTCCCTCACGTCGCGGTCTCCAGCCCGGCACGTCGCTCACGATCCATTGTGCGCACAATGACCGTTGGCGGAAAATTCACCGTTTCAGAGTACGAAGTGTTCTCGAGGATGGCCGCACAAAAGGGCCAACTCCTGCGCGAATGGGCGCGTGAAGTATTGCTGCGCGAGATCAAAGAAAACAACCGGGAGTTCGATTTGGTTTGTGAAGTCGTCGGCCTGCAACTGCTTCTGATGAACGTGCTCGCGCCGATGGCCCGTGGCGAGCGCATTACTGCAGAACAGTTCCAGGGCATCGTCAAGTCGGTACAGACCGCGAAGGTGAAGGCGGCAGGAGAGATGCTTTCGCGCCGGCATCAACCAAAGGAGGCATGAGCCATGCCCGCCACTCAAGCGTGGGGCCGCAAAGAGTCGTGGATCTGGCCGCCGCGCGGCTTCTACCACACCTACGGCGCCATCTTCCTGGCTATCGTGCTGTGCGGAATCCTCGTCTACCTGCGCTTTGCATTCGGGATGTCGCCGCTTCAGCGGTACTACCTGCCATATTCGATCCGCACCTGGACTTCGGCCTGGAGACAGTCCACCGGCCAGTACCAGTTGCTCTACGTTGCGGGCCCCGGCCGCCAGCCCCGCGTGGCGCTCGACTCCGACGTGCAGTCCGGCGAAACGCGGCAACCCGGCCAGCGCTCGTTGCCTTTGCAGCTCTCCGGTGCGGCGAGGAGCGCGGGATACGCAACTCTCTTCCGCGAGGCACCGCGCGCTTATCAGAACCGGGGCCTAAGCCTTTTTCTGCGGCACTGGATTTATGACGATGTCGAACTCTTCAGTAATTTCCGCGCACCTGCGCTCTTCGGCCTGATGAGCTTGCTCATCCAGCTTCCATTCTCGCTCCGCAAAGACATTGCTCGGCGCAAGCAACTCCGCTATGGAAGGAGACTCAAGGGGCCGATTCTGGTCGCTCCGAAGGAGTTCACGAAACAACTTGCGGGGGACGGAATCGGTCTGCAGATAGAGGGCCACAAGGCTCTCCTTCGCATCCCGCGCGAGGCCGAAAACACTCATTTTCTAATCGTCGGGGACACTGGATCCGGCAAGTCGACGATCATCCGAAGCATCCTTTGTCAGGTCTCCCAACGCGGGCACAGCGCCATCGTGTACGACCCGGCTTGCGAGTTTGTGCGTCAGTTTTATTCATCGGACCGCGGCGACATCGTGCTCAATCCCCTGGACGAGCGCTGCCCATACTGGAGCCCATCCGCCGAGTTGCAAAGGAAGGCGGAGGCCAAGGCACTGGCCGTTTCGCTCTTTCAGCCCGGCGGCAATACGCTGAAATTCTTCGTCGAAAGCCCTCAGAAGATCTTCGCTCATCTGCTCTCGTATTTGCCGACGCCGACCGAGCTGGTTCACTGGATGTCGCACCCGGAGGAAATCGACCGCCGCGTTAAAGATACCGAGCTCGCCGCGCTCATCGATCCGAAAGCACCGCAGCAGCGAACCGGCGTGCTTGGCTCNNAGTGGTCGGAAACACGCCAGGGATGGATCTTCATCACCTCGCGCCCTGCGCTTCGCGAGGCGCTACGTCCTCTCATCAGTTTGTGGCTCGACATCCTTGTTCTGCGCCTCTTAACCGAGCCGCACCCGAACCAGCGGCCTGCGTGGTTTGTGATCGACGAACTGGCAAGTCTGCAGCGCCTGCCGCAGCTCCACACCGCCATCACGGAGAACCGGAAATCGAACAATCCCGTGATCCTTGGCTTTCAGGGCCGCAGCCAACTGGAGGCCCGCTATGGGGAGGATGCCGAGGCGATGTTGTCGCAACCAGCCACCAAGATTTTCCTCAAAACGAGCGAACCTCGCGCTGCCAGGTGGGTCAGCGAAGCCATCGGCGAGGTCGAAATCGAGAAGCTGCGCGAGACGCATTACGACGGGCACCGCGCCGGCCGCAACTTCGAGCTAGACCGGCAGACTGAACCACTCGTATTGCCTTCGGAAATTTCCGGCCTCGATCAGCTCCACGCCTTCCTCAAATATGGCAACCACGTTACCCGATTCGCGTTCCCGTACATCGACCTCCCGAAGCTTCATCCCGGTTTCATCGAGCGGAAGATGGACGACTTCCTACCATCGCCGCCGCCTGTCGCCGACAGCGCGCCGCCCGCGGAGCACAAGCTCGTACCGGGCGAGCATACCGGGCAACAGGCGATGCTTGAATTCGAGAACGGGCAGGTTTGAGGTTCCCCGTGCTGACCATCTCCAAACCGCTTTCCGCAACACAGGCGCAGACGTACCACCGCAAAGAATTCACCGCGAAGGAGCAGAACTACTGGTCCCAGCGTGGTGAAATTGCAGGGGAGTGGCAGGGCCGGCTCGCCGAGAAATTCGGATTGGCCGGAGCGGTTTCTGCCGAAGAATTCGCGCGGCTCAGTCAGGGCCAGCACCCGCAAACCGGCGAGCAGCTTGTGCGGCA
>PMSS01000397.1 GCA_003167515.1 Acidobacterium sp. | reverse complement strand
TTTTGTGGTTGGGATTGGGTGGGAGTGAAGGTCATTCGCTGAGCGAAGGCTCCGGGCCTGAAGGCCTCTTGTGTTGCGGCTTTTTTCGCCGGGTTAAAACCCGGCGCTTTTACCCCGTTCGGCTCGTTCGCTTGCGCGGACTTGCTCAGGGCAGGTTCTCCTATGCTGCGCAGAACCATGGCAACTTCGGGTGTTTGGTCCGGCTCATTCGCGCGGGATGACGTTGGTTTTAGGTTGAGGGTGGTGGAGTCCCGCCCTCCACCCCGCCGCGCCAACATCGGGCGTGGCGGGGACCCCGGCCTATCGCGCGGAAAAGCACCGCGCACCAGGATGGGGCACCCGGCATTCGTTGCGGGGCGAGGGAAAAATGCAGGTGCCGTATCAGTGAGACGATCGGGTTGCTCGGCGCGCAAGGCAGGCCGCCTGACGCCCCTTCCATGAGATCTCTTCTTTACTGCGGCGTGAGCAGGCGCACGAGGTGGTCGGGCTCGGCGAGGAACGCGTCGTGGCCGTGCAGAGATGCCATTTCGCGGTACTCGCAACGAACGCCGGCGGCACCGATGATCGCCGCGAGGGAGCGCACATCGGCTGGGGGAAAGAGCCAGTCCGTGGAAATGCCGACCAGGGTGAGGTGCGCGGTGATCCGGCCATAGGCGGCGAGCGGCGTTTCGTGGGCCCGGACCGGATCGAAGGTATCCATGGCGCGCGTGATGGAAATGTAGGAATTGGCGTCGAAGCGCTGGTTAAATTTGTGCCCCTGATAGTCGAGAAAACCGGCAATGTCGAAGCGGCCATTCTGCCCGGCGGAGGTGGAAATCCAGGGATTCTCTCCGGTGCGATTGGGCTTGCGCCCAAAGCGGTGTTCGAAGAGCGGGACACTTTTGTAGCTGATGACTCCGAGTGCTCGCGCAATGGCAAGGCCGCCGCGCGGCTCGTCTTCAGGCGGGTAGAAGCCGCCGGCCCACTTAGGATCCAGCATGATCGCCTGGCGCTGCAGGTGGTTCAGGCCCAGACCCATCGCGCCGAGAGGAGCGGCTCCGATACTGACCGCCCGGGCGACGCGCTCGGGAAAGAGTATGGCCCACTCCAGCACCTGCATGCCGCCGATGGATGCGCCGATGGCGAGCCTGAGTTTTTGGATCCCAAGGGAGTCGATGAGGGCAGCCTGGGCGCGCACAATGTCGCGCACGTTGATGAGCGGAAATGTTGGGCCATAGCGGCGGCCGGTTTCGGGGTCAATCGATTGCGGCCCGGTTGAGCCGTAGCAGGAGCCGAAGATGTTGATGCCGATGACGCAGTCCCGGTCGAGATCGAGCAGACCGCCCGGCTTGCGAAAGAGCTGCGGCCACCAAGTTGCGACTTCGGCGTTCCCGGAAAGGGCGTGGCATACCAGCACGGCGTTATCTCGAGCCGCGTTCAGCCGGCCATAGATCGCGTAGCGTTGCGTGGGGCGCACGAGGACCTCGCCGCTTTCGAGGGGGACCACCTCGTCGATCTGGTAGTCCCCTTCGAAGTCGGGCTCGATGGCCTGGGTCGTCTGGACCGTGCTCATCCGGACCGCGCTCATGCTCGTCTCAACGTGTTCATCGAGCGCCGACGAGCTCTGGAATCGGCACCGCGACGGCCAGGGCCTGATCGATGTCCTCGATCAGATCGCGCACGTCCTCGATACCGACGGAGAGCCGAATCATCTCCGGGGTGACGCCGGTAGCTGTCTGCTCTTCCAATGACAGTTGCTGATGGGTGGTCGATGCCGGATGGATCACGAGCGACTTCGCATCACCGATGTTCGCCAACAGCGAGAAAATTTTTAGTGAGTTGATGAAGGTCTTGCCAGCGTTATATCCGCCTTTAATGCCAAAGGTGAGGAGCGCGCTCTGGCCGTCGGGGAGATACTTCTTCGCACGCGCCGCGTATTTGCTCGACGCGAGGCCTGGATAATTCACCCACTCCACGCTCGGGAGAGTCTCCAGATGCTTTGCGACGGCCAGGGCATTCTGTGAGTGGCGCTCCATGCGCAGGTGGAGCGTCTCGAGGCCCTGGAGGAACAGCCACGAGTTAAAAGGGGACAGCGCCCCTCCGGTATCGCGCAGACCCTGCACGCGCGCCTTGAGGATGAAGGCCAGCGGCCCGAAAGCATCGACAAAGGAGAGGCCATGATAGGAAGGGTCGGGCTCGACAAAATCCTTAAATCGGCCCGAAGCTTTCCAGTCGAAGCGGCCGGCATCCACGATGACGCCACCGATCGAGGTTCCGTGGCCGCCGATAAACTTGGTTGCCGATTCGACTACGATGTCGGCGCCCCACTCGATGGGCCGGAGCAGGGCAGGGGTGGCGCTGGTGTTGTCGATGACGAGCGGCAGACCATGCTCGTGGGCTGTGCTGGCCAGTCGTTCGACATCGGACACATCGAGCTTGGGATTGCCCAGGGTCTCGGTGTACACAGCGCGGGTCTTACTGTTGATCGCCGCTCTCAGACCCGGCTCATCGTCCGCATCCACAAACCGCACCGTGATGCCCAGCTTGGGCAGCGTGTAGTGGAAGAGGTTATAGGTTCCGCCGTAGAGCGAGGTGGTTGAGACAATCTCGTCGCCTGCGCTGGCCAGGGTGATGATGGTCAGCGTCTCCGCAGCCTGCCCGGAAGCCGTCGCCAGAGCGGCTGCTCCGCCTTCAAGCGCCGCAATGCGCTTCTCGAAGACGTCGGTGGTGGGGTTCATGATGCGGGTGTAGATATTGCCGAATTCCTGCAGTCCGAAAAGGCGGGCGGCGTGGTCGGCATCCGTAAAGACGTAGGACGTCGTCTGGTAAATCGGAACCGCCCGGGCTCCGGTGGTGGGATCGGGGGCCTGCCCCGCGTGGACAGCCAGTGTGGCCAGCCGCTGCTTGTTCTGCTCTTCCGCCATGAGTCTGCTCCTTGTTCCTTTCCTGGTTGCCGCCGTGAGTTGGCTGGCTATGCGCTTCTTTGTAAATGAAAACGGCCCACGATCGCCGGTGACCGTGGGCCGCGGAACTTTCGGACTTGCTGCTAAAGCATCGGTCCTCTTCCGCGCACGGCCTCGCGACACATGTCCATACACAGATCGCGGCCGAACGAGGAATCCATGCCTGCCAGTATCCGCCACGCAGTGCATTCCGTCAACGCGCAGGGGGGCGGGTTCGAAGCAGTGGCGGTTACCTTTCGGTGGCGACGAGGTGGTGGGCGATGGCGAACATGGCCAGCTCGAGGCGGGTGGAGACGCCGGTTTTGTCGAAGATGTTGGACAGGTGGCGCTTGACGGTTTCTTCGCTGAGGCCGAATTGCCTGGCGATATCGCGGTTGGAGCAGCCCTCGACAATGCAGCCTACGACTTCCATTTCGCGGGGGGTGAGGCCGAAGGTTTTGCGGTCGGGGACGGCGGCCTGCTGCATGAGTTCGTGAAGAGCGCCGACGAGATTGACGACACGGCGGCCTCCGATCCAGTAATCGCCGCCGGAGACGGCGCGGATGGCGGCGGTGATGTGTTCGGCGACGGCGTCTTTGATGACGATGCCGCGGGCGCCGATCTGGAGGGCCTCGATGATCTGCTGGGTGCTGATGGTGCTGGTGAGCAGGATGATCTTGACGGAGGGGGAGCCGTTCATGATGGCGCGCATGGCTTCAATGCCAGGGAGGCGCGGCATGTAGACATCGAGCAGAAGGATGTCGGGGAGCAGCTCGAGGGTTTGGGTGATGGCTTCGTCGCCGTCGGAACATTCGCCGACGACTTCGAGGCCCTCTTCGCTCTGGAGCATGTTGCGCACACCGATGCGGATGACGGGATGGTCGTCGGCAAGGAGGATGCGGATGGCCGGGGAAGCGGTCTTTACCGGTCGCGAGGGCGAGGGACGAGCGGACCTGGTCTGGCTGTTCATGCTTTGAGCCTCTGTCTGAGGATAATCTCGGCGAAACGGCATTGGGCCTCCATATCGTCGAGTTTGCGCAACCGATCATCAGGATCGTCAATACCCGATTCGATGGCGGCAGCGGCGCGGGAAATCTGAAGAGCACCGACCATGGAGGCTCCGCCCTTGATGGTGTGGGCTTCGCGTTGGAGGGTGTCCGGATCGGCGCGGCGCATGACGGCGATGCGGTCGCGCGTGTCCTTGATGAAAACGGAGAAGACTTCCTCGAGGCCGACCGGAGTGATGGCGCGGCGGAGGCGTTCGAAGATTTCGGAATCGATGACGGCGTCGTCTTTGGGGTCGTGGGCGGCAGCACCGTTGCGAGCGGGGGCGCGGCGGTTGAGAGCGGCACGGAGGGTTTCGGGCGAGAGCGGCTTTTTGAGGACGCCGTCGTATCCGTCGAGTTGGGGCGGAGGGGTGGCGCTCATGGCGAGGAGCAGGGCGCGGGGCGCGGCTTTGCGGAGAGAGCGGGCGAGGTCGGTGCTGGCGAGGCCGGGCATGCGGAGGTCGGCAAGGATGCAGTCGAATAGGTTGGATGCGGCGAGGTCGAGGGCTTGTTCGCCGCTATCGGCCTGAAGCACGAGGCAGCCTTCGGCTTCGAGCAACACAGCTGTGACGGCAAGACTGACGGGGTCGTCATCAACGGCAAGTACGCGGCGGGGGGTGGGGGGCCCGGAAACCATGTGGGTCGATTTTACACACTGATTGTGANNACCTATTTATGGCAGGCCTGTTCTTCAGCGGTATCGGTGTGGCGCACGCTCAATATGAGGACGGGAGCCTGGTGGGGACGATCCGGGATGCCAGCGGAGCGGTGGTCTCCGGGGGAACTGTCAGCGCTACCAATACTGCGACGGGTATTAACGCAGTAGTTACGACCAGTGGCGAGGGAGACTATGAGTTCCCTTCTCTGCGCTTGGGTGTGTACACGATAGCGGCGACGGCGAAGGGGTTTGCGCAGGCGGTAGCGGAGAACATCACGATTTCGGTGGGGAGCCGGCAGCGCATCGACCTGAAACTGGTGCCGGGACAGGCGCAGACGACGGTGGAAGTGAGCGACGTGGCACTGCAGCTGGAGACGGAATCGAGCCAGCGGGGGCAGAACATCAGCAATTACGAGAGCGAGTCGCTGCCGCTGGTGAGCCGGAATTTTTCAGATCTGCTGGCGCTGGTGACGGGTGATCGGCAGGCGCCGACGGCGGCGACGACGAGCTCGATCAGCAGCCTGGTGCGCGAGGGCGCTTACAACGTGAACGGACAGCGGAGCATGTTCAATAACTACCTGCTGGACGGGATGGACAACAACGCATACGGGGAGAGCAATCAGGGGTTCGATAACCAGACCATCGCGATTGCGCCGGACTCGGTGGCGCAGTTCAGCGTGGTGACGAACAACGAGAGCGCGGAGTATGGGCGGTCTTCAGGAGCCACGATTAACGTGGCATCGAAGAGCGGGAGCAATGACGTTCACTTCACGTTGTACGAGTTCCTGCGCAATACGGATCTGAATGCGGAGGGTTTTTTCAAGCCGAATGTGGTGAGCAACACGGGCACGGTGACTCCATTCGTTAAGCCGACCTTCAACCGGAATCAGTTCGGGATGAATTTCGGCGGACCGTTCGTGAAGGACAAGCTGTTTTACTTCCTGGATTACGAGGGATTCAGGCAAACGCTGCGGCCGCTAAGCGTGCTGACGCTGCCGACGCAGAACGAGTTGAACGGCGTGCTGGTGGTTCCGGTGAAGAATCCAGTGACGGGGACGGTGTATCCGGCGGGAACGACGATTCCTTCGCCGGCGTTCGATCCGTTGAATGCGGAGGTGGTGAACTACTTCAAAAAGATTCCGCTACCGCAGTCGGGACTGGCGACGACCGGGCTGAACTCGAACGATTACTCGGTGGAAGCGCCGTTTACGGATAACGCGGACAAAGGCGACCTGCGGCTGGATTATCAGCAGAGCGCGAACAGTTCATGGTTCCTGCGCATCAGCGACCGGAAAGAAACGGGCGTGAACCATGTGACGATTCCGCTGCCGCTGGACGGACAGACGAACGGGACGATTCGGATTCTGGACCAGCAGGTGGCGCTGGGCTACACGCACTTGTTCGGGCCCAACACGATTCTGGATGCGCGTCTGGGAATGTCGCGAACGAAGGCGGGGAAGTACAACCTGTCGATCGGGGACGATGCGTTTTCGATTCCTGGATTGCCGTCGAACCCCATCGTGGCGGGAGGATTGCCGTCGGAGGGTATTACGGGGTTCACAGGATTTGGGCGGCAGAGCACGAATCCGCAGTGGCAGAACCCGGCGCTGGCCGATCCGAAGGTGAACCTGACGTGGGTGAAAGGCAACCACTCGCTGAAGTTCGGCTATGAGTATGAGCACATCTGGATGGCGGTAAACGACAACAATCCGCTGTATGGATCGTGGACGTACGGGGGCGGCTACAGCTTGTGCGACGCGGCGATTTCAGCAACCTGCGCGACAACGGCAAGCGGCGCGGCTGCTCCGACGGCGCCCGTTTCCGATACGTACTGGGCCGATTTTTTGTTCGGCGCGACCAGCAGCTATCAGCTGGCGAACTACTTTGTGGTGCACCTGCGGCAGACTCTGGACAGCGCGTACGCGCAGGACGACTGGAAGGTGGCGCCGAAGCTGACGCTGAATCTGGGGTTGCGGTGGGAGTATGGATCGCCTTACTCGGAGGCGAACAACTACATTTCGAACTGGGATCCAGTTTCGCAGACGGTGCTGACGACAAACCCGACGGTGGTGGCGGCGGGGAGTAGCTTCACGCCGGTGACTTCGGGAGGCGTGTACGGGAAGACGCTGGTGAATCCTGACCTGACGGATTTCATGCCGCGGGTAGGATTTGCCTGGGCACCCTGGTCGAGGACGGCGATTCGAGGGGGTTTTGGGACGGGATACGTGCACTACACGCGGGCTGGATCGGGCGATATTCTGGGCATCAACGCTCCGCAGGCTCAGTTTGCGGTGGTGACGCAGATTAAGCCCTCGACGACGGACCAGTGCAGCACTCCGCTGCCGGCGCAGATTATCAAGACGGGGACGACGACGCCGAGCTGCTTTGCGACGGCGAGCCAGGGATTCCCATCGGGGCTGGTGACGGCGTTCAATCCGGCGACGGACAACATCACGTGGGTTCCGAAGAACACGCCGGATAGCTACGTGGAGAACTACTTCCTGAGCGTGCAGGAGCAGCTGGCGAAAAACTCGCTGCTGGACGTGGCGTACGTCGGCAATCATGGACTGCATCTGCAGGGATTTTTGAACGGGAACCAGAAGAATCCGGCGAACGGGTTTGCGCGGCCGTTTACGGCTTGGCCGAGCGACATTACCGAGGCGCTGAACGAGTTCTGGTCGAACTACAACGCGCTGCAGGTGCGGTATGAGCAGCGGTCGGTGGCGGGGCTTACGCTGCTGAACTCGTTCACGTGGTCGCACTCGCTGGATAATGCCTCGGCGTCGCTCGAAGGCAACACGCCATCACCCCAGAACGCCTATGACATCGGCGCGGATTACGCGCAGTCGGATTACAACCTGCCGATTGCGAACGTGACCAGCCTGATTTACGAGCTTCCCTTCGGGCGCGGGCGGCAGCACCTGAACAGCATCAACGGCGCAGGAGATGCGATTCTGGGGGGATGGCAGATCAGCGCGATCAACACCATGCAGGCGGGCACGCCGTTCAATCTGACGTATACGCCGAACAGCGCGCAGCAGGTATCGCAGCAAATTTCGGCGACGTACCGTGGCGCGAACGAGTATCGGCCAGACATTGTGCCGGGGCAGAAGGTGACGCAGGGACGGTCATCGCGCGCGGCGAATACCGGGTACGTGAACTACATCAATTACGCGGCGTTCGTGCTGCCGCCGATTAAGGATGGGGCGGGCAGTGTGCTGAGCCCGTTCGGGAATGCGTCGCGGAATCCGGGGCGCACGCCGGCGTTCTATGAGACGGACCTTGACGTGAACAAGAAGTTCAACACGCCGATTGAGCGGATGAAGATCGAGTTTCGCGCGGAAGCTTACAACGTGTTCAACCACACGAATCTGTATCTGCCGAATACGATCAGCGGGACGCAGGGGACGACTACGTCGACGCTGGGGACGGGCGCTGCGCCCGGACTTGGAGCGATCACCAATGGCGTACCGAGCAGCGGCGGACAGATTTCGAGCACGTTTGAGCCTCGGATTCTGCAGTTCGGATTGAAGATTCTGTACTGACGGCAGAGATTTCCTCCGTGGGAGCCGGGGATTCCGGCTCCCATTTATTTTTGGCTTGAGAGCCGGTGGACGGCGGGAAAATTCGCGATGCGGGCGTTGGTGGATTCGGTGGGGCGGGCGGTGTAAAGTGGGCGGCAATGGATCCGAGGGCGGACGGGAGTGTTGAAGAGCAGATCGCCGAATTGCGCGCGCGGGTGCGGCGGCTGGAGGGGACGCTTGCCGATCACGGGATTGCGCTGCGGACGGAGCAGGCTGCGGCTCCCGTAGTTGAGCCTGTTGGTGCGCCGGCAGTTATTGCAGAACCTGTTCTGGCGGCGCCGGTGCAGGCTCCAGTTGCGGCGCCGCAGTTTGCATCGAGCGCGTCGGGAGCCGTGCACGACGATCAGTCGCTCGAGAGCCGCATTGGATCGCAGTGGTTCAACCGGATTGGCATTCTGGCGGTGCTGATTGCGGCGGCCTGGTTCCTGAAGCTGGCGATCGACAACCACTGGATTGGGCCTCTGGGCCGGGTGCTGATCGGGCTGGTTGCGGGCGCGGGACTGATTGCGTGGTCGGAGCGCTTTCGGACGCGCGGGTACGGGGCGTTTTCTTATTCGCTGAAGGCAGTTGGCAGCGGCGTTTTGTATTTGTCGCTTTGGGCGGCGTTTTCGCTGTATCACCTGGTCGATTCGACGGTGGCGTTTGGGGCGATGATCGCGGTGACGGCGTTCAATGGGTTTCTGGCGTGGAGGCAGGACGCCGAGCTGCTGGCGCTGTATGCGATTGTCGGCGGCTTCAGCACGCCGCTGCTGCTTTCTACGGGGGAGAATCACGAGGTCGCGCTGTTTACGTACCTGCTGCTGCTGGACGTGGCGGTGCTGGTGCTGGTGGCGCTGAAGCCGTGGTCGCGGCTGCTGTGCGGGGCGTTTCTGGGGACGGTGTTCTTTTTCGCGGCGTGGTCGCTGCAGTATTACTCGCAGAGCGAGTTTGGGACGACAGCGTTTTTTCTGGCGCTGTTCTTTTTGATCTTTGCGTGGGCGCCGCGGCTGGTGCGGCTGCGCGTGGAGGGTGGTGGGACGCACGCGGGGTGGGATCATCTGGCGCTGGTGATTGTGCCGCTGGCGAATGCGGGGCTGGGATTTCTCGGGTTTTATCTGATGCTCGAAAATGCCGGCTCTGCTGGAGCGGAGCCGTGGGTGGCGGTGGCGTTTGCGGCGTTCTATTTATTGTTGCTGCGTTTTCCGGCGCGGGGCGCGATCCATGGGAGCGCGGAGGCGACATCGACGCTGCACCTGACGATTGCGGTGGTGTTTCTGGTGATTGCGATTCCGCTGAAGACGCATGGTCGGTGGTTGACGATTGGGTGGCTGGCCGAGGGCGGCGCGCTGGTGTGGCTGGCGGCGCGCGTGCGATCGGCGTTGCTGCGGGGCCTGGCACTGGTGTGCATCGGACTGGGACTGTTTGCGCTGGTGATGGTGAATCCGCTGGCTTCGCTGACGCCGATTTTCAACGAGAGATTTGGGACGTATCTGTTTGCGATTGCGGTGTGCGCGTTTGTGGCGTGGCTGGGCGCGCATGCGGAGGAGCCGGAGGGCGCGCCGGAAAATACCTGGCGCACGATTGCGGGGGCGGCGGGGCTGGCGGTGAATGTGCTGATCCTGCTGGCGGTGGGGTGGGAGATTCACGCGTACTGGTGGTACCTGCGCTGGCATCTGGGCTATCGCGGCGACTGGACGCTGATGCACGACTACCGGATGTATGCGCAGTTCACCTACTCGGCGTTTTTTATGGTCTTCGGGGCGGTGCTGCTGGGGCTGGGATTCTGGCGGCGTACGGCGTTTCTGCGCTGGCAGGGGCTGGTGCTGCTGGCGGTGGCCATTGGGAAGGTATTCATCGTGGACGTGAGCACGCTGAGCCAGGGGTATCGGATTCTGAGTTTCCTCGGGCTGGGGGCGCTGCTGCTCGGCGTGAGTTTTGCTTACCAGAAGGACTGGCTGAATCTGCGAAAATCGAACGCCAGGTGAGGATCGAAAGATGAGGACCGGGGCGTGATGCATTGGCGCGGGGCAGTTGTGTTGCTGGCGTTGGCGGCGGCGACGCCGGAGATGCGGTATTTCCGTTATGAGCGCCCGCTCGCCGGCCCGGCGGCGA
>PMSS01000316.1 GCA_003167515.1 Acidobacterium sp. | reverse complement strand
CGTGATGAATTCCGCGGCGTTGGTCCGACGCGGGCATGTGGAGTTTGTGCAGTCGAAGATGCTGCTGCCGTATTACGACGTCTTCGACGAGCAGCGTTACTTTGCACCAGCCGCGCGGCAGCGCCTCTGCCACCTTAATGGCGAGCCGGTCGCCCTCACCATCTGCGAAGACGCATGGAATGACAAGAGCTTCTGGGAGAACCGGCTGTATAACGTCGATCCAGTCGAAGAACTGATGAAGCAGGGCGCGTCGCTGATCCTGAACATCTCCGCATCACCCTGGTGGCGGAATAAACGCGCGCTGCGGAAGGAAATGCTCGCCGCCATCGCGAAGCGGCACCACGCACCCGTGGTGATGGTGAATCAGGTGGGTGGCGACGACAGCTTGATCTTCGATGGATCGAGCCTGGTAATTGGTCCGGATGGCGGAGTAATCGCCCAGGCGAAAAGCTTTGAGGAAGATCTGATCTTCGCCGACCTCAATGCGCTGTCCGGCGATATGCGCGAGCAGCCTGGCGACGAAGACGAAGCCATGCTGGAAGCATTGACGCTGGGCACACGAGATTACGTGCAGAAGTGCGGATTTTCGAAAGTCGTCATTGCGCTGAGCGGCGGCATCGATTCGGCACTCGTGGCGGCTATCGCGGTCCGCGCACTCGGTCCGGAGAATGTGACGACGCTCGGCATGCCCAGTCCCTATTCATCGCCGGGGTCGATCGACGACAGCCGCCAGCTCGCAAAGAATCTTGGCATCCGTTACGAAGTCATCCCCATCGATGAGATTTTCAGCGGGTTCAATCACGCATTGGAGCCGGTATTCGCGGGGCGCGAGCCGGATATCACCGAAGAGAACGTTCAGTCCCGGATTCGCGGTTCGCTGCTGATGGCCTTCTCGAACAAGTTCAATGCGTTGGTGCTCACCACAGGCAACAAGAGCGAGATGTCTACCGGCTACTGCACGCTCTACGGAGATATGGTCGGCGCGCTGGCGGTGATCGGAGACGTTTTCAAGACGCGGGTCTACGATTTGTGCCGGTGCGTAAATGCCGAGAGGGAAGTGATCCCCGGTGCGATCATCGAGAAGCCGCCCTCGGCGGAGCTGCGCCCTGGACAAAAAGATACGGACTCGCTGCCACCCTACGAAGTGCTGGACCCAATCCTTGAAGCTTATGTTGAACATTACGCGACGCCGGAGACCATTGCCGCCGAGCACGGGCTCGATCTCGAAATGGTGCGAACCGTAGTCAAAATGGTAGAGCGCAGCGAATACAAACGGCAGCAAGCCGCGCCCGTGCTCAAAGTGACGTCCAAGGCCTTCGGGATGGGGCGGCGCTTTCCCATAGCAGCTAAAGTACAAGTTTAAGACTAACGCTGAAAGGACTGTATGTATTATCGTTCCTTCTCCTGCGCGCTCGTTGCGCTCGTCTTTGCCGTACCTCTGTGCTGGGCTCAGTCGGAGCCACCCTCCGCGCCCGCACCCCAGCAGATGCCGTCGACTCCCGCCGCGCCTGCTGAGCCGCAATTCCCCCCGGTGAACGTGGCCAATTTCGATGCCGCTTCGCCCACGAAGGCTGATGTCGAGTCCTTCCTGAAAACGTCGTGGGGCTACGACCCCAATCGAGTATGGGAGCTGTACGGCATTCAAAAGACCACAGCTCCCGGCGTAAGCAAAGTCACAATCCTGGTGGCCGAGAAGCAGAGTGCCCAGCAGGCCGCCACCCTCGCGTTCTTCGTCACACCCGACGGGAAGCACCTCATCACGCAGGACTCCGTTCTCGACTTCGGAGCGCATCCGTTTGAGAACAACTACCGGCTCCTGCAACAGCGGGCCGATGGCCCTTCGCGCGGCGCGGCCGGCAAGCAGTTCGAGCTCGTCGAGTTCGCCGATTTCCAGTGCCCCCACTGCAAGGACGCCCAGGCGATCGCGGAGAAGCTGGTTCAGGATTTCCCCCAGGCGCGGTTTGTCTTTGAGAACTTTCCCCTGGTGAATATCCATCCCGAGGCCTACAAAGCTGCGGTTTGGGGAGCATGCGTGGCGCAGCAGGGCAACAGCGAAGCCTTCTTCAAGTATGCGAGCACAGTCTTTGCCGCGCAGAACGACCTGGCAGGCCAGGGTGCCGATCAGGCCCTGAGAAATGCAGCAAACGCGGCCGGTGCCGATCCGGACAAGATCGCCGCCTGTGCCAATTCGCCGGCGGGCAAGATTGCTGTCGATGCCTCGATGCATTTGGGTCAGGAGCTGAAGATCAATGAGACGCCGACGCTCTTCATCGATGGGCGCTCGTTACCAATGCTCGCCGTATCCTACGATCAGTTGAAGACGATCGTTGAATACCAGTTCTCACTCGACAAATAAGCGGAAAAGGGGAGAAGCAAAATGGCCGTCGATGTTTCTCTGGACCCGGCCCGTACCGCAGTACTCAGTATGGATATGCAGGCCGGCATTCTTGCACTCTACGCGGGAGACCAGGAGGGTTTCACCCAGCGAGCGGCGCAGGTGCTGCGGCGAGCCCGCGATTGCGGCATGACAATCATCCACGTGCAGGTGGGCTTCCGCCCCGGATTTCCGGAGATCGGTACGCGCAACCGCTTTTCGCCTCGATCCGGAATTCCGTCGAGCGCCAGCGCCTCTTTCAGGGGGAGGCGGGCCAGATCCATCCAGCCGTCGCGCCGGTTGGCGAGGACATCGTCATTACCAAACATCGCGTGAGCGCCTTTACGGGAACCGCTCTCGACTTGATTCTGCGCGCCAAAGAGATCGAAACGCTGGTCCTCTTTGGAATCGCGACCAGCGGTGTGGTTCTTTCAACGCTGCTCACCGCCGCCGACAGCGACTATCGCATCATCGTGCTCAGAGACTGTTGCGCCGACCAGGACGAAGAGGTGCACGCGGCGTTGCTCGAGAGGTTCTTCCCCCGTCGCGGGACGGTGGTCGCCGCCGCGGAGTTCCTGGACAGCTTGCCGGCGTGAGAGCCGCCATTATTTTCCCCGAAACAGCACTCGATCCACCGCAAGGTACCCCGGACCGTCTGCCAGAATCAGCAACGCCAGAGCGAACAGACTCAGCGGAAGTTCATATCCCTGAGTGCCCGTGAGGCCACGCCGAAGGTTGACTTTCACGATGGCGACGGCCATCTCGATGGCAACGCCGAGAGCGGCAATGGGCGTGAGCAAACCCAGGATAAGCGCAATGCCGCCGAAGAACTCTGTAAAGGCGGCGACGTAGCCCAGCCAGTAGGGAAGTCCCAGGTGAGCGACCATGTGCGCGAAGTTGTAGAGCGAGCCGCGCGGAATGACCTTGCTCCAGCCATGAGCGAGCATGATGGCGCCCAGGATAACGCGGCTTGTGAGGGCGACAAACGGTCGCAAACGCTCAAATCTTGTCGGCAAATCCCGATCCTCCGGTCAGTTTTATTCGATGGCCAGTGTACGGCGCTGACCGGCTTTCCATCCCTGGAGAACCAGCACACCCATTCGCTTCCGGGTGGGAACCGTTTCGTGCCGGTTTGACATCTAATTGATAAGGGAAGTGGTTAGTTCCAAAAAAGGTAAGCGCAGGCCGCCATTTTCCTCTTGATTTCCATAGAAAAAATACCTATAATAGTAAAGTTTTGTGACTTCGCGGTGAGGTCTGCTGTCCCCCCGGATTTTAGTAACGTCACTCATCAACGGTAGAGGGTAAATAATACATGGCAAAGCGTCGTGGCAATCCCAACTGGGGCAAGCCGGAGCCTATCGGCCCGGTCGTGCCCACCGTGACTTCCTTTGAGCAGGTGGTCAAGGAGTTTAAGCTCACCCCGGATCAGTATGTTCGCTCCACTCGCCTGCGCGAGTGGGCTCGCCGCAACCGGAACTCGAAGTACATTCCCGAATCGCTGCTGGAAGCGTGGGGCTTCGAGATCGAATCCACACTTTAGATTCGATCGGATAACGAGCAGTATCAGACGCCGCCTTCGGGCGGCGTCGCTGTTTCTGGGCAAGTCGTTGAACGCCGAATGCGGAAACCCGGGGTCCAGCTACAGCACCTTCTAGTGGCCTGTCGCGAGGATTTCGTTAGCACCGCCATGAAAATNNCGAAGTCTCTGCGACAAGCCACTAGTAGACGTTCAGCTTGCTCGCGACGTAGCGACTGCCATCGAAGCTTGCGTTCACACTCACATGTGAGCCTTCGTGGAGTTCGCGGCTGGCCGGGAAGCGAGAAGGATCGAAGGCGATCGTGTAGCTCCTCTGGTCGCGAGGATCGGTCAGCGCAATCAGGCCCGCGTGCAGATCGAGGAAGGTTACGTCGCCGCTGAAGTAGAACCCCGATCCTGGCGTGGCAAGAATCGAAATCTCATCGGCCACGCCCCCTCCATTGTTCGACTCGAATTTGACCGAAATCAAAGCGCCCCGCATCAGGTCGGAGGTGCCCGTTTGCGCCGAAGCGAACGCTGGTTGGCCCATCCGGGCGATGGTCGTCTGCGGCTCCACGCGGAGCTGGATCGGCTCTCCTGAGAGTGTGTTACGCACCGTCAATGTTCCGTTGCGAGGATCGAAAGCCAGCACCTGTCCCTGGCATTCGCCCTGAGCGGTGTGCGACAGCATGTGCACGCTGACGGCAAACACATTGTCTCCATCCAGGATGGTCTCGACCGACGCATGCTCCTCAGGGTGCAGATCGCTGAGCGGCTTCTTCAGTCCGTCGCGATAGAACTGGGTGCGCTCATCAAAAAGAATCTTCATCGGGCGACCGCCGCCGTAGACCTTCAGCGTCATCTGGTCGCGGACGGGGTCAACATCGCGAATCACACCCCCAATCACGGTGCTTTTTCCGCGGGGCGCCGAAGGCAAAGGAGGCAAAAAACCAGGTACTGTATCCGCCGCCATGTCAGGATCGGCGGCAGCGACTGCAGAAACGGCTCCTGTCGCCGCAGGGGTCGTACCGGACCCGTGCTCAGGATCGGAGAGCGCGAACAGCCGCGGACTCAACGTCAGAATGGTGAGTAGTGCCGGTGTAAGATAGCGCCGCATCCAGTTCATCCCCACTGCCGGAAGATTCAGCGATGGTTGGATGAGTCGCGGCGAGTCGCGGTTGGCCCAGTGGGCCCTTGAAGCGCGTTTTTGTGCGCCCATTCGGCAACACATTTTGCGCATTCGCATCCCACTCATATGTCGCAAATGGGGGAGCAAACAGTGCCTGGTGTGCAGGTTGGAAGAACGCACATGATCTCTAAACGGTTCATATGGTTCGTTCCCGTGGCACTCACTTTTTGCTTTGGAGTGCTGCACTGCGAAGCCCAGAATCTCAAAATCACCATTCCGAAACGCAGCGAGCTCACACCCGTCCAGCGGCTCAATCGCGGCGGCGTCGACGCCGTCCGCCGGCAACAGTATGAGAAGGCTGAAGCCATTTTTTACAAGGCTTATCTCTACGATCCATCCGACCCCTTTACGCTCAACAATCTTGGCTACATCGCCGAACTGCAGGGCCAGCTCGACCGGGCTCAGAGCTTCTACAAGCTGGCTTCGGAGCAGGGTACCGACGCCTTCATCGAAGAAAGCAACGAGAAAGATCTGCAGGGAAAGCGGATGAGCTACGCCCTGAATAATCTCCAGGATGCACCGATGCGGGTGAACCGCATGAATTTCGACGCGATGAGCTTGCTATCCCAAAATCGGGGCGCCGAGGCTGTCACCCTGCTTCAAACAGCCCTGAAGATCGATCCGCAAAACAGCTTCACGCTCAATAACCTCGGCGTAGCTGAGGAAGCAGTTGGAGACTACGACCAGGCGTTACGGGATTACGACGCGGCTGCGGCATCGCGCTCCACCGAACCCGCTGTCGTGACTCTGACCGGCGCGTGGCGTGGCCGGCCGGTTAGCCAGATGGCGGCAGCCAATGCGCAGCGGCTCGAACAGCGCATTCAGGACCTCAACAACAAAGACGCGCGCGCAGCGCTGCTGGCCTCGCGTGGCGTTGCGGCGATCAATCGCAACGACTGGAGCACAGCGCGCCAGGATTTCCTCCAGGCCTATTCGCTCAACCCCTACAGCGCCTTTTCTCTGAACAATGCTGGTTACGTTGCCGAGCACGATGGCGATATTGAAACCGCGGAATTCTTCTACGCAAAAGCGCAGCAGGCCAACGATGCCCACACGCCAGTCGGGCTCGCCACCCAGCACGCAGCCGAGGGGAACGCGCTTGTCGTTGTTGCCTCAAGGAACGACGAGGAAACCGAAAGCAAGCTCGATCAGGAACGCGAAGCTCGCCACCGGCAGACGGGTCCGATCGAGCTCTTGCATCGCGACGGCACGCCTGTAGCGACCTCGAAGCCTGTGCCTGCTCAGCCGCATTCGCCTGGCAATGCAACACCATATTCGACACCGCCGGCGCCACAGCCGCAACAGTGACATTTGACCTCGGGGATTTCTGCCAGTATGACTAACTCCTCTGTCTTCCCATCGAAGCAGTCGATGATTCTGCTTTCTCACTTGTTGCTATCGCCGGATTCGAGCCGAACAGCCGCACCCCGGAATATCAACCTTCTCGATTCTCAACTCCTGAATCTCAGCCGGGCCGACTTCGACGGGTTAGTTGCCCTGGCAAGTTCCAACCATGTCGTTGTGCGTGGGATGGAGCGCTTTCTCGCCATCGCGCGCAACGCGCTGGATGGGATGCGTGCGGAATGGGCGGCTGCCGCGCTCGCCGCGGAACAGGCCCGCATTCAAAATGCGCTGCCGTTCCTGCATTCCATATGTGCTGCGTTCGAAGAGGAGGGAAGCGACGCGACGGTGATCAAGTCGCTCGATCACTGGCCCGATCTGGGCAGCGACCTCGATCTGTACACAAACGCCGAATCGGCCAAAGTTACCGATCTCATGAAGAGGCGGTTCCGTGCGCAAATGGCTCCACGCAGCTGGGGGGATCGGCTGGCATGCAAATGGAACTTCGTTATCCCCGGGCTTCCTGAAGCGGTTGAAATCCACGTAGGCCGCTTGGGACAAACGGGAGAACAAGTCGTCCTCGCCGGCTCACTGGCGCAGCGTGCACGCCGGGCTGAGATCGAAGGCCGCCGCTTTCGCGTGCCGTCCGTATCCCATCGTCTGATGATCTCTACGCTGCAGCGCATGTATCGCCACTTCTATTTCCGCCTCTGTGACATCGTCGACAGTGCCGGTCTTGTTGAAAGTGGCGCCGTGGACTATGACGACCTCCGGCGTGCGGCACAGGAGGCTGGCATCTGGGAGGGCGTCGCAACTTATCTCGTCATCGTCTCCGATTACGTGCAGCAATGTCGCGGGTCGGGTCTTGATTTGCCGGCAGGAGTCAGAGTGGCCGCTCGGTTCGGCGGCGAGCAGGTCTACTATGCTCGTGAATTCCTGCGCATTCCGATTCTGCCCCAATCCGCAAGCCTCTATGGTTCGCAGCTAACCGGCCTTTTGCGCAGACGCGAGTTGCAGAGCAGCGCGCGCCTTGGCCTGTTGCCATGGCTGGCCACGGCAGCGCTCGTCGGGCAAAAGGTCACGGGCAGCGACAAGGGCATCTGGTAGCAGACTCTTTGGCACCCGCTATCGGGTCAGCGCGATACGACTCGATACGTAACTTGCGATTCGGCGGCCTGGCTCAGCACTCAGGTTCGAAAGTTGGGCCCGACGCGTATTGGTCGACATCAGACCTGTCCCTGGATGTACTCGGTGGCTTCCACACTGGCGAATTTGCGACGCTGGCGGTGAACTCTGTATCTCCCGTTGATTCGAGCGCGCGCTGGAGATCCCCGCGATCTCCAGCCCCATCGAGAAGGCCTGGCGGCGACGGCCAGTTAGGGTCGGTGGGAGTTTCTGGCGAAGTCGAAGCGCTTAACCAGCCCGGTTTGCGGGACGCAACCCATTGTCCATTACAGATGGCCTTTTTGCAGCGTTGCAGTTCGAACCAGCGAAGATAGTTACGGACAACACAGCTCATTGTCATGCGCACGCCGGCGGTGTAGTTATGCTCCGCCATGCGCCGCTGCAACTCAGAAGACTGCAGGATTGTGATCAATTGTGCCGCAAGATCGGCCGCATTGCCGATTTCGTAGAAGCTGACGGCCATGTCTTCATCCACCGCCATCTCACGCAGGTCTGCGACATCGGCGGAGACGATGGGCACCCCATACTCGCACGCCTGATGGGCCGGGCCGCTCGATCCGGTCGCCGAATCGTAGGGCATTACCAGCACCGACGTGGTTTGATACAGGTCAGGAATGTCTTCCTCGGGCACGTATCCGCGAAAGTCGATCGGTAGGTGCGCAGGCTGCGCTGCGCGGATCGACTCCCAATAGCCGGCCTTGGTGTGATGGTTCGCTCCCGCAACGACTAACTGTGCGTTCGGTACCTTCTCCAGGACAAGGGGGAACGCCTCCATCAACGTCTCCAGACGTTTGTAGGTTCCCCAATGTCCGATCGCCAGAATACGAAGGTCAGGGTTGCCGCGCTTCGTAAAGTCGGGAGCACTCGGCCGGGATGCAAATGTGCCATGCGTACCAAGCAGTACGTTTTCCGCGGCATATTTCGAAGCCAAAGTGCGTTGATAACCAGGAAGCAGTACCGATAGGGAATTAGCCTTCAGCAGAGCTCGGGTTGCTATGTCCGTGCCCATGCGGTAAAGCCGTTCCCAGCGGACTCCAGCCGCAACAAAATCCACGTGCTCGAGAACGTGATGCAGTGTGATATGCGTAAAAAATCCGCAAGCTCGAGTAAGAGCCGGTGCGGACAATCCGGCGAATGCGGCTACTGGGTTCTCCGGAGTCGCAAAGCTGGAGAAGACAAGATTGAACCACACTACGTCAGGCTTGATTTGCCGGATGGCGTTCACGAGACGCACGGGGGTGGCGAGGCGGCCGAAAGTCCAGCAACGAACCACGTTGAAGCCCGGCAGCTCTGCCTGTTTGTGACCATTCAG
>PMSS01000273.1 GCA_003167515.1 Acidobacterium sp. | reverse complement strand
TGAGCGCGCAGAGCCTCTGCATTCAGATCCAGCAGAAGACCGGGATCGAGACCCTCCTGCACTACACCTGCCGCGACCGAAACGTGCTCAGCATTCAGAGCGATCTGCTGGGCGCCTCGTCGATCGGGCTCAAAAATATTCTCTGCCTCACCGGCGACCCGCCCAAGCTCGGCAATTATCCTGACGCGACCGCTGTCTATGATGTGGACGCCATCGGGCTGGTGAATATTGTGCACCGGCTGAACCACGGGCTGGACATTGGCGGCAATCCCATTGGCGCGTCGACAGGATTCACCATTGCCGTCGCCGCCAACCCGGGGGTGCCCGACCTCGACAACGAAGTCCGCCGCTTCGCATGGAAGGTTGAAGCCGGCGCGGAGTACGGCGTCACCCAGCCGGTTTTCGATTTGCGAGTTCTTGAGACGTTTCTCAAGCGCATCGAGGGATTCCGCATCCCCATGGTTGCCGGCATCTGGCCGCTCACCAGCCTGCGCAATGCCGAGTTTATGAAGAACGATCTCCGCGTCAGCGTTCCGGATGAAATTCTGTTGCGCATGCAGCGCGCATCGTCACCGGAAGCTGCGCGAGCCGAGGGCATTCGCATCGCCCAGGAAATGCTGGCAGCAGCCCGAACCATGGTCGAGGGTGTGCAGGTAAGCGCCCCCTTCGGACGCTACAGCGCCGCAGCCGAGGTTCTGGCCGCTGTGCTGCCGTCTCGCGTGAAAGGCAGCAATGCTGCCCCCGTCCCAAAGCCCGAGGAGACCCGAGTTGGCCAGCTTTGAGGAATCGCTGACGAAGCTCGAAGAGATTGTCGCGAGCCTGGAGCGCGGCGACCTGAGTCTCGAGGATTCTGTGAAGCTGTTTGAAGAGGGCACCCGCCTCTCCGCTGAATGCCGCAAGCAGCTGGAAGAAGCCGAAGGCAAAGTCGAGATGCTGGTGAAGCAGCGCGATGGCTCGATGAAGCGTGAGCCCTTCGGATCGTAGCAAAGCCGGAAATCAACCAGCCGAAACTTCCCAATTGCCGACATTACGGCATTCTGCTTTTACAATGGGCTGGTGGCAAAGACCTTCGCTGCGCTTTTCCTGTTCCTCGTAGCTGCCGCTTCGCAATCGCAAGATACGCAAGGCCACCTTCGTATGTCGATCAGCGATTCCCTGGGAACCCTTGCTAGGGCGACCAATTTGACGAAGCTAGACACCCAGTGGGAGCGGGATCCGAAAGATTTCCCTCACAATGCCGTCCATGCTGCAAAGTATTGCGAACTGCGGGGAGTTAATGCCGATTCTGTCCTGTTCGATGCAATGCCAAGCAACGGGACGGAGATGGAGTCGCTCTACGATGCGCAGGATATTTATGATCGTCAGGGTGTGGTGCAGAGGCAGGACATGGCAGTGACTAACGCCTACAACGCGTTCTACACTTGCCTGGCGGGCGCACTCAAGCGAAATCCTGAGAGGCTACCCAGATTCCTTGAAATGATTCACTCCTTCGACTTCGTGGACGTAGACGAATGGCCATGGCTCTGCGGATTGGCGAGCGACATATACGAAGCTCATCCGAGAGACTACATGGCTGCTGTGAATAAGCTCAAAGGCAAGTCCAGGACAGAGGCGCTCGATTGCAGGCAAGCTCCCGACGCCCCTTAGCCCTCCACCTGATGCCGTAATACCGACATCAGCGGAAATTACGCATCAGTAAACAGGAGGGCGATGTGTTACCGGACTCGTTATGTCAGTCGACCTTACCCCCAGAACACGAAAGACTGTGACTTCGCTCCCCATTCGGGTCATAAGAGTTGCACCCATCAGCCCTCCGTGAGGTTTACTCTCGACAGACGAGGCCATCATGAAACGTGAGCGCGTGTTGCAGGTCTTCCTGGCTGTGCTGGCCGGCTGGCCCGGGTCTCGATCTTGAGACCCGGGAGAGCGCGAAGCGCCCGCCTTAGGTCCAATGCGAAACAAGTCCCATCCCACCCCTCCCTGCACGAGGAGCTTGAGAAAGCGCCGGGTTTTAACCCGGCGAAACCCCATCTCGGAAAAAAAAGGGCTTTTCAGTCCGGTGGAACTTCAGGACACTAATCCAGAAGAGCCTCAATTTCCCGCAGTTCGAAGCGGATTCCTCTCTCCGGCTCATCGAACAAACTGCTCGGCGCCAGATGACCGTCCCGATAACGCTGGATCGACGGGCCCTCCGGATCGATCACCCAAATTTGCCGAATCCCCATCGCTTCGTAGTCCTGTAACTTGCGCGTGAATCGGGCGTGTCTGTCCTCGGGAGAAAGAACCTCCAAGACCGCGATCGGAGGATGAGTAACAATCTGCTCGACCGGTTGGTTCCGGTCCAGAATGGTCACATCGGGCACCCGGAAGCGGGTTGCGGACACCTGGACGCGTAGCGACGGCCTCACTCTGATATTCCATTCCGGCCCGCGGTCAGAGAAAAAGCCGAGAATGGCACTGTGCCAGGAGGAGTGATCGTATGTCGCGGCCGGCCTCTCCTCGATCTCGCCGTCAACGTATTCGGCGTCGGGCTCCCAATCGGAGCAGCGAAGATAGACCTCGAGGGGGACCCGATGAGGCTGTTTCTCTGAAATCTGCGAGGCTGTCGCCATGAGTGTCCTCTCGCCATGAGGATAATCTGTCAAGGCCCCAGGCGGAAATCCAAAGTAATGACCCAACATTCCACGCGACTTACGCGCCAGCCCACTCCAAAAAAGTTGGCAGTTTTTTGGCCCGGACTTGGTATTCTAAGAATAGGGGGTAAAGAAAAAACTCTCCCCGCGGCCGGGGGCGAAACCCCGGACGAAGCCTCGCTCAAGCGAGGCCATTTTATTGCCCGGAGTCACTGTCCGGAGCCGGCCGCTTTTTGCTCCCCGCTCGGAGCCCCCAGCTCCAAGCCCACAATTAAGTACTTTGGAATCAGATTGATTGACAACTTGCATTTTCGAATCAAATACATAGACGCCACCCGTTTTCAGGCCACCCGCATCGATTTGAAAACACAATAGAAACCCGCAAGTACCCTGGAATCAAATGCATAAGCGTGACCCCAAATATGACCAACCCAGTAAATTCATATACTTACGCGCCTTCAAGGGCTGTCGATACGGGGGGAGGGGGGGCACCTTACCGGGTCGCTGCCGCCGCAACCCGCTCGCGCACGAACTCGACCAGCGCGCCACTAATGTACGTCGGCGGAGAGATTTGGAACCAGGGCTTGCCGTCCGACGGGAGGTTTGTAGCCGCGGACCCTTCGCCGGGCGACGAAACCAAAACCGCATCGGCAAGAGGAAGAAACCGCCGAGCCGAATCCTTGAAGTCGGCGACGGTCGAGTCGAGGACGGTGAGGTAAAGGTCGGGCCGCAGGAATTCAAGAATGCTGTTCGATTCGAGGATCGCGTTTTCGGAAGCCGCGAGTTCCTTTTCGATACGCGGCATGGCGTCAGCCAACATGCCCATACGGGTCCGGACCCAGATGGAGCGAGTGGCGCCAGCAGCCAAATAGCGAGAAGTGTCGGTGCCGCTCGCCGGCTGGTGTTCGGCGCTGACAGAGACGCAGGAATCAGCTGTCTGACACTGACAGGGTTTGCCGTCCGCCGTGCAAAAACCGTGACCGTACTGGGTGATCTTGAAGGCGGTCCAGTGGAACTCAGGCAGACGAGAAATCAGCCCCGCAACCACCGAGGTCTTGCCGATGTTGCGCGAATGTCCGCCAACGACGATGACCGCCACTATCGCTCCTCCTTGTCATTCGATGTGCGAGCGAGCCGTGCGAGTGCGGCTAATTCTCTAAGGTACCGGCGCAGAGGACGGGCCGGCCGGCCCCAGAAGACGATGCCCGGCCCTTTGACCTTCTTGTGCGTGAGCACACCGGAGCCGGAGCCGAGAATGACCTGCTCGCCGATGTGGGCGTGATCCCCGATGCCAACCTGGCCGCCGACCACTGCGTCGTCGCCGATGCCGCTGGAGCCGGAAACGCCTGTCTGAGCGGCGATGACGACATTGCGTCCGACGCGCACGTTGTGGCCGAGGTGGACGAGGTT
>PMSS01000429.1 GCA_003167515.1 Acidobacterium sp. | reverse complement strand
CGGGTAAGCCTCGTCGTGATACGTCACGATCGTCGCGCCCGTCCCAGCCAGCTTTTCGAGCTCCTGATCCGCCGCGTGGGCCGCCTCACCCGACGCTATAAACTGCGCCGATTGCGCAGGAAGCTGCAGGCCCTCCAGTTCTGTCAGAGGAAGATGCAACACCCGCGCCGCGCACCCACAGCGTTCCACCGCGCGCAGCAGCCGCCGCGGCCCGACGCCCGGCGTCATGGCAAGAGCCACCCACGCATGCCGCTCCTCAAACGAGCTTGTCATCCCGACCGCAGCGAGTTGTTCCGTCACCACAATAACCTTGTCATCCCGACCGGAGCGCGAAGCGCGCAGTGGAGGGACCTGCTTTTCCCTCACTACCACTTCGCACTGAGATCCTCCCATGTTGGGTTCTCTCGCTCAATCAACGCCACCTTCTTCTCCCGCCTCCACCGCTTAATTTGTTTCGCGCGCGCGATGGCGTTGTTTATAGACTGAAATTCCTCGAACCATACCAGCCGGCCGCAGTTGTATTTCGCGTTGAACCCGCCGAATCCACCTTTGTGCTCCCCCGTGCGCCGCCGAATGGAATTGGTGACCCCGCAGTACAGAGTCCGGCTGCGGCTGGCAATCAAATACACAAGTACGAACTTTCCCGCGTCGCCATCCAGGAGAATCCAGCCGGAACGCACTTGAGAAGGAATCACGCCCCTCTTCCGGACGCATTGCCCGGAGCTTAGCCGCGCCTTTCCCAAACGGTCAAGATTACCGATGGGCCCCGCCTGCGCCGAAATTGACGCCCCCTCCGCCCGATCGCCTTTTCCGGCTCAGCCACGAAAACGGGAGGGGCATGGCTTCACAACCTGGCGAACAGCCCATCAGACGACGTTCTTCCCCGCGAGGCCGAAATGTTTGGCCGCGGCCAGCAGATGGGCGTCATTGGAATACACCTCGCGGAAACCGGATTCGGCCGCCGTCGCCAGATGGACAGCATCGGCCGCACGCAGAAACACGGCTGCCGGCACCTTCTCGCAGGTTTTTCGGATGCGGGAAAGAATGTCCGCACTGAGTGGAATCCATCGGAAAGCGCCGGCCTGGATGTGCGCCTCCATCTGGCCAACAACAGCGGCATAGGCGGCAGCCCGGATGGCCCCTTCGCGCAGCTTGCGATGGAACGCGGCGATCGTTTCGGCCTGCCCATGCGCTGCGCAGGCCAGGTGGTCGGTGGCCGCCAGCGCGCGAACCTCCTCGGCGCCCGGATCCTGGTAGTAGAGCCGGACGAGGTAGCTGCTGTCGAAGTAGATCACCGGACTTCCCGGTCCCGGTCTTCGCCGATGATTGCCGTCGAATCGGTTCCGCCCCGCAGGCGCGTGCGTTGGCGGAGGAAGGCCCGCGTATAGGTGGGATTGGCGAAGAACGGCTGTGCCGGGAGGGGCGACGCCGCAACAATTCTGGCGATCAGCCGCCCGCGTTCGGTCACATAAACCTCTCCGGCCTGCGCCTGCCGCACCCATCGCCCAGTGGCCTGGTGAAGCTCGCGGATCGAGATCGTCTTCATGTGTCACATTGTGTCACATTATTCGATTTGCAGGCGAGCCATCCCTCGCGTGCCTCTTTGTCGGGCTCAAAGCGGAAATGTCAGGGCGCAACCCTCGATGATTCGCGCTGAACTTGCCAGCGCGGAAACCTCACGCGATGCGCGTTTCTGAGGACTGACCACCTCAGTGTGGGTGCGGTGTGAATCCCGCTGAAAGACGGGTCCTGCTGCTTGGCACAGGTACGCTTTCAACACGTGTGTCAGGGCTGTTCGATAGCGACTCTATCTGAGGGCTTCCGCTTGCTAGCCGGGCAGATGATTCAGAAAGTCTCTGGGAAAATCATTTTTTAGCATCCTCCGAGCCAGGCACTTTGTCACAAGGAGCTTCTGCGTGACCTTGTGCGTATGCGTCAGATCGTCGGAGGACAACGGTAGCTCGCCACTGTTGCCGAACAAGGCGTGGGCTACCTGAACCCGCAACGGATTCAGGACGTTCTCGATCACATCCGGAGCCGTACGGCCGCGCAACTCTTGAGGCACCGCCGCTTGCAGCGTGGAGAGATCGAATTCGCAGCGAATATAAAACAGGCCCTCCAGCCATACGCGCACTTCCGCTTCGCTGTTGGGCATCTGTTCCACGGGCGCCGTGTAGGTGCCGCCATTCCTCTTGGCATCGCGCGCCAAGCGGGTTCGCCGTGCGCGGAGCGCTTCAATGATCTTGAAGAGGCATAGAAACTGGTAGACCGGCGTGTCCGTGTTGAGCGCTTCGCGATAGAGTGCGGCATAGCTGCGGAACTCCGGCCCGAAATTCGTCATCGCGTGGATCGCCATCGGCGCTTCGAGATACGGAGACGTTAGGCTAATCGACGTGCTGCCGTTCGAACAGTTCCTTCGTTTCCCGAACGCCGATCTCCAACGGAATATCCAGATGGAGACTCATGTTGCTCAGAGACGATGCAATGGCGCGATAGGCAATCCCTTCGGCATGAGCGCGATCCTTGGCCTTGAACGGAGCCGTTACCAGCTTGCCGAGGTAGCCCTTTTCATTTGGAAATCCCGTGAACTGAAAGTGTCCGTCTTCGGTGTTGCCGCCAATCAGGATCTGATCCGCATCCGGGTTCCCAGGGGGAGCGTATGCGGGTTTGCTGATGGCAAGGTGAGAATCACCGCGCAGTCCCGACGAGAACGAGAAGTTGTGTTCACCCTGCAGCTTGTAGCCGGGCCGGTGCAGGATGAATGTCACTTCGTACAGTCCCGGAGTGCCGCCCGGCGGGAGAGCATTGCGCGGATCGTCACCCTTAAAGTGATACATCATGTGGAGCGTCTGGTAGGTTCCCGGAAACCCGACGAGCGACACGCGTTCTTCCGGTGCGTTCGGGTCGCCCTTGCCGAGAGGAATTTCCCCTGCATTGCTCATCACCGATCCGTGGCACCGCCGGAACGGTAAACCGCTTCCACACGAACAGAGCCCACCTGCTTTCGTCTCGTCCATCGTCCCCTCAAAGGTGCAATCCCGTATGCTTGCTGATCTCGGCCTTGATGACGCCGACCACGACATCTTTGATCGTGGAGAGGCTTGCCCCAACAAAATCCTTGCGCACAGTCTCAAACGCCTTCGGGTTCTCAAGCCCTTCCGCGAACTCATGTCCTGCGGCGGTGAGGCGTAGCGGAATGACCGACCACGATACGTAGCCATCCACGCCTCGGCTCAGACCAAACTCCCGTGGCCCCAACTCGCTCTCGATATATCCGCCATCCACCAACAGGTGCATATGAAACTCGAAGATAGGCTCCTCATAGTCGAGGCCTGCTTCCTTCAATTCTTCAATGTCGGTGGTCGGATGGGGAGCGTTCCGAAACGCGCCCAGCAAAGTCTTGAGGTACTCCGCGTCTGGTTTCATACCAGCATTATCATTCGAAGTGTAGCGACAACGCCTCAAAGAGCGACCCCATTGACGGGGTTGATCCTTCCACGGAGGAGTGGGCCGGGCACCAAGCAATGTCGCAAGCAGTTCAATTTGTTTTGCGTGCGCAACTTGAGTTATCTCGTCTTCCCTACTCAGGCTGGTTAGGCCCGACAAGTCGGCTTGTCTTTACCCAACCATGTGTCAACCGGTAACATCAGCCAAAATCGCTCGCCGCACTGTGGATGGCCGGCCATCCAGAAAGTATCTCCCGCTCCTTCTCCCTGCTCCCCGCCTCTCCTAACTCCTGCACCGTCCCCCGTCCGATTTCCGTGCCTCAATTTCCCCAACTCCCCACCCTCAAACCATGGAGACCGCCTGCCCCCCAGACAATCCCCGTTGCATCTCCGCGATCCCAGGATTTCCCCCTCGCGGCACCTTGAAAAAATCGGCTGAATCCTCACGCAGTTCGCAATCGCTGCAACCCCATTAAACACTTAGTTAACAGAAAGGGCCTGCCCCCAGAACCCTGGCAGCAGAATCAAAAACATACGCAGGGATCGACCCCCTGATTTTCATTGCTACACTAACCAGTGCCGCCCGATCTCCTCCGCGTCTCCGCCATCCACTTCCTGAATCCCGCACCTCTAATGTGGAGCTTCGAGCACGAGCCCGACCGCTCCCGCCTCAGCCATCGCTACCTGCTCTCCTCCGACACTCCCGCCGAGTGCGCTCAAAAGCTCGCATCCGGCGCAGCCGACATCGGACTCGTCCCCGTCTCCGCGCTGGCCTTCACGCCCTCGCTCGCCGTCATCCCCGGTTGCGCTATCGCATCGCGCGATCGCGTGCGCTCGATCCTTCTTGTCGTGCGCCATCCCGACGGAATCGCCGGCATCCGCCGCGTGGCCCTCGATACCGCCTCACTCACTTCGGCCGTCTACACCCGCATCCTCTTCACCCGCTTCTGGCAGATCGAGCCGGCATTCGTACCGCACCCGCCCGACCTCGAAGCCATGCTGCAGGACGCCGACGCTGCACTCCTCATCGGCGATCCCGCTCTCTTCGCCCTTGAGGACCGCGAAGCCCGCCACCACCGCACCAGCGAGCGCCTCGTCTACCTCGATCTCGCGCATGAGTGGCACGATCTGACCGGAACAGTCTGGGTCTCCGCCTTCTGGGCCGTGCGCCCCGAAGCGATCGAGGCCACACGCATCCCGTCCACCCAAATCGTCGACGACTTCCAGCGCTCCCGCGACCAGGGCCTCGCCCACATCGACGCGCTTGCCGACGAGTGGTCCGCGCGCATCGCCGTCCCCCGCGAAACGATCCGCACCTATCTCTCCGAAAACATCTGGTACCTTCTCGACGAGCCCTGCCTCGCCGGCCTCGATCTCTTCTATCGCTACGGCGTCGAGTGCGGCGCCCTGCCCCTCGCACCAAAGATTCACTTCCTGTGAAAATTCTCTCGGCCGCTCGCGACCCGGAACGCGCCGCCCGCGTCTTACCAAGCGTGTATCTTGCAGCCAAAGCAGTAGCCCGGCAGGCGCATCACCGCCTCATGCCGGCCTGGATTCTCCACTTCGGTATCGCCGGTGTTTTCGCCGTCGCGGTGCTCGATGCGGCTCCCATCCCGCTTCCCATCCCTGGCAGCACCGACATCCTCATCCTGGTGCTTGGCGCTCACGGCGAGTCGCCTTGGCTGCTGGCTCCAGCCGCCATCATCGGAGGCCTCATCGGCGCCTGGTTCACCTGGAAGGCCGGGAAAGCGGGCGGCGAGAAGATGCTCGACCGCTACCTGAGCAAGCGCCTTCGCTCCCGCACCGAAGCCCTGATCCGCCGGCATGGTGTGCTGACAGTCTGTGTGGCCGCGCTTCTGCCGCCGCCCATCCCACTGACTCCGTTCCTGCTGGCCGCCGGTGCACTCGGCGTCACGCGCAGGCAGCTGTTCATCGCCATTGGCATTGCGCGTACTCTGCGTTACGGAGCCGAAGCCGCGCTCGCCCTCATTTACGGCCGCCGCATTCTCCGCTGGTTCAATCACTACCTCGCAGGATGGTCCTCCGTGATCCTCTACACGTTCCTCGGTCTGCTGGCCGCCGCCATCGTTTTCGGAATCTGGAAGTACCGCCACGACCAGCACCGCGCTTGCGTCCCCAGCCGCGAGGCCAGCGCCCACGCTGCCAGCTGAGGCTTTTGCAAAGTCAGGATCGAAACTCGGTATCTCGATTTAGAAGATCATGTTCAGATTCCGATGCCCATGCACCACACGCACAATCTCGACAGCCTCGATCGGACCGTCATCCGTGTCTGGGTACGTTTCGTAGAAGATCAGGTAAACGCCTTCGACCAGCATCCGCGCTGATTTCGCAATCTCCCGCCTCCGAGCGCCCAGCCGAGGAGAGGTTTCCAGCAGATTCACATGTCGCTCGATAGCTGTGAACATTCGCTCCGCTGCTGTGGGACTGTCGAGGCCGATCGTAAGGTAGATGTCGAACAGATCCTGCTCGGCCAGCGGCCTCCACAGGACAACCGGCTTCATGCGCTTCGCTCGGCCGCTTCCTTCAGCTTCCGGCGCGCCCGCTCACGAGTCCGTCCCAGATCAAGAGTTACCGCGGCGCCGCTTTCCTTCCCCGCGCGCCATTGCTCGCGTAGCCGGCTAAGATCCTCGCTCCGCAACTCCCGCTTCCACTGCCATTCGCGCAACGCTTCGCGAACAATTTCGCTCGTCGTGGCATATTCGCCAGAATCGACTGCGGCCTTAAGCACAGTGATCTGCTCGCCAGTCAGAGCGATGCTTACCTTTTGAATATCCGGCATAGGCGCCTCTGGTAGTAAATATTACTACTTGTTGGATCCAAAGAAAACATGAATCGCTTATCCTGTACCCGTGCCCCCCATTTCCTTCCTCGATTGCTCCCGCTGCCACCACCAAGTCTCCGCAGCCACACCCCAAACCGTCTGCCCCACCTGCGCCGGCCCCCTTTACGTCCGCTACGACCTCGAGTCGCTGAAGTACACCGCTCCTCGTCCGCCCTGCGGAGCCACGCCATCGATGTGGCGTTACGCCAACGTCCTTCCCGACGCCGAACCCGTCACCCTCGGCGAAGGCTGGACGCCCATGCTCCCCTCGCGCCGCTATCCCAACCTCCTTATTAAGGAAGAGGCCAACAACCCCACCGGCAGCTTCAAAGCCCGCGGCATGTCCATGGCCGTCACCATGGCGCGCCATTATGGACTGAAGAAGCTCGCCGCTCCCTCGGCCGGCAACGCCGCCAGTGCGCTCGCCGCCTACGCCGCCGCCGCTCAAATCGAGGCGCACATCTTCATGCCCCGCGACGTGCCCATGGCCAACTACCTCGAGGGCGTAGCCTACGGCGCGCACGTCACGCTGGTCGACGGACTCATCTCCGATTGCGCCCGCCTGGTCGCCGAGCGCCGCGAACGCGAAGGCTGGTTCGATGTCTCCACCCTCAAAGAGCCCTTTCGCGTCGAAGGCAAAAAGACCATGGGCTACGAACTCGTCGAGCAGCTCGGCTGGACCTACCCCGACGCCGTCTTCTATCCCACCGGCGGCGGAGTCGGCCTCATCGGCATGTGGAAGGCCTTCGAAGAAATGGAAGCGCTCGAGTGGGTCCACGGCCCGCGCCCCAAAATGATCGCCGTCCAGGCCTCCGGTTGCGCGCCTGTCTCCCGTGCCTGGAAAGAAGGCGCTACCGTCTCAACCATGTTTGAAAACGCCGCCACCTTCGCCGCCGGCCTCCGCGTCCCCAAGCCCTACGGCGACTCGCTCATTCTCGACATCGTCCGCGAATCCGGCGGCACCGTCGTCGATCTGCCCGACGAACAGATCCTCGCGTCACTTCTCGATTGGTCGCGCAACGAAGGCCTCCTGCTCTGCCCCGAAGGCGCCGCAGCCACCGCCGCCTACGACCACCTGCTCTCGACCGGCTTTCTGACGCCCAACGACCGCGTCGTCCTCTTCAACACCGGCTCCGGCCTCAAATACACCGACGCCATCGCAGAAGCCATGCATCTCACCCGCCCCGGCGCGAAGAAGTATCCCCAACGCACGCCCGTGGGCGGGATCATTACTCCGCAGTAGTTATCGCGTCGCCCTCTATTTGCGGCGGCCATGCACCTCAGGCGAGGATTTCGCGAATCTGCACAGTGAAGCCAGGCAATAAGGACGGTTCCTCGAACACATCCCCTGCTGCGGTGGTGCGCACTTCCGGATCCACTCTGCCGGGAGTGTAGCGATGGGCGACGCCCCTGCGTGGGTACATCAGCCACACGGCCGTGGCGCCAGCTTCGAGGTACTGGAACACCTTGTCCATGAGGTCATCCGCGCGATCATTTTTTGAGACGATTTCGATGGCGAGGTCGGGAGCAACTGGCAGGGGAACCTGCTCGAGATCAATGCCAGCGATGCGCTTCGCCCGAATGAAGGTTACATCGGGTCGGCGGACCGTACTGTTGCGCAGCTCCACATCCGTTTCGGTAAAAACCGTCCCCAGATGCTCGATCCCCTGAAAATGCAGGGCTCGTGCCAGGCGGTCCCGAATGATGTTGTGGCGGGGACTGGATGAGGGTGTCACGATCAACTCTCCCTCGCTGAGTTCGTAGCGCACGCCCTCGGGTTCTTCCAGAGCTGCGTAATCGGCGATGGTCAATAGCGCTTTTGTAGCCATACGCAAGGCTCCTGCTGGGGTCAGAGTAGCACGGGTTGACGGGGTGCGGTTGACGCCGGGGATGGCCCGAAGATTCAACCCCGCTGCCGCCGCGTACGATCACCAGCTCTCGGCCGGTTTTCTGAACCCCGAAGACCGCGTCGTCCTCTTCAACACCGGCTCCGGCCTCAAATACACTGACGCCATCGCAGAAGCCATGCACCTCCAGCGCCCCGGCGCGAAGAAGTACCCGCAACGGACCCCGGTAGGCGGCATCATCACCCCACAGTAAGATCGATGATTCGATCACCGTCTGCAAGACCTACTCCCGTCACCGGGGACTCGAGTCGCGCACGAAATATCTATGAGTGGAACAGAGTTCTTCTGAGTGGGACAAACCCAGCGTAGCGCATGGCGTGGTATAGTCGGCCTCGAAATCGGGGGGAGAAATGCCGACCATAGGACAGGTGCTATTTTGGCTCGTTACCCTCATTTGCGCAGCCGCGGGCGCATACCTCGGCTCGTATCTGAAGAAAAAGGGCGAGAATCTTGCGACTAAAGAGGACATTGCGGAACTCACGCGAGCGACGAAGGAGATCGAAGCGAAGATTTCGCACCATCAGGCACACAAGCGCGTCATTGGGTCGTCATGCGACTCGACGCCGAGATTAAACATCTGCCAGAGGATCACCTGGCCGCAACCGGCCCCCTCACTTCAAATCGCGTAGTCCTCCTCAACACAGGCTCCGAGCCTAAATACACCGACGCCATCGCAG
>PMSS01000358.1 GCA_003167515.1 Acidobacterium sp. | reverse complement strand
ATGCGCTCGACGATCTCCTGGCCGATGTAGCAGCCCTTGGTGAAGTTCAGCGCGCGATTGAGGTTGGTTTCCTGGGGCAGTTGCTTGTCACTGAAGTCCACATCGTACTGCGGTAACCCGGCGAGGATGCGAAAATCCTCCATCGCGGCGACCCCGCAGGGTGTGGCTCCCGCCGCCTCCAGCGCCTTCCACAAGTTCAGGACGTGCTCCGTGGGGACGTGAATCTCGAAGCTGGGGACGACCGGCCCGTAAGCCGAGACCAACGTGACCTCATTGCCGGCCAGCTGCCCCGTGCGGAAGTTGCCGGTTTCCGGCAGGCTGGCGCCCAGCTTCTCCAGTATTCCCGCCGCGCGCGGTCCGGCGATGCCGATTGCGGTCGTCGATCCGTCTAACTCTTCAAGCTTCACATCGTCCATAATGATGTAGCGGCGCAGATGCGCAAGGAGGCGCTCGGACTGGGAGCGGTCGGTTTCCAGCAACAGATAGTCGTCGTAAGCAAACACATCGCCATCGCCCTGGATTCGACCCTGGGCATTCAGAATCAGGGTATAACCAACCTGGCCAGGGCTCATGCTCTTCACGGCCTGCGTGATCATGCCGTTGAGCCAGCGAACTCGGTCTTTTCCCGTAGCGCGAAGAAAGGTGCGATAACCCAGGTCGAAAACGCCAGCCACTGAGAGCAGGGCCTGCAATTCGGCCGCAATTCCGGTGAAGCTGAGCGGCGTCAGCGCTCCGCGGTGCATCTTCAGATCGAGAGCAGTGGAATGGACCGGGGTAAGTTTCGCTGCTAACGGCGTTTCAGCGACAGCGGCATCGGGAATCTGATATGTCTGGCTCATACATTGCTCTGTAAAAATTATAGTCTGCGTTAGAGGGGTAGGCTCAGCAGGCGAATCGCAGGAAAGGGCGAAAGGATAAGGATGCAACCAAAAAAGATAGCCTGGCTGGGATCGCTCGCGCTGTTACTCGGTCTGCTGGCCACGCTTTCGGCAGCCGCGCAAACAGCACCCGGCGGCTCAACCCAGGTTACGCCTCCCGCCCCGCCTGCAGCGCAGACGGCTCAGCCTGAACCGGAATCCAAACCCGCTCCCGAAACCCACATTACTCCACAGCAGGCGAAAGAGCTCTTCTCCTCCATCGGTCCAATTCTGCAGTTCGCCTCGCAGGACACGAAGTTACCCATCAAACACGAAGTCAAGCCGCGCCTGACCACGCGCCCCGAGGTCGAAAAGTACCTCAACGAAAAAATGCATGACGACAAAGACGCGAAGCGCATGGAGCGCTCCGAAATCGTGCTGAAGAAATTCGGCCTGCTCGACGCCGATTTCCATCTGCAGTCATTTCTGGTGCAGTTGCTCGACGAGCAGATCGCCGCCTACTACGACAGCAAGACGAAAACCGTAAATCTGCTCGACTGGATTGCACCCGATACTCAGAAGCCAGTGCTGGCCCACGAACTTACCCATGCGCTGCAGGATCAACGCGTGAATCTCGACAAGTGGCAGAGCCAGACCAGCGACGATCTGTCGCATAGCTTTGCCGATGACAGGAAACACGTGGCCACCGATGAGGACGACACCGCCCGCGAGGCGGTTCTCGAAGGCCAGGCGATGGCTGTTTTCGTCGACTACAGTCTTGCGCCGGCGCACAAGAGCCTTCGCTCTGCGCCGGAACTGATTGAAAATCTCCTCGACAACATGACGGACGATGGCGACTCCCCGGTTCTTTCCCGCGCGCCACTGCTGCTGCAGGAATCTCTCCTGTTTCCCTACAAGGACGGCCTGAAATTCGAAGCTACGCTGGTCGCCGATTCGCCGGCTCCGACCGCTGCTTACGCCGCGGTTCTCGATCGCCCACCCGCCAGCAGTTACGAAATCATGAACCCGCATGCTTACGAGCAGGAGAAGAAAGTCCCGCTGCTTAACATGCCCGACATTCATCCCGTTATCGATGCGCAGTACAACCCCTACGACATTGGGGTGATGGGAGAGCTGGACATTCGCATCCTGGCCGAGTTATTCGGCGGGAACCAGATTGCGGCGCAGCTGACCCCGGCATGGGACGGCGGCATTTACTACGCCGCGCAAAAGAAAAATGCGGCGGACAAGGGCTCGACCTCCTCGGTCGCGCTGCTCTATCTTTCGCAGTGGAAGTCCACGGAGGCTGCCCAGGCCTTCGTTAAGATGTACGCCGATGAGTTGAACAAGAAATACGCCAAGGCGGTGCGTGATAGGTCCGCGGAGACCAGCGAGGGCGAGCAAATCTACAACACCAACGAGGGGCCGGTGCTGATCGTGACCAGCGGCAACGACGTCTTCGTCAGCGAGAGCTTCGATCTCGGCATTGCTCGCAAGCTACAGTTCCTGATGTTCAGCGCACAGCAGCAAAGTGGAACGCAGATCGCCTTGCGCCGCCCAGGTCCAACCCACGCCCTGGTCTCCGATCCAGCTGGCGCCATGGTCAACTTCATGGCCGGTTGCGGCATGATGAAGGTCGCCCTGCCCCACCATTTATACTGATTTCTTGCGTTCATCAAGCACCGCGCATCACCGGGCAGCCTTTGCAATCGGCTTACCGGGCCGATGATGGCGCGTCCGCCAGGAGTCGTATTGCAACAGGCTGAAATCGGCATCATTGGGGGCAGCGGGCTTTATTCCATGCCTGGCCTCACCGGCGTTCATGAAGAGCGCGTCACCACCCCTTTCGGCGATCCCAGCGATGCATTTGTGTTCGGCGAACTGGAGGGCCGCAAGGTCGCCTTCCTGGCGCGCCACGGTCGCGGACACCGCATTCTCCCCTCGGAGCTGAACTTCCGCGCCAACATCTATGCCTTGAAGTCGCTGGGTGTGACCCGCATCCTCTCACTCAGCGCGGTGGGGTCGCTCAAGGAAGAGCATCACCCGCTCGACTTCGTCATCCCCGATCAGTTTTTCGATCGCACGCGCCACCGCGTGGATACGTTTTTTGGTGGTGGAGTGGTGGCACACATCTCTTTTGCCGACCCTGTATGCGAAGAGCTGGCGACCGTAGTCGAGGCTGCGTGCGAGAGAGTCGGCGTGACCGGCAAACGTGGCGGGACCTATCTTTGTATGGAAGGGCCGCAGTTTTCCA
>PMSS01000404.1 GCA_003167515.1 Acidobacterium sp. | reverse complement strand
GTGTGGTTCCAGGTGTAGTCCGAGAGTAGCGGCTGCGCCTTCAAACCGGCATAGGGCGCCAAATACGTCACAGTCCCTGTTGCTCTTTCCGCCGCATTTCGAAACTCGCCAGACTGTTCCGCCGCAATCATGAAGAAACCCAAGTGCTTCGCCTCGGGGCAGATCGCTCTTACCGTCGAGAAGTACAGCGGAATCGGCCACTCAAACGTCGTCACCAGCCGCTTCGTCCACTCTGCGTCTCCAGCAACCTGCTCGCTGAAGTCGAACGCATCCGCAAAGCTGTCAAATGCAACTGCCGCCTGCACCCATTCCACCTTCGGCGTCAGCGCCAGCCAGATCTTCGTGATAATCCCGTTCGTCCCCCATGCATGCAGAATCTCATGCACTGCTTCGCCCTCGTGCAGATGCACCTGCGGCTCCTCTTCCATCGTGACAACCTCCAGCGCGCGCACCGTCGCGAAATCCCGCAGCCCGCCATGCGTCACCGAACCGATCCCGCCCGATCCTCCGCCAAGAAATCCGCCCACCGTCGCCTTCACAATGGTGCTTGGGTAGCAGCGCAGCTCCCAACCCTGTTCGCGCGCCGCCGATTCCAGCACGCCCAGCCGCACTCCTGGCTCGCACACCGCGACCCCATCACCGGTAATCTCCGCGATCCGATTCATCCGAGAAAGATCGAGCACTACTCCCCCACTCAGTGGAATCGCCTGTCCGTAGTTCCCCGTCCCCGCGCCACGCGCTGTGACTGGCACGTCATGCCGATAGCAATGCCGCAGCACGTCCCGCACTTCCTTCACGGTTACCGGCTGCACCACCACATCCGCGCGCTTCCCCTCAAGCACCGGATGCAGCACTGGCGAATACCAATAGAAATCCTTCGACAGCCGCTCCACCATCGCTGGAGCCGTCAGCACCCGCGACGCATCGCCCAGCATCGTGGTCAAATCTGCAGCCAGCACCTGCGCGTCCCTCATTTCTTGCGCGTCCCCCAGCTTCGAAATGCCTGCATCATACGAGGATCAACAAACAGCGCGCGACATTCTTCTCTGAGCACTTCCCCTTCCACTTCACAGCGCATATCGCTGCGCTCGGCAACTTCCCGCGCCGTAATGTGAATCTGCCGGCAATGCTCGTTCGCATCGGCAATTGTCGCGCCGAATACCACGCGATCCACCCCCGCCCATAGCGCGTTGGCCATACACATCGGGCACGGCTCACAGGTGCTGTACAGCGTATATCCCGCGAGCGATGGCCGCCCAAGTTTTTGGCACGCCTTGCGCACCGCGCGGGTCTCCGCATGCGCGCTCGGATCCTTCTCCCGCATGACCGCGTTGCGACCGCGAAACAGCATTTTGCCCGTCCGCGTCTCCACCAGGGCCGCGCCGAAAGGAACCGGCGTCGCTGTCGCAAAGCTGAGCGCAGTAAAGCGAACCAGGTCCGCGAGAATAGCTTCGTCTCTCATCCGCTGCGTCGCGGACCCTCGCGCCCTGTTCTCATTCATTCAGCCCCAATCCTCTTTCCCGAATGAACCGTCACCGCGGCCCTCTGCGTAACTCATGCCTGGCTCTACAATGGCCGCATGACGCCGCGACCCTCACCGATCACCGCGCTCCTCGCGGCGTACAAGTCAGAAGAAACCAATCCCGCAACTCAACTTCGAACCTCGTTGACGCGCGCCAACGGCAATGCCAGCCGAAACACTTATCTTGCGCTCGATCCCGGCTGGACCCTCGCCGAAGCGCTCCGCCAGATGGAACGTGCAACCGCGGGCGACAATTCTCTGCCCCTCTTTGGTTTGCCTGTCTCTCTCAAGGATTGTTTCGACCTTACAGGATTTCCGACAAGCAGCGGCTCGAACTTTTATGCGGCGCATAAGCAGATCGCACCGGCAGACTCCTGGGTTGCGTCGCGCCTGCGCCACGCCGGGGCTGTTATTACCGGTAAGACCCACCTCCATCAGCTTGCCTACGGCATCACCGGCGAGAATCGCGACTACGGCGACTGTCTGCAACCGTCAAATCCCAACCTGCTGACCGGCGGCTCATCGAGCGGCGCCGCCGCTTCGATACAGGAAGGATCGGCTGTCGCCGCCATCGGAACCGACACCGGTGGATCGGTCCGCGCCCCCGCCGCGCTCTGCGGACTCGCAGGCTATCGAGCGTCGCTCGGCATCGGCGACTGGAGCGGCGGCCACCATCTCGCGCCCTCCTTCGACACCATCGGCTGGCTCTGTCGCGATCTGCGCGACCTGCCGCTCCTCGCCGAATCTCTTTTTGACCTGCCGCCCGAACATCCTCCTTCGGCGACCATCCGCATCGGCGCGCTCACCGGACCGCTCCTTGAACAATGCGATCCCGAAGTCCGGCACGCTATGGACCACTGGCAGGGTCGCATTCGTAACAGCCGCGGTATCGCAATTCACATTGAATCCCTGAATCCGGAATTCTGGTCCGAAGCCTGGGACATCTATGCTCCCATTCAGGCATACGAAGCGGCAAAACTCCACGCTGGCTTCTACCATGAATTCGAATCCCCGATCGCCGCTCGCCTTGAATGGGGTGCATCACTCAGCGAAGAAGAAATCCACCGGCTCCGCCAGCGCCATCAGAACTTCCGGAGTCAGCAAGAGCGGCTCTTCCAGCATTTCGATTTTGTTCTTGCGCCGGTGTCACCCCTCACCCGGCTGCTCGCCGGAGCCGACCACACCGAATCGCGCGCACGCATCCTGCGTCTCACCACCCCCGCCAGTCTCGGCGGCAATCCCGCCGTCGTCCTCCCCTCGCCTGAATGCGGCTTGCAACTCATAGCAGCCCACAACGACGACCGCCGCCTGTTGCGCATGGCCGCGCTGCTCGGTGATCAACTCGCCCGCGAAGACAGACCCCGTGCTACCCTCGAACATGGGTCGCGTCGCCACAGCTTTTTTATGTTTCGCCCTGACGGTTCTCGCAGCCGGTTGCCATCGCGCAACCTCTACCAGCGGCCTGATTCCGGTTTATTTCCAGACGGACTGGTATCCGCAGCCCGAGCACGGCGGCTTCTACGAAGCGTTGCTAAAGGGCTACTACCGTCAGGAGGGACTCGACGTCACCATCCTTCCGGGCGGCCCGATGAATGTCGCCGAACAGCAAGTCTCCATGGGTTCGGCGCAATTCGCCATGGGCTCTTCCGACCGCATCCTCGAAGCCGACTCGCAGGGCCAGCCTCTCGTTGCCGTGGGCGCGACCATGCAGAGCGACCCGCAGGGAATCCTGCTCCATGCCGATTCTCCCGTCCATTCCTTTGCCGATCTCGATGGCCGCGCCATCGCCGTCAAGGCGGGCGCCACTTGGTTCGAATATATCGTCCGCCGCTACAACCTCAAGAGCGCGCGCGAAATCCCCGCGACGTACAGCATCGCCAATTTCCTCGCCGACCCCAACTACATCCAGCAAATCTTCGTCACATCGGAGCCATTCTTCGCCCGCAAAGCTGGCGCCTCCGTCCGCACTCTCCTCATCAGAGACACCGGCTACGCGCCCTACCGCGTCTTCTTCACTTCGCGCACGTATCTCGAGCAGCATCCTGACGTCGTCGCAAAATTTGTTCGTGCCTCCATTCGCGGTTGGCGCGACTACATGCAGGATCCTTCAGTCGTGAATGCCGATCTGCAGAAACTCAACCCAGCCCAGGCTCCCGAGCAGATGCAGTTCACCTGGCAAGCTCTGAAAGACGGCAGTTTCATCGATACCGGCAATCCTGCCGACACGGGACACATGGATCCAGCCCGCTGGGCCACTATGTATTCTCAGCTTTCTGATCTGAAGCTGATCGCGCGACCCATCGACCCAGCCAGCGCCTACACCCTCGCGTATTGCGATGCTCAGTGAGCGTGCGACAGCTCAGCCAACGTCCGCGCCAGCACCTTCACCCCACCAACAATGTGCTCCAGCGAGGCATACTCATCGGGGCGATGACTCACGCCACCTCGGCAGGGAATGAAAATCATGGCCATCGGCGCAATCTGCGCCATGAATGATGAGTCGTGATAAGCGCGCGCTACAATTCTGCGCGACCGCAGCTCTTCTTCCTCACATCCGCGCTCAATCGCCTCAAGAACCTGCGGCAAAGAAGCAGCCGGATCATCCGCATTCAGCATCTGCGTCGTAATTTGTATCTGCCGCTGTTGCGCAATCCGTTCCGCCGCGGCCTTAATCTCAGCGAGCACGCGATCCCGCCGCTTTCCATCAGTATCCCGCAAGTCGCCCCCCAGCTTCACGCGGCTCGGAATGCTGTTGATGGCTCCCGGATGCACCTCACAAATCCCCACCGTCGCCACCGTGTCCACAGAACCCGATACCTTCGCGAGCTCCTCGATGCGCACAATCATCTCCGCCGCCGCACACAATGCATCGTGCCGCTCTGGCATCAACACACCACCCGCGTGACCGCCCCGACCTTCAAGAGTGATAAAAAAACTCGCCGGTCCCACAATATTCGTAACAACGCCGATTGCAATCCCTTCCCGCTCCAGAATCGGCCCCTGTTCGATATGCAGCTCCACAAATGCCGAATAGTATCCTTGCGGCAGTCGAACCGAAGCCAAATCCCCAGCAAACCCTGCGCTCGTCCGAGCTGCGCGCAGCGTCTGCTCGTCGCTCCCGCGCAACGCCTCATCGGCCTCGGGCCCCAGCACTCCGGCGAGCAGCCGGCTTCCTATGCAGCCCACACCGAACCGCGTCGGCTCCTCAGCCGTGAACTGGATCAACTCAATCGACCGCTCCGGTTCAAATCCAATGCGCCGCAAAGCGCGAATCGCCTCGAGCCCGCCCAGCACTCCGACCACGCCATCGAATTTCCCCGCATTGGGAATCGCATCGATGTGCGATCCAGTCGCCACCGCCGCAAGGTCCGGCCGCGAACCCTCCCAGCGTATGAACGTATTCCCCACTGCGTCTTCGCGGATCGCCAAACCCGCCTCTGCGCAACGCTCCTTGAGCCAGGCGCGTGCGCGCAGGTCCTGCTCTGTGAAAACGACGCGCGTCACCGCCGGCGGTTCTGCGTCGGTGATGGCCGCCAAGGCGTCAATCTCTCGCGCCACGCGATCCGCATCCACTTCGATCTTCATCGTCACCTCAGCGGATGCCGATTCCAGTCTTTATAGATAAGGTATTTGGCCGGAGCCTTCCCCAACGCCCCGAACCACTGCGGACAATACGGCGCCATCCAGATAACATCCCCCGCCGTCACTTGATGCCAGTCGTCGTCCAGCCGGTAGATGCCGCCGCCCTCGAGCATCAGCAGCCCGTGCTCCATCACATGAATCTCCACCATGCTCAGCGCCGCACCCGGCTTGTAGGTCATCGTGTTCACCGCAAAATCGAAAGCCATCGTGTCCGGAAGCAGCGATCGCACCTGCAGATCTTCATCGCCCATCAACGGCTGCCCTGTGACTTCTTGCTCATGTCCAACCAGCAGCTCCGGCGCTTTGACTCCTCGCACGGGTCGATAAGGCTGCTCAATCACCACCGCGCGCGCCTTCTCGATCGCCGACAGGCGTTGTTCCACACCCTGCGGTATGTAGGCATATCCGTCTTTCGCGACGGCGTGCTTGTGCGGGCCGGCGTCCACCGTGACCGCCCCTTCCAGCACATACACAAACCTCTGCCCCGCCGCATCGCCCAGCACGCCGCCCGGCTCAAATTCCACCGAGTACTGCGTGAAGCCCGCGCCGATCGCGGGCGAAACGTGAACAATCACTCTCGCCTTCGTCGTTCCCGGAATTTGGGTGCGAATAAACGTATCAGGCGTGTGCACTAAATAGCTTGACCGCCGCACACTGCGCGTGTGCCCCAGATTATGCAACCCGCCGTGAATTCCGCTAGACAAGCTTTCCCGTCTCCTTCTGCGCCAGATGCCCGGCGAATTCATCAAGGAAGCAAAGTCCCATATGGATGGCAGCCGCCACGTCGCGCTCTGCTACGTTCTCTTCCGGGTGATGGCTGATCCCGCCAGGATTGCGCAGGAAGACCATCGCCGAGGGCACGTGCGGAGCAATCACCATCGCATCGTGCCCCGCTCCGCTCGTCATCCTGATCGTCGCATATCCCGCGCGCTCCGCTGCGCGTTCCGCCAGCGACACCAGGTCCACGTCCAGCCGCACTGCAGGACGCTCATGATACTGCGCCGTCCCCACCTGGAGGCCACGCTTCGCCGCAACTCCGCGCGCCTCATCAAATGCTGCTCGGACCAAAGCAGCACGCACCGGATCCTCAGCATGCCGTACGTCGAGGCTGCACCGCACGTTGCCTGGGATCACGTTCACCCCGCCCGGTTCGGCATCAATCCGGCCTACTGTTGCCACGGCATTCCCAAAACGCATCGCGATCGCCTCCACGCGAGTCATCCACTCCGCCGCGCCGGCGAGCGCGTCCTTGCGCAGCTTCATCGGAGTCGTCCCCGCATGCCCGGCGTGCCCGCGAAATTCCACTTTGCACCGGCTTTGCCCGGCGAGACCCTCCACGATGCCTAACGCCAGATCTCTGCTCTCGAGCACCGGCCCCTGCTCGATATGAAATTCGAGATACGCGGCACACCGATCCGACAACACAGCCTCGATCGTCTCCGGCCGTTGTGTCGCATGATTCGTAATAGCCGCCGCTACAGATACGCCGTTGCCGTCGACGCATTCGAGCAAGTCACCTGCCAGTTCGCCCACCACCGCGCGGCTGCCGAGAAACGGCGCCCCGAAGCGCGTGCCCTCCTCGTCCGAAAACCCAATCACTTCGATGGCAAACGGATCCTTACGTTCCGCGCTCGCCTCCACGAATGCCAGGCCTATCAACACACCGAGAACGCCGTCATAGGCTCCCGCGTTCGGCACCGTGTCGAGATGCGACCCGATCACCAACCGCCGCGCCTCACCGCCGCTATCCGCTGGATACACGCCACGCAAATTTCCTGCACGATCCACGGCGACCGCGATTCCCGCCGCCTCCATCCATCCCCGCATGGTCCGATGGACCTCATCCATCGCCGGCGAAAGAAAGGTTCTCAGTATCTCGCCCTGCTTCTCCGTACACTGCGCTAAAACGCCGCAACGATGCATCAGCATGGCCGCGCCTTTGTCGGCCGCCGCCGCCCGCGTCTCATCTCGGGTCGTAGTTGTGGTCAACTCGCTCTCCTCAGAGTCGCCTCGATCGAGCCATGCGGTTCGTCGGTCGGCACAAAAATATGGTTCGGATTGTCGAGCCCAAACGGCGAAAGATCCACCAGGTTGCAATGCTTGTTCGGCATCGACAAATGTATCTCGCTGATGCTCCGCTCCGCCTCGATCGCCGCTTTTCCCATCGCATACAGCGTCTGTTGCACGGACAGGCTGTCGTGCACGGCGAATGCATGGAGCAGAGCATCCGTGATCCGGAGGCGCGCCGCCGTGTAATCGACGCCATCTGCCGCGTATTTCCACTCCGCCGCAGCCAACGTTCCCAGCAATCGATCATGCGTCTCCCTCAGCGTCGTCAACCTGTCTTTGATATAGCCGGCAAATCCCGACTTCGCCGTCTTCAAAATCGACAAGTCACGAAATCCCGAAGCCACGCTCACGGTCTCGCCGCGCTTGCCTGTCACCGTCGTCGTTTCGCGCGCATTGCCGGCCTGGATAAACGCTGTCTCGTGCATCCGGCCGCCCGCCGCTAGAGGTCCCCACAAACTAGCCGCGATGCTCGCTCCCGCCTCCGTCACCTGGGGGTTGTTTTCCAGCAAATATGTAACCAGCTCCGTTGCAAATCCTTCAATGTGCTCAGCCTTCGAAAGGTGCGCCAGATAATAAACTGTATTCTTCATCGTATCCGTAGGCAGAATCCGGCTGTTATCCCCGTCTGCAAAACAGCTTTCGAAGTCGCCCTTCAGCCACACTTCCACATTCCACTCGTGCACCGCGTGACGCTCGCCCTGCCGCTCTACCTTCATCACGCGCACGCGCGATTTGCCGTACCGATTCTCTCCCAGCGTGATCATCTTTCGTCAGCTTCCTCTATACGTGGAATAACTGTGCGGCGTTACCAGCAAGGGAACATGATAATGCTCGCCAGCATCGCGCACCTCGAATGCAATCTCTATATAAGGATGGAAACTGTCGCTGCCCTGTGCCCGAAAATACGATCCCGTTTCAAATCCAAGCCGAAATCTTCCGCTTTGTAGCGGCTCCTCCGGTGGCAGCAGGCTCCTGATCCGCCCATCGACATCCGTCTCGCCGCGCCCAGCCTCCCGCCACACCCCGCCATCCTCGCGTTCCAATCTGACATGCACGCCCACCGCTGGTCGACCCAGCGCCAGATCCAGAACGTGTGTTGAAATTCCGCTCATCGTTCCAGCCACTTCCGCAGCCGCAGTTGGGTAATCTGCCGCTGCTGCTCGACTGCCTCTCGCAATTCCGCTTCCGCATCGTTGCCGAGCCGCCGCTTCAGGATCTCCAGCATCTCCGCAGCCGATTTTCCCGTAGCACACAACAGAAACACGCGCCCAAACCGAGTCTCATATTCCCGATTGCCGTGCTCCAATTCCCGCAGACTCTCCGCATCCTGAGCATTCACCCCGTCCTGCTCCTGGCTTGACCACGTTGCAGACTGCTCCGTCGCCGCCTTCGGCGCTTTGCGCTCCCCGATCCGTGGATGGCTGCGAAACGCCTCGTCCCAATCCTCGGGCCCAAGCCCCAGCCACACCCGATCTGAAGCCTCGAACAACGCGGCCTCCGCGGTAAACGGCCGCAGCCGAACTATCTCCTGCGCCCAGCGCACCGAGCTACAGCACGGCAGTATCTCTTCCTCCGCTTCCATCTCCGGCAACGCGTTCCACCGCGCCAATACCGGATTCAAAGCCAGTCCGGAAGCGGCCAACCCTCGCAGAAACTCCTCCAGCAAATTTCCTGCAACAAATCGGCGATACTCAGCGACTGACCGAATGTCGTCGATGGGCGCAATCGCATCGTTCAGCAATCGCCTCGCCTGAATGATCGCCTCATCTCCGATCGGCTCTCCGCAGATCAACAGCTCAACTCCGATGAGCCGTAACGGAATGGGCGCCACCGCACCCACTCCAATGCGCACATCCTCGACTCGGCCCTCGCGAACGCGTCCCACTCCCGCCATGCATACTTTCGAAATGGCCTGAGCATTCCGCGCCCCTGTCTTCCGCCCATAGGAAAAGTAACCGTCAAAGTGCCCTTTTAGTCTGACCGACAGAATCAGCTCCCCGGGCTCGAGCGCAGTCCTCTTATAGTCCAGGTGAAAATCCCGATAAGCCATCCGCCGCGTCCCGCGCACCGAGACCAATTCCAGCTCCGCGTCATACGCCAGTAGTGCGGGAGGCGAATCCGCCGCAGGTGAAGCGTTCGCCAGATTTCCCGCCAGGGTCGCACGATTCTGATTCGCAATGCTGCCCGTCCACGAAGCAGCCTGTGCCAGCAGTGGAAAATTCCGTTGCACCGCCGCGCAATTGCGAATCTGGCTGAACGTGCAGCCCCCGCCCAGCGTTAGCGATTCCGCGTCCTCATGAATCTCCCTCAGCTCCAGCAAATTCCACAGGTTGACGAACCGCCGCGCGGCCAGCTTTCCTGCACTGAACATCACCATGACTTCGGTTGCGCCCGCCACAGGCAGCCACTGTCCCGGCTCGTCTTTCATCAGTCGCAGCACACCCTCAAGACTTCCCGGCGACACCATCTCGTACTCGGCGGGATGCGATCTCATCCGCGTCCCTCGCTCGCGCCATTCGCACTCGTGCTGCTCACCGCCCGCTCTACCGCCTCAAAGATCCGCATATAGCCAGTGCACCGGCACAAATTACCGTTCAGCCCTTCGCGAATCGCCGCCAGATCCGGCCGCGGATTCTTCCTCAGCAAATGCGCCGACGCCACCAGCATCCCCGGAGTGCACATCCCGCACTGCGCGCCTCCGCACTCCAGAAACGCCCGCTGCACCGCATGCAGCCGCTCGTCCGCTCCCAGTCCCTCAACCGTGTCAATGGCCGCCCCGTCCGCCTGCGCAACGGGAACCAGGCAGCTGTTGACCAGATCGCCATTCAACAGCACGCTGCACGCGCCGCACTCGCCTTCGCCGCATCCTTCCTTGGTGCCGGTCAGATGCAGGTCTTCGCGCAACACGTCCAGCAGGCGCTTCATCGGTGGGACCTGCACAGCCCGACCCTCCCCATTGACGGTGAATCGAATGGCGTGCAGGCGATCGCTCATAAAGCAGCCTCCGCGACGGGCTCGCGCACTGCCAATTCCACAAACAAATCTTCAGGCAAGAGCGTAATCGCACGGAAGCCAACGCCCGTAGCGTCTCGAATCGCATTCAGAATTGCGGGAGCGGGACCATCGTGCGGTAACTCGCCAATACCCTTGGCGCCAAAGGCTCCATAACCAAATGGTATTTCTTCAAAAAAGACATGAATCGGAGGTACATCTTCGGCCGTGGGCATAATGTAGTTGGTCATCTGGTTGTTGGCCATATGGCCGTTCTGCAAGACGACCTTCTCATAGAGTGCGTAGCCAATGCCCTGCGCAACGCCGCCCTCAATCTGGCCCCCGGCCAGCACGGGATTGAGCACGCGCCCCACTTCCTGCACCGCGACAAAATCATCGACCTCGACCCCGCACGTTGCCAGATCCACCGTCACCTCGGCCACGTAAACTGCCCACGCATACGCCGCGTAGGCCTCTCCGCGATACCGCTGATCATCCCAGTGCACGCCCGGGGGCGCCTGATAACGGCTCTCCGCTCGCAGAGCGCCATGCTGCGCAACATAAGTGCGCGCTGCGGCTACGAATTCGCCCGTCGTGTATCCCTCTTGTAACAGTCCGCTTGTCAAAAGCGTCTGCTTCAGCCCCACGGCGGCAGAGTGCACCAGCTTCCCCACCACCATCGACGTGCGTGACGCGACCGTCGGCCCGGTATTCGGCACCACGCTCGTATCCGGCGGCCCCATTTCCACCGCCTCGTAATCGATACCCAGCGTCTCCGCCGCAATCTGGCACAGAATCGTATTCGTCCCCTGCCCAAATTCCGTACTCGATACCAGGACCCGCGGCTTTCCCTCCGTCGTCACATCCATCGCCGCCAGCGAATTCAGATACCGTTCCCCCGATCCCGTAAATCCCGATCCATGCAGGAACGAAGCCAGCCCGATCCCCTTCTTCTTCATGCCCGAGCCGGCATTCTGGCGTGCGAACCGTCCTCGTTTTGCGTGATACCCGGACTCCTTTAGCGCGCGCCCCATCAACGCATCCAGATCGATGTTCTCTTTTATCTCCTGGCCCGTCGTAGTGGTCTGTCCCGTTTTCAGAAAATTCCTGCGCCGCAGCTCGTCCGGCGCCAAGCCCAGCGCCTCGGCCACGTGGTCCATATGGCGCTCAATTGCAAACAGACTTTGTGGTGCGCCAAATCCCCGAAACGCCCCATGCGGTGGACAATTCGTCGCAAACGCTTTTGACCGCACCCGAATACTCGGCCAGAAATAAGGACCACCCGCATGAATCGTCGCACGCGACAGCACCGTCGCCGAAAGCGTCGAGTATGCCCCGCCATCGAGCGCAATTTCAATCTCCGCCCCCAGTAGCTTTCCGTCTCGCGTTACAGCTGTCCGGTGTCGCACGCGCGACGGATGCCGCTTCGTCGTCGCCGCCATATCCTCTGCGCGGTCATAAGCGATCTTCACCGGCTTGCCCGACTTCATCGCCAGCAGCGCCGCGTGCGCGCCGATCATCGACGGATAATCTTCCTTCCCGCCAAATGCGCCGCCCGTCTCCACCTGCACAATCCGGACTTTCTCTTCCGCCAACCCCGTCAACTTCACCAGCGACTTGTGTACGTAGAACGGGCACTGCAGCGAGCCCCACACCGTCAGCCCTTCCTCGGGTGAAAACGCCGCAATCGCGCCGTTGTTCTCTATATAGAGGTGCTCCTGCGCGCCTGTCGCATAATCGCCCTCCACAATCAGATCCGCGCCGGCCCACATCGCATCCACATCGCCCTTTTCCATTAGGAACGACTTGAAGACATTGTCTTCGCCCCACACCACCGGTTCGCCGCGCTCGCTCTCCTCAATGGTGAACACCGCCGGCCATTCCTCATAACTCACGCGCGCCGCGGCCACAGCCTTCGGCAGCAAATGCCGATCCCGATGTGCCAGCAGCACAATCGGTTCTTCAGGATGGTTCACAAACTCGGCGGCCAGGCACGGCCAGTCGTGGTTGATCAGCGCAATTTCGTTATCGCCTGGGATATCCGTCGCCGTGACGATCACAAATTCGTCCCACGGAATGCCCTCGCCGAACTCAATCCCCAGGATTCGCCCCCGCGCGATGGAGCTCCGTACCGTCGCCCCATACAGCATCTCCGGTAGCGTCAGATCGTCGATATATTGCGCCCGGCCACACACCTTCGCCACGCCTTCCTTGCGCAGCATCGGCTGTCCAACAATCTTCTCCTGCGGCAATCGCGCTCCCCTCTCGGGCTCAACGTAGTCCGGGAAAATTTCCTTATGTTACTACGGAGCCGCACTCTTCCCAAACCACTAACTGCGACAGCGCCCATTTGTCTTTACAGATTCGCAACGCTCTGCGAGGCTGGTGGGCGCTGGTTTGGGGGTACTTTCGTGCGCAATCAATCGATTCACATCGCAGCTCAAGAGCGTCACCCTCCTCAAGAATGAGGGCAACATGCTCCCGTTCGATCCGGCGAAGCTTCACACCCGGGCCGTTCTCGGCCCCGATGCCTGGCCTGCCGAATCGCCATGTTTCGCTCCGAAGAGTGGCCCCCTGCCGCAAAAGGGCGACCCAGCATTCGCTACACCATGAAATACTGCCGGCAAAATCCGAAAGTTATCTATTCCTCGCCGGCGCGGGCGGCTCCGACGCCGACAAACTCGTCGTCGATGGGGAGACGGTCATCGATCAGCCTCCGCGAAGGCCAGGCTCCGCACTACGTAGAACTGCCACTCACAGCAGGCAATGCCGCTTCCTTCGAACTCGACTACTGGCCCGACGCCGCCTATCCCCGCATCGGCCTCGAAATTCGCCGTGCCGGCGAACTCGTCTTGCCCGAAGCGAAGAAAATGCCACCATGGCCGATGCTGCTGTCGTCGCCGTCGGTTTCGATCCCTCTTCAGAAAGCGAGGGCTTCGATCGCAGCTACGAACTTCCCTTTGGACAGGATGAGCTGATTAAAGCAGTCTCTGAGGCCAATCCTCATACGATTGTCACCATCACCGCCGGCGGTAATGTCGACATGCATCGCTGGCTCGACGGCGTTCCCGCACTCCTTCACGATTGGTACCCTGGCCAGGAAGGCGGCCGCGCCATGGCCCAGATCCTCACCGGTCAGCACTCACCCGAAGGCCATCTCCCCGTCAGCCTCGAGCGTTCCTGGGAAGAAAACCCTGTCCACGACAACTATTACGCCGCCCCCGTCCCAAAGGCCAAACGTCCCACGTCTCCTATAAGGAAGGTGTCTTCCTCGGCTACCGCTACTACACCAGCTCCGATAAGAAGCCGCTGTTCCCCTTCGGCTTCGGACTGTCCTACACCACCTTTTCGTTCTCCAACCTCAAAGTTTCACCGGAGCAGGCCAGCCCGGACGCCAGCGGTACCGTCTCCTTCGACGTCAGCAACACCGGCCAGCTTGAAGGAGCTACCGTTGCCCAGGTCTACGTGGGCGATCCTTCCGCTAAGGTCAGGCGCCCCGTCAAAGAACTCAAGGGATTCGAAAAGGTTCGCCTGGGCCCCGGCGACACGCATCATGTCAACGTCATCCTCGACCGCCGCTCTCTCGCCTATTGGAGCGAGGATAAGAATGGCTGGCAGGTTGACCCCGGAAAATTCGTCATCTTCGTCGGCGATTCGTCGGAGAACACTCCACTCACTCAAGAATTGCAGGTGCAGTAACTCGAGAGGGCGGCCTGATGCGCCCGCCGCCCGTCGCATGACTGGTTTTCCACCTCACCCTCAGTAAATTGCTGCGTCAGCTAACCCCGGCTCACAGATCGTTAAACAAACTCTGTTTCCCCAGCGTCGCAATCACCTGGCTCAACGCAGTTTGCTGCGTTTCCGCCGTGCTCAGCTGCGTCGCGATCTGTCCGACATTGGCCTGCAATAGATTCGTCTGCGCCGAAGTCAGCTGCGCCGACTCGCTCTGCGTGTAGCTCTCGGCCGAGGTCAGCCGCGAAAGGGAGTTATCGAGCAGAACCCGCTGTTGGGTCACATTTCCCAGCGCCGTGCTGAGCTGCTGCGCATCCACCTCGGCCGTCGGCGCGGCCGTCCCCGTCGAAAAGTCCGCAATCAGCGCGTTCAGCGTTCCCAGCACGTCGCTTCCCTTTGCCGAAAAAATCTGGCTTCCGGGAATATTCAGCTGAATCTTCTGCCCATTCGGCGTTTCCAGATAACTCACATCGGTGTCGCCCTGATACGTCGCCACCGCCGGCGTCGTCGTCGTATTCAGCGCATAGGGCGCGGTCCCTCCCTGGCTTCCCGAAAAAATGTATTGGCCCAGATACGTCGTGTTCGCCAGCGACAGTACCTCGTCCCGAACCCCCACTAGTTGGTTGCTGATCGATTCCAGATCGCTCGCATTCAACGTGCCGTTGTTGCCTTCCGTCGCCAGAGACACTGCCGATGTCAGTTGGCTCACCACCGTGCTCAACGCGGAATCGCCTACCTGCAGCATGCTCTGCGTCGACGAAGCGGCCTGCGAAAACGTGTCGTCGCTGCCAATCTGCGCGCTCAACAGCACATTCTGCCCTGCCGCCACCGGATCGTCACTCAGCTGATTCACCTTCGATCCACTCGCCAGTTCCTCCGTCAGCTGCTGCTCGTTCGCCGACGTCGCATCGAGCGACCCGACCAGATCGTTCATGTACAGCGGATTGACTCTCATCTTCTCAACTCCCTCGCTGGTCCTTTGAGCGTTCACTCTGTTCCGAACCCCGGCGGCACTTGAAACTGCCAGCTGCTCACAACCACGCGCCAATGCCTCTCGCCGTCCACTCTATGAGTAGGTCGTCTGGACGCCCAGATTCAGCGCCGACACCATCACCTGGTCCAGTGTCGTAAACAATTTCGAAGCCGCCTGGTAGGACTGCTCCAGAGTCTCCAGCTGCGCCGCTTCATCGTTCAGGTTCACTCCTGAGATCGACCCAATCTGGTCGTTGAGTTGCGTCAGCGAAGCCTGCTGCGCCGTATTCTCGCCGGAAACCTCCGACGTCACGCTGCCCAGACTCGTCACCATATCCGAGAAGAACGAAGTCGGCGATACGCCGTTGACGATTCCCTGATTCTCCAGATTCGCCATCGCCACCACATTCGTGTTATCCGACGAGCCCGCCTCCAATGCGGCTGCTGCAATCTGCGATGGGTCGGTCATGACCACGGAAATCCCCGCCGCCGATCCCGCCGGGTCGGCCGCCGTCGCGCTGGCCGGCAGCCCGAAGATCGCCGCACCCTTATTGCCGTTCAGATCCGAGCCGAGCTCATTTACCTTATTCACCTGCGTCGCAACCGAGTACGCCAGCTGATCGAGCGAACTCTCCACCTCCGGAATATCCTGGTCTCGCGCCGTCAGAATCCCTCCCAGCTGACCTCCGCCGCTTGTCAGGTCCAAAGTGATGTCCGCTCCTTCCGCATCGAAGAAGTGGCTCACCCCGTCATCCTCGCCACTCGTCATCTGGTAAGCCTGACCTTCGGAAACCAGCAAACCCCCACCCATCGTGGTCACCGTCAGACCGTTGTTCTCTGTCGTCACCGTCCGCACCCCGATCAGTTGCGACAGATTCGTGAGGTCCTGCTGCCGCTGATCCTCGAGCGTCCCCGCATCGGCGTTCGGACTCGTCGATCCGATCTGCACATTGAGCTGGGCGATGTCCGTGAGCAGCGTGTTCGCCTGCTCCACCACGCTCGTGCTCTGCTCATCGAGCGACTGCCGCTGACCCTCGAGCTGCGATGCTGCGCTGTTGAAGTCCGACGCCAGCGTGCCCGCCGCGCTCAATACGCTTTGCCGCACCGAATCGTCCGCGGGGCTCGCCTCCAACGAGGACAGCGTATCGAAGAAACTCGTCAGATCGCTGCCAACGCCGCTCGCGCTGTCTGTATCTGTTCCCGCGCTGGTCGCACCACTGAAGATCGTCTGTATCTGGTCGAGCGCCGTCAGGCGCGATGCCGACGCGCTCTCTGTCTGCGTCTGCTGCTGCATCGCCTGTTCCAGCACGCTGTCCCGCTGCGACTGAGCGCCCGTCATCGAGACGCCCGTTCCGAAGTTCATTCCTCCAAGCGACGCCGAATCGTTCTGCTCCCAGGTCGGCGTTTCCACGGTGTACCCCGGAGTGTTCACGTTCGCCGTGTTGTTGGCCACGATATCCAGAGCCGCCTGATCCGCGTCAAGAGCCCCCGTCGCAATATTGAATGCTGTGCCGATCGTGGCCATGGATGATCTCTCAGCCTCGAAACGGCCCGTATCCGCCGTATCCGACGCCCCGCAGCAACCGCAGATTGCGCCGCGTCAGCGTGATCAGATACCCAAGAGTCCGCAACTCCTCGCGCGCCGTCATCCGCTCTTCAGCGGTCCTCGGCCCCACGGCCTCTAGAGCCGCCTCCGCCAATCCCTCCAGTTCCGCCGCATCGGCATGCGCGAGCGCCTTGATCCCTGCTCCCAACAGCTTGATCGCCGATACTCGACCCGGCACTCTCGTTCTCCCGATCCCCCGCAAAGGAGATCCGATCTCCGCCACGATCCGCAACCTGAGAAGCGGATTTGAGTTCTTCACTTCCCCAGCATCTGATCGATCATCTTTCCCGCGACTGCGGCTGCCGGAACGTCGTAAGTGCCGCTGGCCAGCGCCGCCTGCACCTCGGCCACCTTGTCCATCCTCACGTCCGAGTCCGGCGCCGATGACGAAGCTACGCTTGCCGCTGCGCTAAGGGTCGCCTGATCCGTTCCCGCCTGTGCGTCCTCTACCCCTTTCGGGCCTGCCTTACCGCCCGACTGTGCGACTTCCTGACTCGAAAAAAGCTGTTGCAACCCCTGAAGGCCGTTGTTCACATTCATGACCTGGTCTCCTTACCTCAGTCTATCGGCAACAACGAACAACACTTGAGACATCATTTTGATCCCATTGTGAGAAATCTTTCAGATACTCCCCGTCGTTCCCGATGAACCGCCCTGCTTAAAATGCCCGATGATCTTCGTTGCAATTCCGAAGCCACCCCGCTCCGAGATCGCCCTAGCCAGGGCCTCGGACCCGAAACTCATCAGCGCGTTCCCGCTGCCATCGCCGCCTGCGTCGTCTTTTCCGTCGTCGAATAGAGCATCATGCTGCAGTGGCTGAAGGAATTCCTTCATCAGGCACGCCTCGAACTCGTGCGCTGCCGGTTTCAGCCTCGGGTCGGTACTCAGGCCGGAATTCGGCCCCGCCGTCGGTCCGGACACCATCCCCGACGCTGCGGCGGGCGTGCCCGCCGCTCCCATCCCACGCAACACTGCCGCGGCCACCGGTAGCATCACAGCACCTCCAGCTCGGCTTCAAGAGCCTGCGCTTCCTTCATCGCCTGCAGAATCGAGACAATGTCCCGCGCCGTTGCTCCAATCTGCTGCAGATTCTCCACCAGATCGTCCACTGTAGCGCCCTCCCGCAGCTCAATCCGATTGACCGGCTTGTCCTGCGCCTGCACCGTCGTCTGCCGCACCACCTGCGTCGTTCCCTGGGCGAGCGGGTTCGGCTGCGAGACTTCGGTTCTGCTCACGATGTTCACCACCAAACCGCCGTGCAGAATCGTCACCGGCTGCAGGGTCACGTTGCCACCGATCACCACCGTTCCGGTCCGTTCGTTTACAACCACTTTCGCCCGCGGCTGCACTTCCACCTCGACCTCTTCGACCCGCGCCAGCAAGGCCGGAATGTCTTCGTTGGCCTGCGGCTGAATCTCGATCCGGCGGCTGTCTACGGCATGAGCCAGCGACCGGCTCAGCTCGCGATTGATCGCCGCCGTCACCGTCTCTGCGGTTTCAAAATCGGCATCGTTCAGCAGCAGCGACAGCGTACGCATCTGCGCCAGATCGAGCGGCACCCCCCGCTCCACAATCGCTCCCGAAGGGATGCGCGCCGTCGTAGGATAGTTCACCGATTTGCTGCTCCCGTTCGCCGTTACCGCGTATCCGCCCAGCACCATCGGCCCCTGCGCCTGTGCATAAATCTGCCCATCCGGCCCGTACATCGGGGTCAGCAGCAGCACGCCCCCCTCGAGACTCCGCGCATCGCCGGCCGATGAGACCGTGATGTCGACCTTGTTGCCCGGCCGCGCGAACGGTGGCAGCGTGCCCGACAGGAAAACCCCTGCCATGTTGCGCGTCTGCATCATCGACGCCATCGCGTTCCCCTGCAGGCTCACGCCCATACGCTCGAGCGCCGACTCGAGCGTCTGCAGCGGAAATACCGTCTGCGAGCTGTCCCCTGTCCCATGCAGCCCGACCACGATTCCATAGCCCACCAGCTGGTTGTCCCGCACCCCTTCGACCGAGGCCACGTCTTTTACGCGCGCCAGCTTTCTCTTCGGCGGGCTCTCGGCGCCCGCTGCCGGCGCGGCACAAGCCATCATCAGAACTCCGGCCGTCAGCCTCCGCATCGTTACCCGTACCAGCCGTCGCATTGTCACCTCACCGTCATCCGATGCCCCAGGTCAGAAGACCAGAATCCTTTCGATCAGGCGCACCACCGGATTCTGCCGGTAGGTGGCATCGTTCACGATGCCTTTTCCCACCACTTCGAGCTCCATATCCGTAATCGCCGTCGACATGACCTGGTTCTGTGCGTTGACATCCTCAGGCCGCACCAGCCCGCGCAGCCGGATCAGCTGCGTCTGTTGATTGAACGTCAGCTGCCGCACCACCTGGATCACCAGCATCCCGTTGGGCAGAACATCGGCGACTTCGCCGCCCAGAGTCGTCGTGATGGTCGAATTCGTCTGGCTTTGTCCCTGGGCATTCAGCGCCGAGGCGGAGCTCTGGTTCAGAAGATTGTTCAGGGCATTGCTGGTCGAAAGCTTGCCCAGCAGCGCGGACACCTGCGAGCTCGCGCTCGAGGCCCGCTGGTTCTTCACGGTCCCGTCGGTCGACGCAGCGAGGCTCTCCGAAACCACAACCGCGATCGGATCGTGCGCGCGCACCGCTTTCACGTCGCTGACCAGATTGGTCAGCCTCCCGGTCGCCGACCAGATCGACCCGGGTGTCAGCACTTCAGCCGCCTTCTCCGCGCGCACCCGCGCGATGTACTCTCTCAGCGCCACATCCGGCGGAGTGTTAGCGGACTGCTGCTTCTTTGTGACTCCCGCCGAGGCCACGCCGGTCAGGAACAGTGTGATTACAACCGCGATCCATACCGCAGCCTTTGCCGCAAGCCCCGTCCCCGCCCAAACGGCGCGTCCCGCCGCTTTCCGTCTCGCTGCCCGCATTCACTCTCCGCCCTTCTGCGGCGATAACTCCACCAGACCCGGCCCGCGCACGATCCCCTCGACCGTCGCCCCACTCAGGCCCGCCTTCACGAAGACCCTTTCTCCCATGCACGCCGTGCCCAGCGCCGTGCCGCGAAGATGAATCTCCCCACTCTCATCCCGCCGCCACACTACGACTCGCATGCCGCTCCGAACCTCCGGCGCAGACCGCAGAGCCTCTCTTCCCACGCTCCGGCTCGCGGCAGTGCATCTCATCTGAGTTTGCTCTTCGACTCCCGCTGCGTTCCATGGAACCTCCACGAGCCTCGCGGGCCGCTCCAGGTGACTCGCGTCGCGCTCAACAACCCACTCGATGTGCAGGCCCCAGTCCCGGACAATATTTCCAGCTCCGCACGCGCCGGATGCGGACGCCGGCGCCAGAAGCATCGCCGCCAGAACGCCTGCCCCAATGCCCATCCAAGCCAAAACGCCCTCCCTGCCAGATTTCGATCCCGCCCAAATGACCTTAGGTCACCGCGCCATGTTGTTGACCTGGCTGTACATGTCATCGGCCGCGCGAATCACCTTCGAATTGCTCTCGTAGGCGCGTTGCGCCAGAACCATCTGCACAAACGCTCCCACCACATCCACATTCGAGTTTTCGAGATATCCCTGCTGCAGCGTCCCCAGTCCCTCCGTTCCCCCAGGATTGCCCAGCACCGGGTCGCCGGACGACAGCGTCGCCGTGAACAGATTCGATCCCACGCTCTCGAGGCCTCCGGGATTCACAAACGTCGCCAGCTGGATCTGTCCCAGCTGCGCCGGATTCTGCTGCCCGGGGAGCGTCGCGTTTACCACCCCGTACTGCGTGATCGTGACCGCAGTCGCATTCGCCGGAATCGTGATGCTCGGCACTACGGCGTCGCCCTGCGCATCGACCAGCGAACCCTGGTTGTTCAGATAGAAATTGCCGGCGCGCGTATACGCGAGCGTTCCATCCGGCCGCGACACCTGGAAAAAGCCCGTTCCCTGAATCGCGAGATCCAGCGGATTGTTGGTCTGGTTCATATCGCCCTGGGTCATGATGACCTCGCTGGCCGCCGATTTCGTTCCGAGGCCGATCTGCAGCCCCGCCGATACCGTCTCCTGGCTCTGCGCCGCGCCCGGCGTCACCAGATTCTGGTAGATCATGTCCTGAAACTGCAGCTGCCGCTGGCGAAACCCTACCGTCGACGAATTCGCCAGATTGTTGGCGATCGTGTCCAGGTTCAGTTGCTGCGCGCTCATGCCGCTCGCCGCCGTGTATAAAGCTCGAATCACATCTGCCTCCTGGTATCCCGTCCGCCTATGGCACGCGCGGCAAATCCTCACTCGCCGCCTTGTCGAGATCGTTCGAGAACATCGAAACCGCCTTCTCCATCATTTCCGCCTGGCGCTGCATCAGCACCAGCTGCAAACTTCCGCCGATCACGTCCTGGTTTGAGGATTCGAGCGCACCCTGATGAACAGCGCCCGTCGCGGCTGTGGCTTCGGCGCCTTCCACCGGAGCGTAGCGATTCGCGCCTTCAGCCAAAAGCTCATCAGCTGAGGCGAAGCCGAAAACCGAAATCCGGCCCGCCACGGCACCATTGACCGATACGGATCCATCGGTGCCGATCGCAATCTCGCCAGCCGGTACCCGGACAGGCCGATTCCGCGCATCGAGCACCGGCTCGCCCGCCTGTGTGGTCAGGGTTCCGTCCTGCGCACGCTCGAATTGCCCATCGCGCGTGTATCGCAGACCCTGTTTTGTCTGGATGGCAAAGAATCCGTCCCCTTCAATGGCCAGATCGAGGGGATTGCCGGTCGGTGTCAGCGCACCCTGGTCCATGTCCAGTCGGCTCCCGCCCAGCACCCCGAACGCATTAACCGTCGTGTTGAGCTGCGAATGCAGCGTATCGGGACCCAGAATGGCCGAACGAAAATAGTCCCGTTCCGCGCGATAGCCCGCGGTTCCGGCGTTAGCCAGATTGCCGGCCGCTACATCGAGCGCCTGGCTGCGCGCGAGCCACCCGGAAAACGCTGCGTAATAGCCGCTGTCCACCCATCCGCCTCCCACCCCGGATTCCTGCAGGACGGGGGCCGATGGAGGGGGGGAGACATTGGAAAAAACTTACCCTGGCAACTCACAGGAGAGGATAATCATGAAGGTCAGCTCTTCAAATCGATAGTGTCGTTCGATGCGAATGGGAGCTCGCTGGCTGAACAGCAGATAGCTGGTCCCCGACACCACCGTCGGCGTCGAGAGCAGGCACCCCGAGATCAGCAACGGATCACGGCCCTTCCAGGCTCCGGCCACCATGTTGCACATCTCGCCGACCGCGTCCCGTACCAGGGCATCCACCCCGCCCGGCTCGATGCCGGTCATTCGCTCGGCGATCCGCATTGCCGCCACACTGCTGGAATGCAGCACCAGCGAACCGCTCAGCGCACCGGCCAGTCCGATCACCGCGGAAATCGTCTCTGCCTCCCCCACGGGGCTCTCGCCCGCCGGCGCGCAACTCACCCCGATCATGGTGCTGAAAACTTCGTCCGTCGCCTGATCGAGGTGTTTCTCAAATCGGGAGATCTCCACTTTTTTGTCTGTGCCGGAGACCGCCGTCGTCCCTTTGCCTGCCGCCATCGATTTTCACTCTCCTTCCTGTCCGTCCCGTCTGTGGCCTGTTCGTTGCTGCTGTGTTCTGTTGGCTGCATACCTCTCGTTGTGCCCTGCGGTCGCGCCCAGGCTCGCGGGCTACGCCCTTATTCTGCCTGCGCCCGCACGCCGGCTCCGCAAGATGCAGTCTTGTCGCGCCGCCTTGAGACAACCAGGTCGGCAGAGGGCTTACGCAGGACCCAGCAGCGGGAGCACCCGCTCCCGCACCTGATCGGGCGTGAACGGCTTGCGAATGTACCCTTGAGCCCCCGCCGCCAACGCCTCGCGCACATGCTCTTCGCCGCTCTCGGTGGTTATCATCACCACCGGAACTCCCTGGGCCAGCCCCTGGCTCTGAATCTGCCGCAGAAATTCGAGGCCGTCCATGCTGGGCATGTTGATATCGGAAACGATCAGGTTTACTCGCTCGCGTCCCAGCGCCTCGAGGCCTTCCCGTCCGCTGCCCGCTTCCAACACTTTCGTCAGATCCAGCCCTGCCTGGCGCAGAGCCCGCTCGACTATCTTCCTCATCACCGACGAGTCGTCGACAATTAGCACCGTCATTCCGGACATCGCGCAGTCTCCTCCACTCTTGCCTTATCGGCGAGGTTCCGATTTTCACGATCTGATTTTTCTCTTCCCGCTTTGCTTTCCGGCCCGCCCGTCACGACGCCCGTCCCCACCGTGAAGAGCAGGTCCTCAACGGCCTCTGAGGGGGGCAACCCAGAACCAGGGGCCGCGCGCCGGAACATCCGCAGCCAGTAGTAGTCGTGGATCCGCGCCAGACGCGCGTCGAGCGGCTTCTCGGATTCGATCAGGCGGGTGATGGTCCGCGCCAGCACCCAGGAACTGGCCGCCTCGATAAACCGCGCCCGCGGCGCGGGGGTTTCAAGGAAACGCACCTGCGCCCGCTCGAATTCTGAATCCGGTGCGATGCCGGCCGTCACCCGCATTCCACCGATGCGCTCCAGAGCATAGCTCAGGCTGCGGTCGATGCGTCCGGAGAAGGCCACGTACAGAAGCTTCCCGCCAGCCACCCGCACCGGGAGCGCGCCAAAAGCCTCCGACAGGAACCTGGGCATCGATGCCGCCACCTCTTCCGGACGATAGCTCCCAAGCGAATACACAGGACAATTCCACTGCGCGCTCAGCGCCCGGGTCAGCGCCCGTTCCGCGAGGACCCCACTCCGCAGCAGCCATTCTCCCAGGCGAACCGTCTCCCCCGTCTCCTTGGCCGCGCGCTGTTGGCCGTCCAGAGCCGCGCGCAGCTGCTCCGGCGTGATCCGCCCCTGCTCGACCAGCATCAGGCCCATAGGCACGCGGTGCTGGCGAAACGCGGAAATCGAGATCCCCCCATCCATCTCCCGGCGCACCGCCGCCGCCACCAGATCTCCCATGCATTCGGCCGAGCAGGCCCATCCCCCCTCGAATCCGGGAACCCGCCGGCTGCGCCACAGACGAATCCAGCCCATTGCGCAGCGCGGACTCGCGCAATGGGAAAACAGCGAACCGGGGCGTGTTTCCGCCAGTGGTGCCCCAGGCTCGCTCTTTCGAACGACCCGGCTTCCTAACAGAGGCATCGGATGCTCTCCAGCCGCCGCACAGGCTCCGCTATTTCGGTGACTCTTAAGCCAAAATTGCCATTCACCAGCACCACCTCGCCGCGCGCAACAATCTTGTCTCCCACAATCAGATCCACGGGATCGGCCACGTGGCGATCGAGCTCGACCACGTCCCCCGGCCCCAGTTCCAGCAGGTCCTTTAGTTCCATCTCGCAGGATCCAAAGCGGACCGAGGCATCGAGCTCCACTTCGAGCAGCAAATCGAAATTGCCCGCTGCCCGCTCCCCGCCCGCGTTCGCCCGCACGGGCGCCTCCACGGGGGCTTCCTTCTCAGTCGCCTCCACGGCGATGGCCATGCGCATCCGAGCGTTGCCGAGACGCAGGGTGCATGGGTCCGCCCGAACTTCTGTCCGCATCGGATCCAGAGCCTCCGGCACCGTCTTCCCCCCCAGACGCGCCGCCACGCTCGAGAGGATGCCGGACCAGAGCTCCCGCACCATTTCCGCATCCGCCTGCCCTGCCTCGACCACGCGGCCTTCGGCCAGAACCCCGGCCGCATCGTCGCGATCGACCCTCAGGACCAGGCGCGTTCCCGGGACAGCGATCATATCCGAGAGACTCCTGGCCGGCTCAGGCGCCTCGCCGCCGGCGGCCAGCGATACGGGCTGCCCGAGCTCGCGGGCGATCTCCGCCTCGAGCTTCCCGATCCAGCTTCCCGGACCCTGTGTTGCCAGACCCGTACTCCCTCCCTGTTCGTTCACCTCTTCGCCTCGCTCGCTTTCAGCAGTTGCGCCGCCCGATGATCCGCCCGCCCGACCGGCGCAGCCGAAAACAACACCACACCCCCGGCACGAAACTGCGCCGGCGTCCGCGCCGGCAGATCCAACCGCAAAATTGATCCTGGCCGCAACTCGCCCAGCGACTCGGCCGCCACCCGCACCGGCGGCAGATGAAGCGCGGTGCTGGTCCGGCAATTGCCCGCAAGCTCCCTGATGCGCCGTCGCGTCTCCTCGGAGTGGCGCCGCTGCCGGGATCGCTCGCCGCCCAGCCGGCGCAGAATCGTATTGGACGCCACGGCCGGAAACGCCAGGTTCAGCAGACCGCTGGTCTCGGCGAGGCGCAGCTCGAAACTCAGACAGAGGGTCTTTTCCGAGACCGGAATCAGCCTCGGCGTCTGCGTCTGCATCTGCCTTTTCTCAAAGCTGAAGCTCAGCCCCACGGGCTGCCAGGCCGCGGTCAGCTCGCGACAGATCGCCTCCACCACGCCCGACAAGATCGACTCCTCGATATCGGTCAGCTCCCTCGGCTCGGTGGCCTTCCCTTCGCCGCCCAGCAGCAGGTCGATCATCGAGGGCGCCGTGGTCAGATCCATCTGCAGCACCGACGTCGCGCGCAGCGGCTCAAGGCGGACCGAGCAGACATAGGCCAGCTCGGGGATACGCAGCAGGAACTCGCTGAACTGGATCTGCTCGGCCGAGACCAGGCTGACTTGCACCCGGCTGCGGAACCATGCGCCCAGATGATGCGTCAGGTTGCGGGCAAAGATGTCGTTGATCATACTGATGGCGCGTAGCTGTTCGTTCGATATCTGCCCAGAACGAGAGAAACTCCAGGCGAGCACCCGGCTCTTCGGCTCCTGACGAACCTCGTGGTTACGCGCCCGCGCCGCCTGAAACAGGGCGTCGATCTCCTCCTGTACGAGTTCCTTTTCGATCGCCATACCGGTTTACCGCCGCCCCGTCCCGAATTCCTGAAGGCCTGCACGCAAGTGGACTACCGCCGAGGAATGGATTTGCGAGACCCGCGATTCGACCACCCCCAGCGCCAGCCCGATCTCCTTCATCGTCATCTCCTCGTAGTAATAGAGCGTCACCACCAGACGTTCCCGCTCCGGCAGCCGGTCGATGGCCGAGGCCAGACGCTCGCGCATCTCCCCGCGCAGACAGCGAAACAGCGGATCGTCGTCGGGACGATTCGGAATGTAGGCCAGTTCCTCTTCTCCTGAGTCCTCGGAGCGCTCGATATGCAGCGTGCCGATCTCAAGCCCCTTCAGCTCGCCCAGGAGCTGCTGATACTCCTCAAGGCCGAGGCTCATCTCGTGCGCCACTTCGGGTTCGGATGGCGCCCGCCCGCAGCGCGCCGTCAGCCGCCGCACCGCCTCCTCGACTGCACGCCCCTTGCGGCGCAGATCGCGCGGGCTCCAGTCGAGCGTCCTGAGGCTGTCGAGGATCGCTCCCCGGATGCGGAACTGCGCGTAGCTGCGAAACTGCACCTTCTTCGCGGGGTCGAACTTGCGGAAGGCATCGAGGAGACCCAGAGTGCCCGCGCTCACCAGATCTTCCATGTCCACGTGCTGGGGCAGGCGCTCGTGAATGCGCCTTGCCGTCCAGCGCACGGCAGGCATGTGTTCGAGCATCATCCGCTCGCGCTCCTCGTCGTTCGCTGGCGGCCCGGACATGGATTCCCGGTCCCGGGCTTCCGCTTCGCTGGTTTCCATTTCCACTTTCCTCGTTTCCAGTCTGCTGGTCTCGAGTCCCGTGTCCCTCGTTGCGGCCGGGCTTTCCCGACCCGGTTTTCTCCACGTCTCCGCTGCCTGACCTGCATAGTCCATCGCGCTGGCTCCTCGTCCCCGACCTTGCCACTGCCCTGACCTTGCGTCGTCCCTGCCCTCTGCCTATGCCCGCCAGATCAACTCTGGCGCACAATCCCCGCAGCCCGCACCTGAACCTCCAAGGGGATCTCGGCCGGGGCGACAACTGTCAGCCGCGGCAGCACCGGCTCAAGCCACCGCCGCACGTGATACCGCGCCGGACTCGAACAGAGCAGCACGGGCTGGGCCGAAGCCGAAGCCGGCCCCATAAGATGTTTCAAAGAATCGAGGATGCGCTTCAGGATCGGCGTATTCCCGCCCGAGGCCAGCTGCCGCGCCCCCGGCTCGGGCGAGACCAGCCCCATCAGCTCCTCCTCGAGCGCCGGCTCGAGCGCGATCACCCGCAGCGTCCCGTCTGCTTCGAGCAGGGGCTGCACCAGCCGCCGCCCCAGCGACTGGCGAGCCGCTTCGACCAGTTGTGGCAGGCTGCGGTTCTGTGCAGCCGTCTCGACCAGCGTCTCCAGAATCGTTCCCAGATCGCGAATCGAGACCCGCTCCCGCAGAAGCTGCTGCAGAACTCTCTGCACCTCGCCAAGCGAAAGTACCTTCGGCACCAGTTCCTCGACCAGCTTCGGATGGCTCTCCCCGAGCGAGTCCAGCAGCCGCTTGGTCTCCGCCCGGCCCAGCAGTTCGTGCGCATGTTTCCGGATCAGCTCCCCGAGATGCGTCCCGATCACCGTCACGTGATCCACCACCGAATAGCCGGCCGCCAGCGCCTCTTCTTCGACCGCCGGCTGGATCCAGCGCGCCGGAGTTCCATAGGCCGGCTCCCGCGTCTCTTTGCCCGGCAGCGGCCGCGGCTGCGCCTCCGTCGACACCGCCAGCAGGCAGCTCCCCTCCGTCTGCCAGCGGCCGATCTCGACTCCCCGCAGCGAGACGACGTACTCCCGCGCTTTGAGCCGCAGGTTGTCGGAAATATGGACAGGTGGAATCAGGAACCCCAGTTCTCCAGCCAGATGACGCCGCAGCGTCTTTACCCGCTGCAACATCTGCCCGCCCTGCTTTTCGTCGACCAGAGGAATCAGCTGGAAGCCGATCTCAAGGCTCAGCTCGTCGAGGCGCAGAATCGCTGCCAGATTCTCCGGCTTCTCCGCCGCTTTTTTTCCCGTCTCGCCTTCCGCCGTCGGAGCCTGGCGTTTCACCACGCGCGTCCCCGCGTATCCCAGCGCCACGGCCGGCAGCAGAAACGCGAGCTTGGGCAAACCGGGAATCAGACACAACGCCCCCAGCACTCCGCTCGCCACATAAAGCGTCGATCCATTCCCCAGCAACTGCGCTCCCAGCTCTGTCGTCAGCTGTCCGGCCGACGAGGCCCGCGTCAGCACCATTCCGCCCGCGACCGAGACCAGCAGAGAAGGAATCATCGTCACCAGTCCGTCGCCCACCGTCAGAATCGTGTAGGTGCGCACCGCTTCGCCCAGGTCAACTCCCTGCTGCAGCGTCCCGATCAGCAGCCCGGCCACGATATTGATGGCGGTAATCAGAATCGTGGCCAGCGAGTCGCGCTGGTTGAAGCGTGCAGCCCCGTCCATCGCCCCGTAAAACTCGGCCTCCTGCGCGATCGCCTGCCGCCGCTTTCTCGCCGTCGACTCATCGATCAGTCCCGCGTTCATGTCCGCATCGATGGCCATCTGCTTGCCCGGCAGCGCGTCGAGCGTGAAGCGCGCCGTCACCTCGGCGGTGCGCACGGCGCCGTGGCTCACCACTAAGAACTGGATCGCGATCAGCGCCAGGAACAACACAAACCCGACGACGTAATTGCCGCCCACCACAAACTGCCCGAACGCCTCGATCACCTTGCCCGCCGCCGACGTTCCTTCGTTGCCATGCAGGAGAATGCGCCGGCTCGACGCAATATTCAGCGACAGACGAAACAGCGTCAGCAGCAGCAACAGCGTTGGAAACACCGAGAAGTCCACCGCCCGCCTAAGCTGCACCGCCGACAGAAACACCAGGATCGAGGCCGCCATCGAACAGGCCAGCAGCATGTCCATGACGAAGGCCGGAACCGGCACCACCATCACGAACAGAACGCTGATCGCAGCCACCGGCAACACCAGATTGCGCAGCGCTCTCATACCTCCGCCCGGTGCGGCTGTCCCCAGGGTCATCGCTCCTGCACTCATCGCATAGCCCTCCGTCCTGTCATCATCGTCCCCTCCTCATCGCGCCTCTCTCGGGCCGCCACCGTGGTTTTTCTTTGCGCGGGCCTGGGCGTCGGCCCGTTCTCGCCGCACGCGCTCCTCGACCTCGCGCCGGTAGAGCCATGCCAGAATCGCCGCCACCGCCGCGTACAGTTCATAAGGAATCGTCTGACCCTGCTCCACCTGGCGGTAGAGCGATCGCGCCAGCGGCGGATTCTCGACAATCGGCACGCCCGCCCACTGCGCCTCTTCCCGAATCTGCGCCGCCAGCAAATCCCTGCCCTTGGCCAGCACACGCGGCGGTTCCATCGTCTCGAAATTGAAGGTCAGCGCCACGGCGTAGTGCGTCGGGTTCGTCACCACCACCGAAGCCCGCCCGATATCCGCCTTCAGCTGGCGCCTCCGCATCTGCCGGCGCAGTCCGCGTATCCTAGACTTCACCTGCGGACTCCCCTCCATCTCCCGGTACTCGTCGCGCATGTCCTGCTTCGACATGCGCAGGCGGCTCTCCCGGCTTCGCCACTCCATCACGTAGTCGATGCCCGCCCAGCCGAGGAAAATCCACGCCCCGTCGAGCAGCAGGTTGTACATCTCGGCAAATACGTCCGGATACCGCTCCATGCTCATGGGCGGAATCTCGGTCTGCGCCTCGATGGCGCGAACCGCGAAGAAGCCCAGCAGCACCACCGGCACCAGCGACTTACCTAGCCGCACCGCGCCGCGCAGCGAAAAGACATTTTTGGCGTTCTCCGCAGGACTGAGCCGCTCCGGCTTGGGCGACAACGCCTCGAAATTCAGACTCCAGCCCCCGCCCTGCATCACCCCGGCCGCCACCGCCGCCGCCAGCGATGCGAGGAAGACGATGCCCACCGGTTCGAGCGTCCGCAGCACGATCCCGCGCATCGCCAATACCGTCTCTGCCGCTGTCGAGCGATCCCATAGTGCCGGCTGTCCGATGGCCAGAAACGCACGATACGCCCCGGCCCACCCCTCGACGCATTTCCCGGCTACGCTGCCCAGCGCGAAGGTTCCCGCCAGCATGGCTGCACCCGACATCAGATCGCGGCTGCGCGCTCGATCGCCGTGCTCGGCTGCCTTCTGCCGCTGCCGTGGACTCGCCTTCTCTGTCCGGTCGCCAGGCATGGATTAAGCCGCTCCCGCCGCAGTCGCCAAAAGCCGTCCCGCGTCGTCGAGCAGCGCCGCGAAGCGCGCCTCGATCCAGTGCGGCCACAGCGCCAGCGACCCAATCAGAACGCCGAAGCCCACCAGGGTCTTCAGCGGCACGGTCATCGCCATCACCGGCAGCTGCGGCGAGAGCTTTCCGGCCAGCGCTACCGCCAGCTCCGCCAGCAGCGTCGCCCCGATTACGGGAGCCGACAGCTGCAGCGCCGCCGCAAAAATTCCGCCCGCCATCGTGACAATCGCCAGACCGGCATGCGGATCGAGGGTCACCGTCCCCACCGGCGCTGCTGCGAAGGTCCGCAAAAGAGCGGCCAGCAGCGTGCGGTCCAGTCCCGCGCCCACCACCACCAGCGTTCCCAGCAGCCCGAACATCTGCCCCAGCAGCGGAGTCTGCACCGGAGCATTCGGATCCATCAGGTTCACCAGAGAGAAGCTGAACTGAAATCCCATCACCTGCCCGGCAAAATCAAGCGCCGCGAACAGGAGCGACAGCGTCATGCCGAGAACCAGTCCCACGCTCAGCTCTCCGAGGACCGGCAGCATCCCCAGCTCCGCGTGCGCGCGCGGAAAAGCCGCAACCACCGGCGCCACCAGAAACGACACGGCCAGCACAAAAGCCGCCTTCACCCGCACCGGGATCGCCGCCGAGGAGAACACCGGAGCAAAGACCATCAGTCCACTGATCCGCACCATCACCAGCGTCATGGCCTCGAGGGTTCCCTCCCAGTTCGCGTTGCCCAACTTCATCCCGCCCCCAGAAAGCGATGGAAATCCGAGAACAGCGAAAGGGTGTAGCTCATCAGCCGGCCCAGGAACCAGGGCAGCGCCGCCATCAGCAGCCCCACCACAATCAGCAGCCGCGGCACCGTCGAGATGGTCTGGTCCTGCAACGACGTCAGCGTCTGCAACAGGCTGATCAGGAAGCTCGTGATGCAGGCCGCCGCGAGCACCGGCGCTCCCAGGATCAACGCCTCCCGCAGCAGATTGCGCATGAGCTCCGCTACCGCATCCGGTCCCATCGCGTTCCTTTCCTGAACATTTCCGTCCCATCTCTTCCCGGCGCCCGTGCGCCCAGGTTGATGGCCAGGTTAAAAGCTCTTCAGCAGCGAGCTGGCCAGCAGGTTCCAGCCGTCCACCATCACGAAAAGCAGAATCTTCAGCGGCGTCGAGATCACCACCGGCGGCAGCTGGAACATCCCGATCGAAGTCGTAATCGAGGCCACCACCATGTCCACCAGCAGGAAGGGCAGAAACAGCACCGCGCCGATCTCGAATCCCGCCTTCAGCTCGCTCAGGATGTAGGCCGGCACCACCACCCGGATGGGCAGGTCGCCAGGCTTCGCCGGCCGCTCCGTCATCGACGCCGAGACAAACAGCGCCAGATCCTTCTCGCGCGCGTAGCGCAGCATGTAGGTCTTCACCGGCTCCGATCCCCGGTCGATCGCATCCCACCCTGAGATCTGCCCCGCCCGAAACGGTTCCACCGCCTGCTGGTCCACCTGCACCAGAACCGGCTGCATCAGGAACCAGGTCATCATCAGGCCCAGCCCCATCAGCACCTGGTTCGACGGCGCGGTCTGCGTGCCCAGCGCCTGGCGCAGAAAGTGAAAGACCACCAGCAGCCGCACCATCGGCGTCATCGCCAGCAGGATCGCCGGCAACAGCGTCAGCAGCGTCAGGGTGAAGACAATCGTCCAGGGGATCGAGTTGTTGTTGCCGATATGCCCCGACAGATCGAGCCCCGGCAGCCCGCTCCGGGCCTTCACTGCGGCCAGGAACAACGCGTTCACTGCGCGGAATCCCTTCTCCGCCGCCGGTGCGGCGGTACTTCCATAATCGGCGTAATGCTTTCCGTTCCCAGGGCCAGCAGTACGCTCTTACCGCGGCAGTTCACCAGCACCAGCGACTTCTTCGGCCCCAGACTCAGCCTGCCCTCGAGCCGGATCGGCATCTCGCCGGCGGTCGGCAGACTCATCAGCCTCCGCAGCCACAAGCCCATCCGCATCGTCCAGCTGTAGCGCGGCAGTGGCGTGCTTCCCTCAAAAACCGGATTCAGTATCATCCCCATCGTGTTCCTCGATCCTCCCATCCGTCGGTCCCCCGCGCTCCGCCCCACTTCCTGCGCAGCTAATTCCGTCATTTGCGAACCGTTACGAACTGCCGATCCCTTGCGGGCCGTTACGAAGCCACCCATCCTCCGCCCCCGTTCAGAACCATCCATCACCAGGAGGACCCACGGCGCAACCTTCTCGTCTTAGGAGAGCCGTGTAATCCGGACCGCCAGCCTCTGATCCAGCACCTCGAACTCCGCCCACACCAACAATGCGCTTCCCGAGCGCACCGGAACATCCTGGGTATGCTCGTGCACTGTCTCCACAATCGTTCCTTTTTCCATCGACAGCAGGTCCTGCACCCGGAACGAATGGACCTTGACCAACGCGTCCAGCCGCATCGGCAGCCGGTCCAGGCGCGTATCAGGCTCCTCCGGCGGCGGATCTTCGACTCCGTCGCTGTGTACCACGAGCGCCCCGGCAGCTGCTGGCCCGGCAGCCTGCACCGCACCCGCCCCGACAGCTCCGAGCGCGGGCGCACGCGCCGCCGCAGCTCCCCCAGCGCCTGCGGTTGGCTGCGGCGCCGTCGCAGTTGTCCCTAGCTGCGGCTTGTTATCCGGTTCAGGAGGCATCGCACCCACCCGAAGAGCGAGCGGATGCCCCAAAAGAAGACAATAGGATTAGAGAATTCTCAGGATCTCTCCCCCCGACCCAGCGAGAAGTCCCCGGCGCGAGCGCGCCTCTCCCCTCACGCGACCGCCGATACCTCGCTCTTCAGCGTGAACCAGAAGGTCGCACCTTTCTCTATCGCGCCTTCCGCCCAGATTCGCCCACCGTGCCGCGCCAGGATGCGCGCCACCGTCGCCAGCCCAATTCCCGTTCCGGGAAATTCGCTCCGGCTGTGCAACCGATGGAATGGCTGGAACAGCTGATCGTTCAGTTTCGGATCGAACCCCGCTCCATCGTCCTTCACGTAGTACACCGTCTCGTCCCGCACTCGCATTGCTCCGAACTCGATGCATGCCTGGTCATGGCGCGAGGTGTATTTCCACGCGTTGCGGATCAGGTTGTCGAGCGCCACCCGGATCAACCCCCCATCTGCCTCAACCTCCGGCAGACGCGCAATTTTGAACTCCACCCGCCGTTCCGGATCCCCACGTCTCAGCTCCTCGGCAGTCTGCCACACCATCTCGCTCAGGTTCACCGGCGCCTTCCTGAGTGCGACTGTGCTCGCCCGCGACAGGTTCAGCAGATCATCGATCAGCCCGGCCATGTTGCGGGTGGCCTGCCGCAGCTGCTCCAGAATCTCCCGGCGCTCGCCCTCCTGTTCCTCCCGCTCGAGGCTCTCGAGAATATAGACCATCCCTTGCACCGCATCGAGAGGCCCGCGCAGATCATGGGCGACCGTATACGAAAACGCTTCCAGCTCGCGATTTGCCGCACGCAGCGCCGCCGTGCGCTCCTGCACACGTGCCTCCAGCTGATCGCGCGCGCGGTTCAGCGCCGTATCCCGGCTCTGGATCTGCACCAGCATCTCGTTGAACGCCTCGATCAGCACCGAAATCTCGTCCTTGTCCGGATGCGGCGCCGCGCGCACCGAGTAATCCCGCTCTCGTGAAACCCTGCGCGCCGTCTCCGCCAGCGCCACCATCGGCCGCGCCACCAGCCTCCGCGCTGTCGAGCTGATCAGCAGGCCCGCCGCCATGCAGATCAGCAGAACTCCGCACGCAATCAGCAGATACTGCCGCGCCCGCCGCCCCGTCTCCGTCAGCTCGGCCGCGATATACACCGTGCCCACCGCCTTGCCTTGGAAAATGACGCGGTGCGCCAGCAGCACCTGCCTGCCCGTCACCCAGTCTTCGTCGTTCTTCCCCTCCGCGAGCGCCCGCACCGGCGTCGGCCGCGCGCTCTCCGTCCGCAGGTATTCCGCGAACGTCGTGCCGTCATTCGTTACCAGCGTCGCCGACACCACATCGGGTGAAGTGCGCAGCGCCTGCAGCGTCGCTGCCGCGCTCTGCGGATCGTCAAACGTCAGCGCGGACACGCTGTTCGTCCCCACAATCTCCGCAGACGTCTCCAGATTCCGAATCAGGTTCTGCCGGAACGAAATCAGGTCGTAGAAGAAAAACGCAATCACCGCCAGCGCCAGCACCGTCGCGCTTACCACCACGTTCATCCACATCAGCTTCGCCGAGATCGAGGAGGAGCCTGGCTTCATCGCGCCCCTCCGCCCTGCGGTTTGCCCTTTACGCTCACCGCGACCTTCAGCAGCTCCGAGCTCAGCCCCACACCATTCCGGTTGGCCGCATCCAGATTCACCGAAAAGCGGACGTGATCCTCAACCTGAAAGAACTGGATCATACCCCCGCGCGTCAGGAAATCCGGCCCATCCCCAACCGTCAGAATCGGCTTGCCCGCCGCCGCCGCAAGAAAGCTGTCCTCACGTCCGTGCTCCGACGTGCCGACGAACAAAATCGCACATCCCACCTCTGCTTCCGGCCGGTCCAAACTGCGAACCTGGAGCGCCCGCCCGTCGATCTGCTCCCCCGCCGTTAGCCGCCCAATCGTCTGCCCGAATGAATCTTCCCCTGCGACGCAAACCTGGATCGGACCATGGCCCGCGTTCTCCGGCCAGCGCACAAATTTTCCGAAGTTGTAGAGATACGCCGCCTGCACATCGTCGCGCGATGGCTTCTGCGCCCTGGCTTCCTGCGGCGGCATTGCCGCGTGCGCTGCCACGAGCCCCGCCAGCAGCAAGGACACGAGCGCCGGCACTGAACGCCACCGGTCCCATCGCGCCCGCATTTGCCGCCTCACCGCCATCTCAGTCGTGCCCGCTTCCTTCACGCCGCATCGCTTCGAACCCTCTTTCCAGGTTCTCGCATACTCCAGAGTGCGGACGTCACAGGATCGCCCACGGAATTCAAAGTCGGAATTCAAAGTCGCAGCAAGCTCGATCTCCGGCAAAACCGGCGAGATGAGCCGCAGCGCGGTTTTCTGATGCATACAAGTTTTTATTGGGTTGTATCGAAAAGCCAATCCGAGAAAAGCTACGCGACGCTGCCCGGTAAGATCGCCGTCTTTTTCGAGAATTGCGCCAGGGTGGCCACCAGCTTCGCCGGCTCTCCCTTCCTCACAAACACCCGCGTATAAGGCTCGATGTCCGCAGGCAGGTCGTACACATCCGACAGCACAATGATCGGCGCGTCCGGATACCGCTGCTTCGCCTCCTCGGCAGCCTCGACCGCTGTCACTTGTCCCGTCAACCGATAATCCATCACCACCACGTCGACCCGTCCCTGCGGAAAATCGATCCGGTCCGCCGTCACCAGCGCCGGCAACGCGTCATACCCCGCTGCGTCGATGATCCATCCATAGATCCGCAGATGCGTGGGATCGTCATCGATGATCAGTACCGAAGTCCTGCCGTCCACGCCGTCTCCGCTGACCCCGAGGGGAATCAGAGATCAATGCCCGCCCGAGCATAACACCGTAAAACTGGCCGACTTAAGCTGCCCAGCCGGGGAATATTTCTGGCAATCCTACTGTGGTTGCGCCGATGGGCGCAATAGAAAAAATGTGGTATATGGAGATGGCGCAACTTGACTCAGCGGAAATTCTGCGCGTACGTGTCGCCCGGCAATCCCAGTGAAACCGCCTCATCGCGCAGGAGCAGGGCCTCGGCCCTGCCCATCGTACCACCCAGCGTGACCATCCAGGGCGCGGCTCCCTTCAGCGCAAACACATGAGGCTCCAGTTGCGGATAACGCTCTGCGAGCGCCTTCGCCTGTTGCTGCGCCTGTTCCTCAAGATCGAAGGTGTAGGCGATCACTCGCCATCCTTCGCCCCTTGCGCTGGCCGCAGCACTGGCTATCGAACTCGCCGCCGCGCCTCTCACGGTCGCACCCTTCGTGTCCTGCGACACCACGACGACAGCCGGCGCCGTCGCAGGCGCGGCCGTTCGTCTCCCGGAAGACTCCAGACGCATCATGCCATACAACGTGAACACCGTCACCAGCAACACCGCGATTACCGCGGCAATCACATAGGGCGCGCCCGGCCACCGCGCCTCTTCGGGGTTCTCGCCCTCCATCGCCCACGCACCGTCTCCCTGCTGCCGCCCGTTGGGCAGCATGAACGGCTCCGCAAACAACGCCGCCTGCGCGCGAACATCCGCACGCCTCATCGGCAGCATCCGCGGCAACGAGCCACTCTCTTTGGACTCTTTCTTCTTCGCGATTCGCTTGGCCCCCCCAATCGATTCGCGCTGCCCCGCCGGCTCCTCGACAGCAGTCTTCTCCTTCGCCCCCACCCCCTCCGAAGCTCCGGCCACTTTCAGCAGCGTCTTTGAAAGCGGCTCGATGCGGGTCAGATCCCTCACAATATCCCGCATCAGTTCCAGACGAGTCCCCGCCAGCGCCGCCACTTCCGTTGCGCCCGCGTTCCCCGTCAGCGCCCGCCGCACCGCCCGCGCCATCGGCTCCGGCAGCAGCTGCAACACCGGGTCGTTCTCTCCTTTCGGGAAGAAACCCGTCACCGCCTGGGTCACCATCCGCGCCGCGCAACGCACATCGTCCGCAGCCGCCACGCCAAACCCCGAGCCGCCGATCTGCACGCAGTCGCTCCGCACCTTGATCGTCTCGTCCATCGCGAGGATGCTCGCCGCGTCCATGTGCCGGTGTACCAGCCCTCGCGCATGCATCGCCGTCAATGCCGCCAGCACCGCATCCAGAACCTGTCGCCCCTCCGCCGCGCTCAGTGTCCGCTCGCGCAGCACATCGGCCAGATTCTCCTCCGTCATTTCCATCGCCGCGACCACCACCGGCATGTCGTCCAGACGCGAGATCCCTGCCTCGCGGATCGCCACCACATTCGGGTGCTGGATCTCCGCCGCTGCTGCCAGCCGCGCCAGCAGCTCGTCCTCATCGTTGAGAGCCTCCGTGATGCTCAGCATCAGCGGCATTCCGTCCGCTCCCATCGCCTCGAACCATGCCGTCCGTCCCAGCGGCCGCGCCAGACGCCCGAGCAGCCAGTGCCCTTCCAGATCGCGACCCTCGAGGTCACCCCACAGCATCATCCGCTTCAGGCCTGCTGTTGCCATAACTTTCTCTTCCTCCCGCTTTCGGGCGATCAAAGAGCTTCCAATCAAGCCCACTCTCGCCCTTTAATGCATAGTAAACAACCTCCTGCGTCCAAATTGACCTCCTTTCTTACAGCCCCGAACAAAGATTGGCACGTGCCTTCGCTGTTAATTCCTGCCCCCTCAATTGCTCAACCGCGTGCCCGGCTCCCCCTCCAGGCCCTCGCTCCCCTGTGCAAAAAGCATGGCGAGTCGGTTAATGAGGCTCCCGATCAGCTTGGGCGTGACTTATCCATTTGGTCGTTCGATTTTCGTAAGAGCTTTTCGCTGAAAATCTTTTGCTAAACGCCCTTCGCTAAACGCCTTTCGCTAAGCGCTTCTTGCTAAACGCCTTCCGCTAAACGCTCGCTCGCCTGTCAGTGCTAACCTCAGACTCAGAATGGCTCATCCCTCATCGGAGCCCCAGGATCCCCCGGCCCCGCAAACCATCAAACTCTGGTGCCCCGTGTGCGCCCGCTCGGTCGACGACCCTCTCGTCTGCGGAGACTGCTCGTCCGTTATCTGCCGCCTTTGCGGAACCCCCCTCGAATCCCCCGACGAGCTCGCATTCGGTTGACGCAATGCCGAAGCGCGCTCCCGAAGCCACAGAGAAAACCGGCAGCTCTGCAGAGCCACCGCCCACCATCAGCCCACGCTGGCTCCTCACCGCCCTCGCCCTCACCCTCCTCGCCGCCGCACTCTGCGGATACGCCGCCCTCTGCCTGCTGTTCTATCAGGGCCAATGGCAGATGCTCTTCCACCCCTCCCGCGCCATTACCTCAACCCCCGCTTCAGCTGGCATGGCCTATGAAGAAGTCCGTTTTGACGTTACAGACGCGGGGTTACCCCAACTCAACGGCTGGTGGGTCCCCGCGAAACCAGGATCGAAATACGTAACAGCCACGGTCCTCTATCTCCACGGCGCCCGCGGCTCCCTCTCCGACTGTGTCCCCGCGCTCCTGACCCTCCACGGGCTCGGCATCAACGTTTTCGCCTTCGACTACCGCGGATTCGGCCACTCCGCCGGCGCCCATCCTACCGAACGCCTCGCGACTGAAGACTCCATCGCCGCCTGGACGTACCTCACCGACACCCGCCACATCCCCACACGCGATCTCATCGTCTTCGGCGACTGTGCAGGAGCCAATTTTGCTGCCCATTTCGCCGCCCAATTCGCCCCCGCCGCAGCCATCCTCGAAGACCCCAACCCGTCCGCCCGTCAGATCTTCGCCGCTGACGCCCGAGCCCGCATTTTGCCACTGTGGCTGTTCCAAAACGACAAACTCGACCCCATCCCCGACCTCGCCCACTCCCACACCCCGCTCCTCTTCCTCGACATCCATGGCGATACGTCCCGCACCCGCGCCCTCTTCGAAGCCGCTCCCTACCCGAAGCAGTATTACGGCCTCCGCGCTTCACCCGAATCGACCTTCGCCGACACGCTAAGCCGCTTCCTCGACGAAGTCCTCAGATAGTTGCCTTACGCTAGTCCGATTACGCTGGCGGCCTGTCCCAGGGATTTCGTTAGCACCGCCACGAAAATGGCTGCCCCACGTCTCGCTGTTGAGACGTGGGTTTGCGAAATTCCGATCGGTAACGAAGTCTCTGCGACAAGCAACTAGTCGCGTTACGCGGCAGATTTCCGCCGTCCCGCCACCAGCCCACCCGCTGCTCCGCCCAATAACTTCAGTACGTGCGCCAGCACATACGCCAACTGCTCCGGCTGCGCCCGTGTCAGCGCGATATAGATCAGCATCGCAACCAATCCCACCAGGACGCCGTGCAGGACAAACCGTGACTCGACCCGGCCGCCAACCCACCATCCGAACAGAAAACACGTCACCAGCGATCCCACGGGCGCTACATATAGCAACGGATGCTGGCCGAACTTCATGTTGATCGGAATCACGATCAGAATCAGCAACGCTTCCGCCAAGAATCCACCAATCAGTATCCGAATCCAGTGAATTCTTTTTGCAGTTTCCCCGACTGAACCATTCGCCGAACCGTCCCCCATCACACACCTCCTCAACCGCCCCATTGTCATCGATCCCGGCAAGCTCCGGATTGTAAAAGCCTCCTTCCTACCATTGGCACAGCTACCCGCAATCCGCTACCCTCCATGTGCGTCTCCAACGGACCATTGCATGCGTCCTGCCCTTCTCATCGCCTTCGCTTCCCTCTGTGCCGCTCTCAACGCGCAAACTCCCCGCTTCCGCCAGCTCACCATCCCCACCGGTCACAGCCCTCGCTGGATCGCTGTAGCCGACGTTAACCACGACCATAACCCCGACCTCATCGTCGCCAATGCCGGCTCCGACCATGCGGACGACGGCACTATCACCGTGCTCCTGGGAGACGGCCGCGGCGCATTTCATCCCGCGCCCGGCTCCCCCTTCCCCGCCGGCCATCTCCCCAACGACATCGCCGTCGCCGACATGAACAACGACGGCAACCCCGACCTCGTCATCGCCAACCACCAGTCGCCGTATCTGCGCGTCTTCCTCGGCGACGGTCGAGGCAGCTTCCGCCTCGCCCCCGGCTCACCCGTCGATGTGCACTCGTATCCGCATCCGCACGCCGTGGTCGCCGCCGACTTCAACTCCGATGGCAAGCCCGACGTCGCCACCGACAGCTGGGGCCACGACCAAATTGAGCTCATCCTCAGCGACGGCACGGGCCGCCTCATCACCCCCGGCGCCTTTTTCCCCACCGGCCGCCGCCCCTACGAGCGCCTCCGCACCGCCGACTTCAACCACGACGGCCATCCCGACATCGTCACCACCAACCTCGACGACAACACTGTCTCTATCCTTCTCGGCGACGGCAAAGGTGGATTCCACAACGCCCCGGGCTCGCCCTTCCACGCAGGCGCAAAACCGTGGCAGGTCGCAATCGACGACCTCAACGGCGACGGCACCCCTGACTTGATCGTGATTCCCTACCAGCGCGACATTGCCAGCCCCGCGGAGAACACCGTCACCATCCTGAGCGGCGATGGCCGCGGCGCCTTCCACCCCGCGCCCCGTTCCCCGCTTCCCCTCGGCGATTGTCGCGGTCCTAACGGCGTCGCCGCCGGCGACCTCCGCGGCAACGGCCGCCACGCCATCGCTGTCGCCTGCGCCGAAAGCAAAACCCTCATGCTCTACGAGCGCGGCCCCGACGGACGCTTCACCACATCCTCCATACCCATCTCCGGCGGATGGGGCTCCGTCGCCATCGCCCGCCTCACCGGCGATCCCCGCAGCGCAATCATCACCGCCAACGCCGATGACGGCACTATCACCGTCTACTTCCCTAACTAAAGCGCCTGATACCGAGCGACCTTCCAGCACCTGAGGAAAATCGCATATGATGGCGCAGAACTTCAGACAGGAGTGGCAGAATGGCCCAAACGATCGTGCTCTACAAGACGCCGAACGACACCGCCGCCTTCAACAAGGAATACGCCGCAACCCACATCTCGCTCGCGAAGAAAGTCCCCGGCCTGCGCAAATATGAAATCAGCCGTGGCCCAGTCATGACGCCGTTCGGCCCCTCCTCTTATCATCTCGTCGCAACGCTGCACTTCGACTCGATGCAGGCGATGCAATCGGCCCTCGCCAGCCCCGAAGGCCAGGCAGCCGGCGCACACGCGATGTCCCTCCGCCTCCCTCGACATCCTCCTCTTCGACAACCACGAAGTCTGACTCGCTTTCCCTGTTGCCTATTCCCTATTGCCTGTTCCGTGTTTCGTGTTCCCTAATTGTGGAGGCTCAACAGGTTGTTCCGATCAAGGCCGGAGCGGCTGATGGGAGCGGCCAGGCCGATACCGGCGTGAGGCCTGTGCCAGTTGTATTGATGCCGCCAGGGGAGCAGATCCCGGTTGCGGTGGTCGGAGCAGTGGTAGGCGCGAGCATACGCCCACTCGCGCAGGGCGGTCTGGATGAAGCGTTCGGCCTTGCCGTTGGCGCGCGGCGTGTAGGGCCGGGTGAAGCGATGCTTCAGCCCCAGCTCGGTACAGGCCCGGGCGAAGGCCAGCGAGCGATAAGCCGGCCCGTTGTCGGTCAGGATTCTGCGAATGCGGATGCCGGGGCGGGCATAGTCGGCCACCGCCACGCGCAAAAAGGCCGATACCGAGGGGCCTTTCTCGTTGGGATAAATCCGGGAGAAGGCGATGCGGGAGTGGTCGTCGATGGCCACATGCACATAGTCCCAGCCCACGCCGCGAGTGC
>PMSS01000212.1 GCA_003167515.1 Acidobacterium sp. | reverse complement strand
CCGGCGGCTCACCACTTGAGCGGCGGCGTCCTCACCAATCTCGACGGGGCTACGGCGCTCCCGAACCTGTGGGCGGCCGGCGAGGCCGCCTGCACCGGCGTGCACGGGGCGAACCGGCTGGCCAGCAATTCGTTGCTGGAGGGGCTGGTATTTGGGGCGCGCGCTGCGGAGGCGATGCAGAACGAAGGGCCGCTGCCCAGTGCCAATCCGCTGGCATCGGCCGTGCTCCCCAAGGTCGAAGGCGATTTCTCGACGACTCGCGAAAAAATACAGCGAATGATGTGGAACCAGGCAGGCCTGTTGCGCGACGCAAAGGGACTGCGCTGGGCACAGGAGGGACTGGGCAGGATTGCCGGCGAGAATCCGCTCACGAGTCCGACCACCTCGGACCGGCAGGGAATTGAGTTGCGCAATCTTCAAAGCACGGCCGAGTTGATCGTCGCCTCAGCCCTGGCGCGGGAAGAGAGCCGTGGCGCGCATTATCGGAACGACTTCCCGAAGCGCGACGACGAGAGGTTCCAAAAACACTCTGTCGTATCGAAGGGGAAGGCGGTTTCCTTCGTGGATTTCTAGCTCGGCACTATCTCGGCCTTGGCGGGAAATGTCCTGCTCAGCACCGCAAAGACCGCGAGAATCGCGACGATCACTAACAGCGACCACCCTACGGAAATTCGAATCCAGTCCGAAGTCAGCATTTTGAAGGCGACAAACGCCAGGATGCAGGCAAGGCCATAGTGCAGCAGGTGGAAGCGGTCGAGCATGGAGGCGATTGCGAAGTAGAGCGAGCGCAGTCCAAGCACCGCGAAGATATTCGACGTGAACGCGATCCAGGGATTGCGGGTGACTGCCAACACGGCGGGGATGGAATCGAGCGCGAAGATAAGGTCGGTTGCCTCGACGGCGGCAATGACCATCAGCAGGGACCTGAGCGCGAGGCGCCGGTCGCCGATGAAGAGGAGACAGCAATCACGAATCCAGCGGACGGGACCTCGGATGGGATTGCCGACGGGAGCGCGGATCGGGCCGCTGACTGGACGGCGGACCGGCGTTGTGCCGGGGCGGGCCAGCATGAGCCGGATGGCTGCAAGCGCCAGCAGTACGCCGAACGCATATTGCACCCACGCGAAACGGGCGAGCAGGGTTGTGCCGGCAACGATGAGGATGCCGCGCAGGACGATGGCGCCGAGTACGCCCCACAGCAGGACTCGCCGCTGCTGTTCCACGCCAAGATGCAGGGCGCGAAAAAGTAACAGAAAGACGAACAAATTGTCGATGCTCAGCGAGCCTTCGATCACGTAGCCGGTGAGGAATTCAAGGGCGGGCTGTTTGCCGCTGGTGTGGGCCAGGTAGAGAGAGAATCCCCCGGCGATCGCGGCCAGGAAAGCTGTCCAGAGCCACGCGACGCGCGCGGATACGGGGCGTCCGGGGCGCTGCAGGAATGCGAGGTCCACGAGAAGCAGGGCGGCTACAAGGACGGAGAAGGCGAGCCAATGGTGGGGCATCGCGACGCCTACCGCTGATCGAGCAGGCGAATCGTTTCGAGGATGGTGTCGCCGGCGATGGTCAGGCTCTTCGCGCTGAGCTTGTCCATGGTGTCGTCGGCGGTGTGCCAGTACGCGTTCTGATAGCCGTAATCGAGGTCGATGAGATCGGCGCAGGGGACGCCGCGGTGGACGAAGGGAAGGTGATCGTCCTCGTCATAGGTTTTGGTCTGGAAGAAGTACGATTGCCAGCCATATTGCGTCGCTGCCTGCAGCACCAGGTCCTCGAGCCACGGGGTTGAATTGAGGTCGCGCTGGATGTCGAGGTCGCGGTCTCCGAGCATGTCGGCGAGGATGAATGCCTTAATCCGCTTCAGGGTGCCGTCGGCCTGCCACTTTGCGGCGAGATGCCTGCTGCCGTAGACGGAATCGCTGTCGGTCCAGTTCTTGACTGCTTCCTCGCCGTCGGTGAAGACCAGCCACACGCTGTAGCCGTCGAGCGTCTTGCCGCGCAGGTAGTTGGCCATCTCGATCAGCAGGCCCGTGGTCGAGCCGCCGTCGTTGGCGCCGATGTAATGAATATTGCGCAGCGGGTAGTTGGTTTCATAGTGCGATGCGAGGACGATGACGCCGTCCTTCTTGCCCGGGAAGCGCACGATGAAGTTGTGCATCAGCATGGGGCCGGCGGGGGTGTCGGTGGTGAAGGAGTCTTCTTCCAGGCGATCGCGGCGGAATTGCTCCTTGAGGAAGGCTTCGGCTTTGGCGTGGCCGGGGCTGCCGATCCACCGGGGCCCGGTCGCTACAAATTGCCGCGTGTATTCGAGGGCGCGGGCGCCATCAAACTGCGGCAATGTGGGGGGCAGGTCCTGCGCGTGAATGCCGGGGGCTGCGGCGCCCATCAGCAGCGCGGCGAGGAGGGCGAGTCTACTCACGAGCAGCAGCCTTGGCGGCTCGCCTTTTGCGCGAGGCGGGATGGACGATCCATGAGACACCGATGCCCAAGAGGTAGAGGACAAGCATGGGGCTGGCGAAAACGCACATGGTCAGGACGTCCGCGGTGGGCGTGATGATGGCCGCAATAATGAAAATGATGAGAATGGCGTAGCGGAAATTCTTCCAGAGAAATTTTGGGCTCACGATGCCGAACAACGAAAGAAACATGATGAGGATAGGCAGCTCAAACGTGATGCCGAGGCCGAGAATGACGGTGAGAAACAGGTCGGTGTACTCGTTGATCTCGATCAGGGCGCGAAAATCCTGATTGAAGCTCAGGAGAAAATCGAGCGAGCCCGGATAAACCCAGCGATAACCGAAATACGCGCCGGCGAGGAAAAGGCCGACGGTTGCCGTCATGAAGGGAACGACGTAGCGCTTCTCGTTCTGGTACAGCCCCGGGGAGATGAACAGCCACAATTCGTAGAGCACGAATGGGCAGGCCAGGATGCAACCCGCCATGAAGCTGATCTTCAGGTACATATTAAAGGGGTCGATGGGGTTGTGGTAGACGAGCTGCGTTGGCATGTGGTGTTTGGCCAGCGCGAACACGATCGGCTTTTCCATGAAGGAATAGATCTTCTCGTGGAAGAACCACGCGATGAAGAAGCCCCCAACCAGGTAGAGCGCGATGTGGATGATGCGGCGGCGCAGCTCGGCGAGGTGTTCTAGCAGGCTCATGCCGGGGAGCTCGGCGCGCTCGGTCATCGCGGCGCGGGCGCGATCGACTAGATCAACCATCGAGATCAACCATGTTGAACAGGCTCGGTGGGAAGGCCGGGTTCGACGGGTGTGGGTTCTGTAGCGGGGGCGTGGGCGCCGTTGGTGGGTGTGGTCAGGTCGAGGTGGGATGGCGATTCTGGGGCGAATTGTGGCGTGACAACTTCCGACGCTGAAGCAATCTCGGTTGGCGCGGTCGGCTCGACGATGACCCCAGAGGTTGTCACGGGTGAGAGCGGTGTGGACTCTGGTTCGAACGGAGTCGCATAGGGAGCGCTCGTGCTCACCTGCGCACCCGTGGAAGGAGGCAGGATGCTTGGGGTGGCCGTCGTGGCCGATGAGTCCGCGGCTGGCAGGGCCGCGGTGGCAGCAGCCTCGGCCTGCTTCTCGGCCAACTTTTTGCGCCGCTCCTCGTCTTCCATGTTCCGTAATTCTTCCTGAATCTGGAACTTGAACTCATTGCTGGCGCGGCGAAATTCGGCAAGCAGCTTGCCGATCGTGCGGCCGATTTCCGGCAGTTTCTTTGGCCCGAAAAGCACCAGAGCCAGCAGGAAGATGAAGATGGAGTCGCCGAAATGCATGAAGGTTCATGATACCTGCCGGGATTCGCGGGTCACAAATGAAGCTGGATCGCGAGCGGCCGATATCTGCGATACACACTGCGGAAGGTGTCGGGTTGTTTGGACGTGCTGCGGCCAGACCCTCAGTAATGGACTCAGGAACGGTGCGCAACGGCCCATTTCCCGATTTCAGGCATTGATCCTTCCTGCGGCTGTGGTTAAACTGATTCGAACGACGCGCCTTTGCGGGCTTCCCGTTTTTGCGACGAAGACCGCAACCGGTGCGTCTAAAGAAGTAGAGGCTGCAACATCCCCGTTGGCTGGGCGAGCGTGTACCGTCGCAGCGAGCTGACTGCAGCCGGGTTTGGCTTTCAACATCCCCGTCCAGATTGGCGAGCCCCTCAAGGCACGTCCGAAACGGACTGAAGGCGGCGTTTTGTGAGCGTTCTTGAAGTAGTTGATGTACCCGTATCTGCAGAGGGGGAGAGTTGTTCTCTGGACAACTATCTCGCTCTGCCCGACAACAGCATGGACGAGCGGATTGCGGCGGCGCGGCGCGCGCTGGGCAAGACCACCATTCTGCTGGGCCACCACTATCAGCGCGACGAAGTGATCCGCTTCGCGGATCTGACGGGCGACTCGTACAAGCTTTCGAAAGCCGCTGCGGAGACGGACGCAAATTACATCATCTTCTGCGGCGTTCACTTTATGGCGGAGAGCGCCGATGTGTTGGCGCATGAGGGTCAGCAGGTGATCCTGCCCGATCTGAATGCCGGCTGCTCGATGGCGGATATGGCCGAGATTGGCCAGGTGGAGGAATGCTGGGAGACGCTGCTCGATTCCGGCGTGGCCGAGGACGAGATTCTGCCGATCACGTACATGAACTCATCGGCGGCGATCAAGGCGTTTTGCGGTGAGCGCGGCGGTTTGGTTTGCACTTCGTCGAATGCGCGCAAGGCTTTCGAGTGGGCCTTTGCGCGCGCGAAGAAGATTTTGTTTCTGCCGGATCAGCACCTCGGACGGAATACGGGCCATGCTATGGGCATTCCTCTGAACGAGATGGTCGTTTACGATCCGTGGCAGAGCCTGGTTGGGATCGGGGGCAGCGGGGCCGGGGGTGGGATCACGCCTGAACGGTTGCGTTCGGCGAAGGTGGTTCTGTGGAAGGGGCATTGCTCGGTGCACCAGCGCTTTCTTCCCGAGCATGTGGATAAGGTCCGCGCGAAGTACCCTGGGATTCAGGTGATCGTCCATCCGGAATGCCGGCTGGAGGTTTGCGAGAAGGCTGACGCACTGGGCTCGACGGAACGGCTGATTAAGATTGTCCAGGACGCTCCGGTGGGATCGAGCTTCGCCATTGGGACAGAGATTCATCTGGTGAACCGGCTGGCGAAGGAGTTCGCGCCATTGGGCAAGAAGATCATCACCCTCGACGACACCGGATGCCTGTGCACGACAATGTATCGGATCAGCCCGCAGCATCTGGCGTGGGCGCTCGAAAATCTTGTCGGAGGGCGCGTGGTGAATCGCATCCAGGTGCGCGACGATGTGAAATACTGGGCGCGCGTGGCGCTGGACCGGATGCTGGAGATTCGGGCGTAGTTGCGCGCGAAGAGCGGTAACGATGAAAACTTTTACGCTTGACGAGGCGCAGGCGTTGCTGCCGATTGTGCAGTCGTTGCTGAACCGCGCCATTGAAGCCAAGCAAGCAGCTGGAACTCTTCAGGAAGAGATGCAGGAGCTGGTGCGCCACATCTTTATCAGCGGCGGCGTCCTCGTCGACATTGCGGCTACGCACAAGCGCAAGCTCGCGCTCGAAGCTCTGGTGCAGCGCGCCAAAGATGCGATCGAGGAGATCGACGCCATCGGCGTGCAGGTGAAGGATCTCGATACGGGGCTGCTGGATTTTCCCTGCATGCTGGAAGGCGAGACGGTGCTGTTGTGCTGGAAGCGGGGCGAGGAGCGGATCGAGTTCTGGCATCGCATCGAAGATGGATTCGCGGGACGCCAGCCTATCGATGCGCGGTTTCGGCGGGCAGCGCCGGAGAAACTGAATTAATCCTGCTGCGGCCTCGGGCTGCTCATGACAACTGTCATATCGCTTTGCTGACAAAGCCCACTGGGGCCGGGCGCGGTTTGGCGCGATTCTGTCTATGCCGCTGAATTCTACTTTGCGGCAGGAGGTCAGCAATGTCAGCAACCGCAGTGCTAGCCGAAAGCACAAACCAGGCAGTTCCGGCGATGTGGCCCTCGCCCGTGTCCCACGCGCGGCCCGTCGCCCGGCTGCATTCCGTCACCAAGCGCTATGGAGCGACGACCGCGCTCGACAACTTCTCGCTGGAGTTGCATGCGGGGGAAGTGGTCGCGCTGCTGGGGCCGAACGGCGC
>PMSS01000409.1 GCA_003167515.1 Acidobacterium sp. | reverse complement strand
AACTAGCTAATCGGCCGCGACCTCCTCCCCAAGCGCATTGCTGCTTTGACTCGTAAGTGTTATGCGGTATTAGCCAAGGTTTCCCCAGGTTATTCCCCACTCGAGGGTAGGTTAGTCACGTGTTACTCACCCGTGCGCCGCTTTACTCATGGATTGCTCCACTTTCTCGCTCGACTTGCATGTGTTAGGCACGCCGCCAGCGTTGATTCTGAGCCAGGATCAAACTCTCGTTTGAAACCTGATGATTCCGGCCGTCGACGGAGGTCTCCGGACGGAATCCAGCTTCGCATGCGCTCGAAAACGCATCGAAGCACTACATTGTGAGAATGATCAAACCAGATCTTTCCGTATTCTCACGACTGGCATGTTCTACCTGATTGTCAAAGATCCTTAACGGTTTGCCGCCTGAGCGGGCCGCTTTGGATCGAAGCCAGCGATATGCCCCGAAAGGCGTATTGCATGTCCTCGAACTTGTTGCGCTTCAATTTTGCGCGAACTTTTCGAGGTTATACAAACTCGATGGCCTTTGTCAAGGCGATCCTGTTGATGGGATCGATTCCTCGCAGCTGCCTGGTTCGCACAAACCGGAGATCCTCCGTATCGGAGGGCTCGGGAAGCGCCAAACTTTAGAAAGATCATCCCGCGAGCAAAACTCGTCAGGGGGCGGCTGACCGCCCATAAGGAGTTTTCGAGGGCAAGCAAAATCCCTCGACTCCCACTGCAATGGATTGTTCTGTCTGGCTTACCGTCGGCCTAAGCTCAACGAGTGTCGAACAGATCCCCTTCGCTGCCCTTCAAAACCGGGTCACGAGAACCCGTTGGCGAAGAACTTGCCACTGCTATCAATCTTGTCTACTTTACCATGCCCGGTTGCGAATCGCAAATCGGGCGGCTGGAGAAGGCGACTGCTTGATCCTACGCGAGGACGGGGAGGGGTGCAAGTTGAGGAAAAGGGCGGGAAACTGTTGAAAACTATGGCAGAGGAGTCTGGGGCTGATATGGCTGAACCTGGGCCGGGGTGGATCGGATAGAATTACGGCGACCGTAGTTCCAGGAGGTGACCTTGGCCGCCGAGTCACCGCGTAAGTCCGGAAGCCGGGTCTTTGAAACCCAGGTCGACGAGGGGGAGCCTACGGGTTTCCGCCGGTATATTAATGTCGTCGCGATTACGGTTCCGATTCTCATTGGGGTCGTTCTGGTGGTGGTGATTGCGCGTTCGCTGAACGGGCCTGCGCGGCCGGCGTTGCCGACGGCGGGCGGCGTGGGTCCATCTGCGGGAGCGGCTCCAGTGGGCGCGGGACCGAGCACACCTGCTGCGGCGCCCTCAGTCGCCGCGATTCCGACGCCATCCAGCAGTCCCACACCGGCGCTGGCGGCCAAGGCGCTCCCGTCCGTTGCGGCGGCTGTCCAGGCCGCCAGCCCTTCCTCCGCTCCACCCGGATCGGCAAAACCAGCGGCGGTGACGACGTCAACATCCGCTGGGTCGGGCGATGCAATCCTCACCCTGCCACCCTATGCTGCGGAGTCCATGAGAATCTCCGGCGAAGACTTGCAGTACCCGGCCATCGCCAGGGCTGCCAATGTCCAGGGAAAAGTGGTGATCGACATCGTCATCTCCAAGACCGGAACCGTCGAGAATCTGAAAGTCGTCAGCGGACCGCCCCTGCTCGAAAACGCCGCGCTCACCGCGGTCAGGACCTATCGCTACCGGCCGATTCCTGTGAATGGAAAACCGGTTCGCGTTCGCACCCAGGTGGTCGTGGGTTTCGTGCTCCATGCCGGCGCAGCATCGAAGTAGCTGGAACCTGCCGCGTCGGGAAGAGCCGCAGCCAATTCGACAGCAAATAAAGAGGGGGCGTCCGATGACGATCTCTCTTCATTTCCGACTTACTTTTCCGAACCAGTCTTCAACGAGACGGCTCAATATCTCTCCTCGATGAAGAGGTTTAGATTGCCGGTCGCAGCACGTCCGGGCGCTGCGCAGCCTGCGCCAAGACATCCGGGGCAACGACGCTTCGCGGGGTGGAGGGGAGAAAAACCGAAACCACGGTCCAACTCTTTCCCGGAGCCGTGCTGCTCTTCACGCGAATGGAGCCGCCGTGGTTCTCCACGATGCTCTTGCAGACCCATAGACCGAGCCCGGTTCCGACGTCCCGCTTGGTTGTAAAGAAGGGCTCGAAGATTTTCGGACGCGCTTCGGGGGGGATGCCGGAGCCGGTATCGGATACGGTGAGGCGAATACCTGGTTTGCGATCGGGGCTCCATTGGGTGGCGGCCGAGACGCGAATGCGAACTTTTCCGCCGGCGGTGAGCGCGTCGATGCTGTTGCCGATGAGGTTCGCGATGACCTGCCTTATTTCTCCAGCCACTGCGTAGATTTCCGAGTCGTCCTCAATCTCGGGGCAAAGCTCAATCCCCCTGTTTCGCGTTCTGGACGCGAAGACGGGAAGCAAAGATGTCACCAGATCGCCAGGCCGAACGTTTGAAGCACTTTTGGTTTCGCGATAGAAGCCAAGGGTCTGCTTGGTGAGTTGCGAAACGCGAGCCAGTTCCTGTTCGGCGGCATCGAGATAACCCTGCACATCGGTGAGAATCGCGGCTTGTCTGGCCAGATAAATCAGGTTTGTGACTGCTTCGAGGGGGTTATTGATTTCGTGGGCCACGGTAGCGGCGAGCCGGCCCACAGACGCGAGGCGCTCGGTAGTTCGCAGTGCGCGCTCCGCCTTCCTGAGCTGCGTGATATCCCTTGCGATTTTGGCGGCGCCGACAATCCTGCCCGTCTCGTCCTTGACCGGGGAGACGGTGAGCGAAATCTCGATCCGTTCTCCATCCTTTCTGAGGCGGACGGTTTCGAAGTGCTCGATCCGCTCACCGCGGGCGATGGTGGCGAGAATTTCGCTTTCGGTGGCGTGAAGTTCCGGAGGAATGATGGTGAGAATGGGGCGGCCGATCATCTCGGCAGCCGTATACCCGAATATCTTCTGCGCGCATGGATTCCAGCTGGTAACGATGCCGTTCAAATCCTTGCTGATGATGGCGTCGTCGGAGGACTCGACGATCGCTGCCAGGCGCTGGGAGGCTTCTTCAGCAGCCTTGCGCGCGGTAATATCCTGGACGGCCCCGAACATCGGCGTCTGCCCGCGGAGCTTGCGGCCTATGCAGTAAAACCAGCGTAGTCCGAGGGCAGGGTGTTGGTACCGGTACTCAAACTCCATCTTTCCGAGGCGGTGTCCCTCGAGCATGAGCTGTTGCACTTTCGGCCAGTCGTCGGGGTGGACGCGCGAGGCCCATTGCCGCGCGTGGTTGGGATCCGATTCGTCGGTTCCGAAGATGCGATGGAGTTCAGGGGAGAGCTCGTGGATTTCCTGGGCAGGATCCCATTCCCAGGTGCCGATCCGGGCTGCGGCCTGCGCCAGTTCCAGGCGTTCCGCCGCATCTTCGATCCGCTTGCGCGCGGCCACTTTGTCGGTGACTTCGACGGCGTGAATCAGGATGCCCTCGACCTTCCCTTCCGGGTCACGCAGCGGCTGATAGACAAAGTCGAAGTACCCCTCGTCGGGCAGACCGGCTGCCGACCGGTTCAGCTTCGCCATCATTTCCCGCCCGACGTAAGGCTCACCGGTGCGATAGACCTTCTCGCGCAGTTCGTTGAAGCCCTGGGACTCGATCTCGGGCAAACTTTCGCGGATGGTCTTTCCGATAAAGTCCGCCGCGCTGGTGCGGCCGGTCATGCGGACGTAGTAGTCGTTGACATAAATCCATCGCTGCTCGGGGCCACTCAATAACCCAATGCCGGCCGGCGCCTGGCCCAGCAGATCCTGGAGTCGATAGCGTCCTAAGTCAGCGGTCGCGGAAGCGCCGGTTTCGGGATGAGCTGCGGGATAATTCATGCTTCCTTTCGGCGCGCGTGCCCATTTCTCCCGAGGCGCTCTTTGATTCAATGCGAAATGAAGCACCGGTTTTGGGGAATTCGACATTTCGAACTCCTTGGATGCAAAAAGTCGAGATAGCTCTGGCCGGAAATTCGGGAATGCAGGAAGGCGATGCAACCAGGTTTCAAATACGTCGAATCAAATGCATCGAACCCAGCGCAGGCCTGTTCGTCCCTTTATTGTCCGCTCTCGGTCGACTTGATGAAGCTCTCCACATCGTCGTGGAACTGTTTAAGGACCTCTTCCCTGACGTAGATCATGTGCCCGGCTTCGTAGTAGTGATAGCTGATGTTCGACTGCAGGGCATTCGGAATCTGGAGGTGGTGCATCTCGTACTCGCCCTCGAAGTAGGGCGTGGCCAGATCGTAGTAGCCGCCCGCCAGCAGGACCTTCATCTTCGGGTTCATCTTCATGCGGTAGGCGAGGTCGGGCATGACGTTGGTGCCGCCTTCCTGTTCGCCGCCGGGGCCGAACGAGCCAGGGGTTCGATGGCGCATGTCCCAGGTGAAGTCGCCGCCGGAGCGGCCCGAAGGGAAGTAGGTGCCCTGCAGGCCGTACTTCAGGTCCTTGCGGAGATAGTCGTTGATGGCGGCGGTCCATGCCGAGGTGATGGCGTCGCTCTGCGGGTCATATTGCGCGCTCTCGCTGAGGGGATCGACGTCCGGACCCTGGAAGCGAGTGTCGAGGCGGCCGATGGTGGTTCCTTCGTCGAGCTTGAGGGTTTTGGAGAAATTGCCGCCTACCACGCGCAGGTTGGCGCGGATGAGGTAATCGACGGGCAGGCCTGTATAGGTGTGGAGCTTTTCGGCGACGGCATGCTTTTGGTCGTCGGAAAGCTGGCTGCCCTGAAGGAGCGCGGCCATGTAATCGCCGAGGGCGTACTTTTCGACTTCGTCGAGGAAGGGACGAAGCGCGGGAGGCTGGTTAGGGAGCTTGTGAAAATACCATGCGGTCGCGGCGTAGGTGGGCAGCGCCAGGGCATAGGCCTGGTCGACGCCGGGGTTCTGGTTGGGATCGTCGACTGAGTTGTCGAAGCTCAGAATCTGGGAGAGGAGAATGATGCCGTTCAGGTCGACGCCGCGGAGATCGGCTGCGAGCACGGCGGAGCGGGGGGTGCCATAGCTTTCGCCGAAGAGGTACTTCGGGGAATTCCAGCGGTTGTATTTAGTCAGGAATTTCAGAATGAAATGGGTAAAGGCCTGGCCGTCGGGGTCGACTCCGTAGAACGCCTTGGCCTTTTCTTTGCCGAAGGTGCGGCTGAAGCCGGTTCCGGGTGCGTCGATGAAGACCAGATCGCTGGTGTCGAGCAGCGAATACTGATTGCTGACCATCTTGTAGGGGGCTGCTTCCTGGTGATCGGCGTCCGGGACGACAATGCGCTGGGGGCCGAAGGTTCCGAGATGCAGCCACATGGTTGCCGAACCGGGACCGCCGTTGTAGATGAAGGTGACGGGGCGGCGGGTCTCGTCGGTCGTGTCCTTTTTGAAGTAGGCGACATAAAAGATGCGCGCGGTCGGGGGCGCTTCGGCGGGATCGGCGGGGGCTTTGACGCCTGAGTCCGGCAGCAAACTGCCGTCGGGAGCAAGGGTCGCATCCTGTGCGTCGGTTGCGCCTACTGTGATGGTTCCGGCGACGGCGCGGTAGGAGACAGGCTGGCCGCCAATGGTCACCGAACCTTCGGTGATTGAATCCGGGGCTGCGGTGGTTTGGGACGCAGCGGATTTCGCTTCGCCGCCCCTTTCAGCGGGTTTGTCGCTGGGTTTGTCCTGGGCCGCGGCGACAGAAATTGTGCATGCGGCTGCTACGAATACAGCGAAGAGGGCCAGCTTTTTCTGCGAAACAGAAACCATCGATCCACCTCGGATTTTGGAGTGAAAGCCGAGTATAACGTCATCGGTTGTAGCAAGCTCCTGATTCCGCACGGCGGTCTAAAATTGCCGCCAGCGGCCGTAGAGCGGCAAAAAGCCGCCAGAGGGCGCCAAGATGGGACGGATACGGGGGTTTTCGAGGGCGCTTCGCGTAACGATTCGCCGTTCCATGGCGTCTAACTAGCCACACTGTGCTGCTTCGCGGGAATTCTGGTCCTGCCGCATTTTGCGATTCTTGAAGAGGTCCCCATGCATTGTTCCCCCCTTCGCCCGTATCTCGGCAGCGTTTTCGCAGTTTTGATTTCTGCGACTCTGACTTCGGCGCAGCAGCCCACTAACCGCATCGTTCAGGAGATCGATTCGCGCTCGACGGCGGCCCTGCCCGGGTCGGTCAATCCCCGGGTTGCATCGCGCTACGATGTCGGGCGACTCGATCCGGCGACGCCACTTAACGGCGTCACGATTTACTTCCAGCCCACAGCCGATCAGCAGGCGCGGCTCGACGCGCTGGTCGAGGCACAACAGACGCCGGGCTCACCTTATTACCACGCGTGGCTCACGCCTGCCGAGTACGCCAGCCAATTTGGACTGAGTGAAGCCGATCTCGCGAAAACTCAGAGCTGGCTCGAGTCCGAGGGCTTCAACATCGATCGCGTCTCCAACAGCCACACCAGCATCGCGTTCTCGGGGACTGCGGCGCAGGTGGAGTCGGCGTTTCAGACGGAGATGCATCGCTACCAGATTGGGGAGGAAACACACTTTGCCAACGCGACTAATCTGTCGATTCCATCGGCGTTGCTGGGGGTGGTGCGGTCGGTTCGCAATCTCGACGATTTTCGTCCCAATCCGCAGTTCCGGCCTTCTCCCGCCAGCGTTCAGCCAACCTTTACCTCGGCCCAAACCGAGGAGCACTTCCTGACTCCGAAAGACGTGGCGACGATTTACGACATCAACGCGGCGTATAACTCCGGCTACACGGGCAGTGGCCAGTCGATCGCCATCATGGGCCAGTCGGAAGTTGCGCTGTCGGACATCGAGGCATTCCAGAGCGCGGCGGGTCTGACGGTCAAAGATCCCACGGTTGTGCTGGTGCCAGGCTCCGGGACCGCAGCGACGGTTGCCGGCGATGAAGCGGAGTCCGACCTCGATCTCGAATACTCGAGCGGCATCGCGCGCGGTGCGAACATCACTTTTGTCTATGTTGGCAATAACCCAAACTACGGCGTGTTCGATTCGCTGCAGTATGCCGTCGACAACAAACTCGCGTCTGTTGTCAGCATCAGTTACGGCGCCTGCGAAACGACGCTTAGCTCGAGCGATTACACGTCACTTGAAGGCATCATGGAGCAGGGCGCGAGCCAGGGTCAGACGATCGTGACCGCCGCTGGTGACGACGGGTCGACCGCTTGTTACGATCCGGGCGGAAGCTCTGGATTAACTACAGCACAGCAGGAAGCGCTGGCTGTGAATTATCCGGCGAGCAGTGCCTACGCCACCGGTGTTGGTGGAACCGAATTCCCCGCAGCCGATGTGGCCGCGGGCAACACCACTTACTGGGAGTCAGCGAGCAGCAGCGATGTGATCAGCTCGGCCTTGTCTTACATTCCCGAGCAGGCATGGAACGATGACAGTGCCGCGATTGGAGCAAAATATGGGGCGCTGTACGCGCTCTCCTCGGGAGGGGGCGGCGCGAGCATGAGCACGTTCACTCCGCGGCCGAGCTGGCAAACCGGAGTCACCGGCATAGCGTCGGGCAGCTCCCGTCTGGTGCCTGACGTATCGCTTTCGTCTTCGGCCGAGTATGCGCCTTATCTTTACTGCTCGAGCGACACCTCCGCATGGAGCACAGGACAGAAGGCCAGTTGCAACAGCGGATTCCGCGATTCAGCCACTCAGGATCTGACCGTGGCCGGGGGCACCAGCTTCGCCGCGCCGATCTTTGCCGCCATGATGGCCATCGTCAATCAGAAAGAAAGCTCCAGCGGCCAGGGCGTGGCTAACAAGACGCTCTACTCGCTCGCGGCGAGCGGCTCGACTTATGCGTCGGCTTTTCACGACATCACCAGCGGAGGCAATCAGTGCACGGCGGGATCGAGTTACTGCTCCCCTGCAGGCGCGTCGGAATACGCAGCGGGCACTGGGTACGACGAAGCCACCGGCCTGGGCTCGGTAGACTTTAATAACCTGATGAATGCCTGGAGCGGAGGGACCATCGGTGGCGGGGGCGGCGGCAGCGGAACCTTTGCTATCTCCGCGACAAATGTGACGGCCGCACAGGGGAGTTCAGGCGTCTCGACGGTCAGCGTCGTTTCGCAAAAGTCTTATGCGGGAACGGTGGGCTTTACGCTCACTTCAACCAGCTCTTCGCTGAACAGCTACGGCTGCTACACCATCAACAACGCCGCGGTCACGGCAGGGGGAACAACTACCGCTTCGCTGACCATCTACACCTCGGAAAGCGCGTGCAGCACGCTTTCGGCAGTGCGCTCCTTTGTCAGGAAGGGCGCCACCCACATCGCGTCTTCACAAAACAATCGACCGCTCGGGAAATCCATCCCGCTTGGCGTGGCGGCTCTCGCGGGCGCGCTGCTGTTTGGGTTCAGGCGGTCCAGAAAAGCGTGGTCACTAGTGAGCTGTTTGGCTTTGGTTGCGATGCTGGGCTTCTCGGTGGGCTGCGGCAGCAGTTCCGGGACTTCCACCACAACGACATCCACGGACGTAGCTCAGGGCACCTATACCCTGACGCTGACGGGTACCGACACAACTACGTCGAGCATCACGGCGTCGACTACTTTGACGCTTACTGTGAACTAAGGAAGCTGTGATTGAGCCTTCGGAAACCATTCCTCAGGGCAAAGGCTCATTTTTCACTGGTTATGCGGCGAGGCTGGCCGTGCCCGTTCAAAGCTGCGCGACGGAGAGCCGGAGGAAAGCTCACCAGCTCGCATGAGCGGAGTCTGTGAACTTTTCCCAAACTGGTGCAAGACAGCACTTTCGGGTGAACCCAGAATCGATTCACATTGACCCCTGGGTAGGCGGGGAGTTTGCTTTTTGCTGTGGGGTGAACCTGGCGTTTCCTTGGTTTTTAGGGTGGTGTTTCTTCTTGCAAGATGATGTGGGTAGTCGCCCTTAGCGCGCTGATTCCTGCAGCAACTCCGCCAGGTAAGTTTGCCAGATCGCGGCCATGGTGTGCGTGCCGTGGCCGCGTGTCTGCTCTGTGATGGGCAGCAGGACATATTTGCCTCTGGGCACTCGTTTGATCATCTCCGGCATGATGTTCAGCTCCGGCGGGTTGATGAAGTCGTCGGCTGAATTGATCGCCATCACCGGCACGGTAATAGTCCCGAGCTTCGCCGAGGGATCGTAATTCCGCGACGAATTGAAAGCGTAGAGAAAATCGTTGGCGTCGGTCGTTACAAAATGCGACTTCAGGAAATTGTCCAGGTACGCATCGGCCTGGTCTCGCGTGGGCTCGTGCTCCTGCATCTGCAGAGGGCTCGATCCCATGATCAGCAGCATCTCGAGCGCCGTTCTGAGGCCTGGCGGCTGCGTGGTGTAATCGCCGTTCTTCCAGGCCGGGTCGTCTGTGATGCCATCCATCGCCATCTTGCGCATCATGCGATTGCGCCCCGCGATCTGCACTGGCAGGCAGGCCAGGGGCATCAGGGCATCGCTGAAGGCTGGCCAGGTCTCGCCCCAGACCCACGCGTGCATGCAGCCCATCGAGGTTCCCAGAGTAAGGCGGAGATGATCGACGTGAAGGCCGTCGGTAAGGAGCAAGTGCTCGGCCGCCACCATGTCGTCGTAGTCGTAATGCGGAAAGTGCGCATGCATCCCGTCGCTCGGCTTCGCCGATCCGCCATGGCCAATATCGTCGGGCAAAATAATGTAGTACTTTGCCGCATCGAGCAGCTGTCCTGTTCCAAACAGCACGCCGGCGAAGTACGGAGCCAGAAACTGCGCGCCGGTCCCGCCGGTGCCGTGCATGATCAGCACGGCATTGTTGACGTGGCCCTGCGCATTTTTGTGGGGCGCGCCGAGGGTTCGATAGTGCAGCTTCATTTCGGCCAGCGACTCGCCGGACCTGAAATGAAAATCATGTGCAACATAATCAGCCTCGTGGACGGCGGGACCTACCTGCGCAAAACCGCAACTTACGCCTACCGCGAGGACCGCCAAAGACGCTGCTCGTTGCACCACCGTCATAATGCCTCCTTAAACGACGCCGCATCAGCATAAACCACACGCAGGCAGCCTGTAGCCGGTAGCCCGTCGCGCTACCGCGCCCGAGTCCTCCCCAATTCATCACGCCCGGAAAATTCCTGTTAACCAAAACACCTTTGGGTCCGTATTACTCGGTGCAATGCAAATTCTGAGTATGAGGTAAGGCCATGCAAACCGATGTAGTCGCCCTCATTGCGGTATTCGGCACGATCAGCTTCATCACCTGGACGATTTTCACGACTGTGCGGCGGCTGAGAATGGCGCGCGTGCAGGCCGACGTGCAGACCGTCCTTCTTTCGCGCATCGACTCGGCGCAGAACCTGCTGTCGTATGTTCAGACGGATACGGGGAAGAAGCTCCTGAGCACTGTCACGCTGGAGAATGAGACGCCGCTCGGTCCCATGCTGGCCTGCGTGCGCTGGGGGATTGTGATCATCTTCCTCGGCGGGGCACTTTGCATCCTGCGCGGCATGGGCGATGTGGATTCGGATGCGATTGTTCCGGGGGTGCTGGCTCTGGCGCTCGGCCTCGGCTTCGAGGTGGCTGCGTTTGTCTCGTGGTACCTCTATCGGTCGATGGGATTGACGGAACCTCGTTCCTGACGCTGGCAACGGAACGCGGGGTGGCCTGTGTACGTAGAAGACAGCATGGAAAGAACCCCTGGGATCGTGAGCGTGATGCTGGGCGCCAGCTCACAGGCCGGCGCCGCCAGCGAGGGGGAATTCCGCGTTCTCTACGACGCCACCTCCCCGCAACTACGGGCTTATCTGCTGCACGTGTGCCGCCGGCCGGACGTTGCCGACGACCTTCTGCAGGAAACGTATTGCCGCTACCTGATGCGCAGGCACCCTGTTATGGATGAGTCGCAAACTCGGTCATGGCTGTTTCGCGTGGCGACGAATCTGGTGCACGACCGTGTGCGCAGCCGCGCCGATTTGATCGTCCCCGAAATGCGCGAGCGCGGGGCGGTGACTAACATGGAGTCGCGCCTCGATGTTCGTGCGACTCTGCGGCAGCTGAAGCCGCGCGAGCGCGAGTTGCTGTGGCTGGCCTACGTCGAAGGCATGAACCACGAGGAGATCGCGGCCGCGACGGGTTTGGGCGTTCTCAGCATTAAGATCCTGCTGTTTCGCGCTCGGCGCAAAGCCGCTCAGCTGTTGAAACCGCAGGGTGCCTTAGGCCGGGCCCCGAAAGAAGTCCCGCAAAAGAGGTTCGTATGACTCAACTCCGCTGCCCACACGAATCCGATGTCTCCCGCGCGGTGCGGATCGGGTTCTGGAGTGCCGGCCTACGCGAGCACGCCGATGCTTGCCCCACATGTTCTGAAGTGTGCGCTGTAACGCAGGCTCTGCTCGAAGAGTCCGCGTGCATTCAGACCACGACGAAGGTCCCCGATGCGGGGCATGTGTGGGTGGAGGCTCGGCGGCGTGCACGGCTGCATCTGCGGCACCGCGCCGATCTGTGGTTCCGCGCGCTGCGCGCCCTGACCGGTGTGTACGCAGTCGCATCGTTCGCCTGGCTTTTGACGCATCACGCCGGCCCCGTCTCATCCCACTGGACTCCGACTCTGCACGCGGACTTCGCTTCCCTGCTTACCGGGCCCGCTGAAGCGGTTACCGGCGGCGGCGCACTGCTCGCTGCACTCTGCATCAGCATGGGTTCCTGGTATCTGCTTCGCGAAGCTCGCCAGCCTTTCGAGCCCAGCCCCGGCCGGTGACGGCCGCACAACATAATCCGTTGTTTCGCGTCCAAACGAGTTGAGTGCTGACTTAGCCCGGAGCCGGGAGCCGGGGGCGAGGCTTGCCCCACCGGGACAGCGCACAGTCTTTCTGGAGTCCTTCATGCGAACCCAACGGTTTTATACGCCGTTCCTGGTCGCGAGCGCTTTGGTTGTCGCCGCCATCGCTCCGGGGAACGGCTTAGCCCAGACGTCGGTGTCGGCCAGTGTCTATGGTGCGTTTAGCGGCACTACTACCGGCAACGGCACTGAACAGAGTCCCGCGAATCAGGCTGGGGGCTTGCTGGAAGTCCGCCATATTTCGAATCCGATTCTCGGGTTTGAGGGTACGTATTCCTTTAATCGCGCCAACCAGACCTATACCAGCGCGCCCGGCGGCTGCCCGGCGTTTGGCTGCTCCATTTCGACGGAGTCCGTCGCGGCTAATGCTCACGAAGTTACGGCAGACTGGGTGCCGTCGGTCCATATCGCGAATTTGCGGCCCTTCGGAGTGCTGGGCGTCGGGCTTCTGCTCGACGTGCCTTCGAACAGCCAGGCCACGGTTACGACGACGAGTCCTTGCAGCGTGACGTGTCCGGGGGCCCCTGCTACCACTACCAGCATATCCAGCACCAGCTCCTCCACCAAGCCTGTCTACGTCTACGGAGCCGGCCTGGACTGGGGGCTTCTGCCGCACATCGGGCTGCGGCTCCAGTACCGCGGTAATCTTTATTCGGCGCCCAACGTGACCAAGCTCTTTTCCTCGACCAGTACATTCACGCACACCGCCGAGCCGATGGTCGGGATCTATTTTCGGCTCTGAAGGCGGTTTGACCGGGGCAAAATGAAGCACGGAACGAGAAGGGCCGCACCCGGCGGTGCCTCTGTCTCTGTACCCGGCAAATGCCGGATCTCTGCTTTTTTTTGCTTCTCCCCATTGCCTCCGAGGCTGCATACTGTAGCACGAATGCGCATCTCACTTCCCCAGGTTGTGATCCGGATACTATTCCCAGATCCGAGGATGAAACGCGCGCTCGCCGTTCTGCTGTTGGCGATCTCGCCCTGCCTTGTCGTCGCGGCGGGGCCGCAGCATCCTATCTGTTCGCCGCCGATGCCACGGTCGTCGGCGGCGCTCGAGAACTCCGACTTCGCTAATGTCCGCTCCGATCTGCTCTCCGGCAGGCGCGAGGAGGCCCTCAGCGAAGCCGAAGCCATCCTCGACGCTCACCCCGGCAACGCGGAAGCCAGCTTCATGATCGGGACGCTGCTGCTCGACTACGGCAAGCCGGACGAGGCCCTGGTGTGTTTCCGCAACTCCCAGGCGGCGTGGCCGGGCAGCACCGATGTTCATGCAGGATTGCTTGAGGCCTTCGCCGAAACCGGCGATCGCAAGGATCGCGACGTTGAGCGGGCCATCCTGCGGGGCTACCACGCCGACGGTCGTCATCCCTCCGCGACCAAAACTCCCGGCATTGTGATCGAGCGCTTCCATGCGGGCGATAAGGGAATCGAGGCCGTGGAGTACTTCGACCCGCAGGGCTCGGATCACGTTTGGTACCGGTTCACGGTCTCCGACGCCAAAGGGGTCGTCCTTGGGTATTACGCTTTCGCAACCGACGATCAGGATCAGGCCGCGTACCACCAGGAGCATCCTGACATTGTGGGATCGACGCTGCACCGCTTTGCGCTCGAAAGCTACTTTGCCGGGACCTCCGCGATGATCGGCACCATGGATGGGGCGCCCACGTACGACGATTTCCGCAACCGCATCGTGAGCGTTCTGCAATCCGAGAGCGACACCGCCAGCTCTTCCGCACCGCCAAAATCCAAATAGAACCCGCTCGCCTTCCGGCTCGCCTGTTTCCTGTTGTATGGTTCTCAGGAGAACCTATGGAAGCCAACGAAGCGCAGGAACTCCAGGAACAGCATGAGCACGCTGCCGGAGATCGCAGCTTGCACCCGGTCAGCTTTACCATGAGCATTCTGGCGGTGCTGGTCGCGATTGTCATGGTGCTCGGCCATCGCACTCACACCGAAGCTGTGCTCAACCAGACGCGGGCCGCCGATGAGTGGAACCTTTACCAAGCGCACAAGATCCGGCAGTACGATACGCAGCTGATGTCCGACGTGCTGAGCAATCTCCCCGTCCGCGATCCCGCTGCGGCCAGTAAGATCCTCGACGGTTACAAATCGCACCTGCAGAAATGGAACCAGGACCTCGCCGAAAGCGAGGCCACTGCCCATGAGCTCGAGGCCGAAGTGAACAAGTCCGAGCGCCGGGCGGATCGCTTCGATCTTGGCGAGGCGTTGCTTGAAATCGCCCTCGTCGTCACGTCGATCACGCTGCTCGCGCGGCAGCGGGCTTACTGGTATATGGGGATGGTGTTCGGCGTCGCCGGGTTGATTACGGCCGCGCTGGCCTTCACGATTCGCTGATCGGATAATTGGGGGCCTCAGCTTTTCCTCTGGCTGTGAGCGGGGTCTATTATGGCTCGGGTGAGATATCTCAGCCAATCGGAGTCTTCCATGAAGTTTGCGCCTTGTTTTGCGCGCCCCCTTGCGTCTCTCGTTTGCCTGTTACTCCTCTCCTGCGCCACGCTTCGTGCCCAGCATACTTCCGACGACCTGAAAATCTTCTTCATCGATGTGGAAGGCGGGCAGTCTACTCTTTTTGTCACGCCGGACCATCGCTCTTTGCTGATCGATACGGGCTGGCCGGGGAACGCGGGGCGGGATGCGGACCGCATCGCGGCGGCCGCGAAACGCGCCGGCATCGACCACATCGATTACGTCCTCCTCACCCACTACCACGTCGATCACACAGGCGGTGTCCCGCAGCTGGTTGACCGTATCCCGGTCGGGACGTTCATCGACCACGGTCCGCTCCGCGAACCCGGCGACAAAGCTACGGCGGAGGCCTACGAGGGCTATCAAAAGGTCCTGGCCACCGGAAAATACAAGCACATCCTCGCCAAGCCCGGGGACATGGTCCCCGTCCCTGGCCTGACGGCTGAGGTGCTCACGGCTGACGGCAACTTCATTGACAAGCCGCTGCCGGGCGCCGGCCAGCCCAACCCGTTTTGCAAGGACTCCGAGACGCGGCCCGCCGACCAGACGGAGAACGCCCGTTCGGTGGGCACGCTGATCACCTGGGGCAAGCTGCGGATCCTCGACCTCGGCGACTTGACCTGGGACAAGGAAATGGACATGATGTGCCCCAACAACGTCATCGGGCACGTCGATATTCTCATCGTCAGCCACCATGGCTGGAATCAGAGCTCGAGCCCCGCGCTGGTGGACGCCATCACTCCCCGTGTGGCGATTATGGATAACGGGGCCACCAAGGGCGGATCGAAGCCTACCGTGGAGACCATCCGCAAGATCCCCGGACTAGAGGCCGAATGGCAGCTGCATTACTCCGAAGAGGCCGGCCCGGACAATCCGCCAGAGAAGTTCATCGCGAACCTGCATGGCCCCGACACCGGCTTCGGCCTTGAGGTCACCGCCTCGCGCAAAGGCAGCTTTTCCGTCTATAACGTACGTACTGGAACGACGACGGACTACCCCGCGCACTGATAGAAACGATTGTGCATGTCCCCGGCACGGGAAGCCAGCCGATCGCTGCAACGGATGGCCTCCGTTCCTCATCGAAAACCCTGAGCTGTCAATCGTCTGGTATCCTCTGCGCAGCGATTCTTTGTCTTCCTTTTCCGAGGAAAAAGCGTGCCAGGTCAACAGGAAGTGCGATGGTCACAACTGAAAGTGGGCGTACTGGTGATCGTTGCGCTTTCGGCGCTGGCGGCGCTGGTCTTTCTTATGTCGAATTCGACCGGCGGCTTCTGGTCCGGTCACCTGACCTTCCGCTCCTATTTCGAAAACTCCGCCGGACTGAAAATCGGTGCACCGGTCAACCTGGACGGATTTACAGTCGGCAGCGTCACCTCCATACGTCCCGTGATGGACCGCCGACTCACTCCCATTGAAGTCACGATGAAGGTGAACAAGAAGTACAGCGACGGCATCCGCGACGACTCGACAGCCAGCCTCACCACCATGGGCGTCCTGGGCGACACGGTCGTCGACCTCGACAGCAAGCTCGCCCACGGCGGCCTCGCGAAGAACAACGCCGAGCTTCCCACGAACGAAACTCCGAATATCCAGGACGTGATTCAGGCCAGCCAGGGCACTATCCAGCAGCTGGACACGATCCTTGCCAAGGTCAACTCGCTGGCCGACGACCTGACCTCGGGCAAGGGGTCGATCGGGTTGCTGATCAACGATCCGACGCTCTACCACAAGGCGGTTCTTACTCTGAACCAATTACAGGGTCTGGTCGATGCGGTGACCAACGGCAAGGGATCCGTTGGCAAGCTGATCAACGACGACACGTTCTACAACCGCGTCAACAGCGCGGTGGGCAAGCTCGAGGACCTGACCACCCAGCTCGATGAGGGCAAAGGGACGATAGGGAAGTTGCTGAAGGATGACACGCTGTACAACGAGCTGAAGGACACGACCCACAACCTGAATCAGATTACGGCGAACATCAATGCCGGCCAGGGGAGTCTGGGGATTCTCGCTAAAGATCCCAAATTCGCCACCAAACTCACGGATACCGTTAACCAGCTCGACTCGGTTCTGACCCAGATCAACAACGGCCAGGGCAGCCTTGGCGCGCTGCTAAAGGATCGCAAGCTCTACGACAACGCGAACACGGTGATGACGGATACGAGCGATCTGATCGTGGCGATCCGCAAAGATCCGAAGAAGTACCTGACCTTCCACGTCAAGATTTTCTGAGCTGGCTCCGCGCCCGCACCGGCCTGCGCGGTGGCCTCTACACCGCATCTTTCGCGGCGTGGTATCGTTTTTTTACACATTCGACGCGGCTCCCGCCGCCTGAGGAGTCTATGCGCGTAGTTCAATCCGCCTGGCGCCATGCCGCCATCGTTCTTCTGTTCAGCCCCATCGCCGTTTTCGCTCAGCAGAACGTCGCTTCTCCGGACACGGCCTCCTCGCAGACGCCCACGGAACCGAAGGCCCTTCACAGCTTCGACCTTAGCGCCATAGACAAGTCGGCTGACCCCTGCACTGACTTCTACCAGTACGCCTGCGGAAACTGGCGCAAGAACAACCCCATTCCCGGAGATCAGCCGCGCTGGGGCAGATTCAACGAGCTCTCCGAGCGCAATCGTTATCTGCTCTACGTCGATCTGAAGAAGGCTGCGGATTCTCCGGCGACACCGCTGCAGCACAAATATGGAGATTTCTTCGCGGCCTGCATGAACTCCGATCTGGCGGATCAGCTGGGGGACAAGCCGATTCTGCCTCTGTTTGCGCGCATTGACGCGATCAAGGACAAGAAGGAAATCGGTGCGGTCGATGCATATCTCGACTCGAAGACCCCAACCGGCGTCTTCTTTGGGTTTGGCGTGGAGCAGGATCAGAAGGATTCGACGAAGCAGATTGAAGCGGTGTATCAGGGCGGGCTCACGCTGCCGGATCGCGATTATTATCTCGAAGACAATCCGCACATGAAGGAGATTCGCGAGAAGTATGTCGACTACATCGTCACGGTCTTCAAGCTGACGGGCGAGAGTGAGGACGAGGCAAAGAAGGAAGCGGGGCAGGTGCTGGAGATCGAGACGGGGCTTGCAAAGGGCGCGATGCCTCGCGTGGATCTGCGCGATCCGGACAAGACTTACCACATCAAGACACTGGCGGAGCTTGACCAGCTGGAGCCGAACTTCGACTGGGCGGCATATTTCAAAGGGGTTGATGCTCCCAAAGTGAGCGATCTGAATGTGGGGATGCCGGACTTCTTCAAGGCGGAGAACCAGGTGATCGCGGACGAGAGCCTCGATGCGCTGAAGGCCTATCTGAAGTTTCACGCCATCGGTGGAGTAGCGTCATGGCTTTCGAAGCCGTACGCGGATGCGAACTTCGACTTCTTCCAGAAGACACTGCAGGGGCAGGCAGAACAGACGGCTCGCTGGAAGCGCTGCACGACGGCGACGGATCGGGCGCTGGGCGAGGCGGTGGGGCAGGACTGGGTGAAGGAGAATTTTCCGCCCCAGGCGAAGCAGAATATGGAGCAGTTGGTGACGGCGCTCAAGAAGGCGCTCGCCGACGATATACAGGCGTTGCCGTGGATGACCGACGATACGAAAAAGCAGGCCGAGACAAAGCTGGACGAATTCCGGCAGAAGATCGGCTATCCGGAAAAATGGCGGGACTATTCAAAGTTCCAGGTGACGCGCACTGACTTCGTCGAAGACCTGGACCACTCGGCCGAGTTTCAGTTCAACTACGAGCTGAACAAGGTGGGCAAGCCGGTGGACGAGAAGGAATGGGGCATGACGCCGCCGACGGTCAATGCCTACTACGCTCCGCCGATGAACGACATTAATTTTCCGGCTGGAATTCTGCAGCCGCCGTTCTACGACGTCAGCAAGGATCCGGCAGTTAACTTCGGCGCCATCGGCGTGGTGATTGGCCACGAGATGACGCATGGTTTCGACGACGAGGGAAGCAAGTACGACGGCCACGGGAACGTGAAGCCGTGGTGGACGGATGCGGATGAAAAGGCGTTCAACCAGCGCCTGGACTGCGAGATCAACGAATATCACGGCTTCGAGCCGATCCCCGGAGTGAACCTGGACGGCAAACTGACGCTGGGCGAGAATACTGCCGATAACGGCGGGATCCGGATCGCATGGCAGGCGTTGCTGAGCACCCTCGCGCAGCAGGGCAAGAGCATCGAAGACAAGATCGACAACTACTCCGGGGCTCAGCGCTACTTCATCGCGTTCGCGCAGGTTTGGTGCGAAAATCGCAGCGAGCAATACTCGCGGATGGCCGCCAAGGTCGATCCGCATTCCCCCGGTCAGTTCCGGGTCGATGGCGTGGTTCGCAATTTCGAGGAGTTCGGCAAGGCCTTCGGCTGCCACAAAGGCCAGCCCATGATGCCGGAAGACGCCTGCCGAGTTTGGTAATCGTCCGTCTAACCTTCAGGACTCCGGGCCGCCGCATCTCCCCCCGCCGGCTCGGATCTCCTCTATCGCAGCGCAAGACCCCGGTTCCATTTACAATGGACCGGGATTATCCCTACAGCCTGTCGAGGCTGCCCTGCGGGGCCGCCCGGCGTGAAGGAAGCGCATGAAGTTCAGTAAATTCGGCCGGATCGCTCTGGCTATGGCGGCATCCCTTGTCATCGGATTTGGGACTCAATCCTGCAATTATAACTACACAGAGGCCTACGTTTTCGTCACTGGCTCTCAGTACAACCAGATTGCGTCCTACAAGGAAAATAATGAGACGGGTCAGCTGACAGCAGCGCCAGGAAGCCCGCTTAGCACTGTTGGAACGAATCCGATCCGCGCGCTGCTGCTCACCGGCGGGCGATACGTCTATGTTCTGAATGAGGGCAAACCCACGACGGCTGCGGACGGGACCATCACCTGGACCGGGGCCAACATATCGCTCTTCAGCGTTGGCGGCGACGGATCTCTGTCTTATCAGATTTCCTATCCCAGCCAGGGCTATGGCTCCATCCGGCTGGCGCTCGGACCCGGGGGCAATCTTCTTTACGTCCTCGATCAATACCAGCCTGGATCGACCCCCAATACCACGGCCGCATCCAGCAGCATCAGCGCGGCCACTCCCTGCTACGACTCGACGAGTGGCGTGTATCGTCCAGCTGGCGATATCAGCGTTTACAGCATCGATTCGTCGACGGGGCGCCTGTTCCTGGTGCAGAATACGCAGGCGCAGAACATCAACAACAACCCGCTCGATTATTTTCCCATTGGGTGCGGCGCGATCGACTTCCACCTCGGTGCTGGCTATTTGTATACAGCTGAAGCCAGCGATCCTGCCAGCGGCAACCCCCAGGTGGTTTATGCGTACTCGGCGAACACCAGCGGCCAGCTGATTCAGGTGCCTGGTGGCGCGCAGCCCATCAGCGGCGCTACCAATATCAGCGTGATTGGAGCCAGCGCCTCCGGCAGCTATATCTATGTTCTCGATAACGGCACGAATTCAATTTTCACCTTTACCGCGGGAGGAAACGGTCTGCTCTCCGCGATCTCTGGTGGCGCCGCTGCCAATACCCCCAACGCCACCGGGATGACGGCTCTCGCCACGGACAGTTCCTCGAAATTCCTCTACATTACGAACACCCAATCGACGACCCTCGGCCAATCCAACAGCGTCATCTCCGCGTTTATCATCAATCCCAGCAGCGGCGATCTCACCCCGTTCTCCGACACAATCGCTGCCAATACCAGCACCTTCGGCACAGGATCAGGTCCCGTCTGCATTTTCGAGGATCCTTCTCACCAGTATCTCTATACGGCGGGCGCAGGCAGCAGCATTGTCAGCGGCGCCGCTATCGATCCCGGCACCGGCATCCTCACCGATTTGCGCAAGGGTTCTTCTTTTGCCACTGTGGGTACTCCGACATGGTGCCTCTACAGTTCCAACACAGACTGATGCGCGCAGGATTTCGGCACACGAAGTTGAAGCAATGGGGCGGGCGGCTGCTGGCTGTCGCGTCTACAGCAGGATTGTCGCTGCTCATGCTGTCGTGCGGGGCAAGCAACACTGTCGACTATCTCTACGTCACGAGCAATCTGCAGAATCCAGGCCAGATCAATGTCTACCAGGTTGATTCTGAATCCGGCGCGCTCCACCAGATTCCCGACTCGCCCTATCCTTCGGGCGGACGCAATCCTGTCTATGAGGTCGCGTCTCCCAACGGCAAGAATCTCTACGTCGTGAATCACGACGACAACACGATTGTGCAGTTCGCCATCGGGACGGACGGCAAGCTCTATCCGCTGACCACGACCAATACTCCGGGCACGGAGCCGGTTGCGCTTGCGATCAATTCGGCGGGGACCGCGCTGTACGTGCTGGATTACTATGAGCCGGCGGCACCTGGGCAACCGTCATTCACCGACCTTAATCCTGGTCCAGGGGCGCTCATCGTTTATCCGATTAATACTGACGGAACGCTGGGAACAGCGCTCAGCGTGGGAGCGGCAAATTACTTTTCCGTTCAGTGCTTCCCCACGAACCTGACCATCACCCCGAACGGCAACTTCGTTTACGTGACCAACACCAAAGCGGTTATCGTCACGACCTCACCTCCGGTCACGGGAACGGTGCCCGTCCTCCCGGCTTCCTGCCCGGCCTACGGCACCATCTCGGCTTTCTCCGTCAGCTCTTCCGCCGTCACCCCGGTTGCCGGCAGCCCCTTCACGGCCGGCACCGGCTCCGGACCGACGGGCATTGTCGCCGATCCGGGCAACGGCTCGATCTACGTCACGGACGGTCTTCTCAACCAGCTCTATACGTTTTCGATCCAGTCCAGCGGCGCGCTCTCCCTGGCCTCGACGGTGGGCACCGGCACCATGCCGATGGGCGGCACGGTGATCACGAATTCCGCGTCCAGCAAGTATCTTTACCTGACCAACTACAAAGACGGCTCCCTCAGCATTTATTCGCTCAGTTTGGGAGTGCCGTCTCTGATCGCCACCAGCAATGCCGGTTCGTCCGGACCGCTCTGCATTCTTGCCGACCCGGATACACTGCGATTCCTTTACACTTCCGATTACATCGGCGGATCGATCGGCGGCGCTGAGCTGAATCCGTCGACCGGGACGCTGATTACCAATCAGGGCGCCCCCTACGTCTCGTCAGGACAGCCCACCTGCGTGGCGGCTGTTACTCACGCAGGCGGCAATAAGAATGGGGTCTAACGAGCCGGCGTAAGTTTGCGGCGAAGTTGCTCCGGCCAGCGTGCCGGAACTTAAAATATTACGTGGTTCCCGCGAGGGACGAAGGATAAGCATGAAGTTGACGAGAATCGGTCAGGGTTTGCTGGCCGTTGCAGCGTGTCTGGGACTGGGCTTCGGCATCACCTCGTGCAGCCCCAGCGACACCATCGATTATCTCTTTGTCACCTCGAACAGCGCTGCCGCCGGCTGCAGCGGGAACGGCGAGATCGACTCATATCACGTCGATTCGCAGTCGGGCGCGATCAGTGCAGTTGCCGGCTCGCCCGTCTGTTCCCAGGGCGCGAATCCCGTCGCCGAGGTAGCCTCACCCAACGGCCAGTATCTGTACGTTGCCAATCACGGCAGCAACAACATCGCGGAGTTCGCCATCGGCACCGACGGCCAGCTGGTGTTTGCCAAGGCTTACACAACACCGGGCGCTGAGCCCGTCTCCCTCGCCATCAACAATGCGGGAACTCTGCTCTTCGTCCTCGACTACTATCAGGCTGGATTCTCGGACACGACGCCAGGTCCTGGCGCGCTGGTTGTTTACCCCGTCAATTCCGATGGCTCGCTCGGTTCGCCTGTGGCCAGCGGCGGCTTGAGTTACACCGCGCTGCAGTGCTTCCCGGGGGGCGTAGCCGTTTCGCCCAATGGCAGCTACGCATTCGTCTCGAATACTAACTCTGTCGTCGTGACCACCTCTCCGCCCAGCACTGCAACGCCGCCGACGACGCCAGCCGGCTGTCCAGCGCAGGGGACTATCTCGGGCTTCTCCGTCAGCGCGTCGGGCGTACTCACCAGCGTTCCCGGCAGTCCATTTGCTGCGGGAACCACGCCGACCGGCATCGCCATCGATCAGACCAGCCGCTTCCTCTACACGACTGACAGCGTTCAGAACCAGATCATCGTGTACCAAATCGAGGGCGGCGGCGCGCTACTGCCGAATATAAATGGGCCAATCGCGACGGGCACTTTCCCGGTGAATCTGGTAGTCGATCCACGCGACCAGTATCTCTACGTCAGCAACTTCAACGCCTCTACCATCAGCGAGTTTACGATTTCGCAGGTCAACGGTGCGCCTTCCGCGCTGGCTTCTTCCTCGTTCAATACCGGCAGCCCCGGACCCACCTGCATCCTCGTCGATCCGGCACTCGGACGTTACGTCTACGCCTCGCTCTCTCAGTTCAGCTATGTATCCGCCGGCGAGCTCAATCCCAATACTGGAGTTCTCACCGGTGTCCAGAATTCTCCTTACTCGGTGTCAGGCTTACCCACCTGCGTAGCCGCCGTTCCGCATGGCAACCATGCCAGCCAGACCGTCACTTCAACCGCGGGACAGTAGCGCGCTGGTCCTCGGATCGGCGAAAGGCCGTTGGCGAAGCGGCCTTTTTCGCTGGTTGCATCACAATCCCTTCCTGTTTCGAAATTCGCGCACGACCTCGGCGGGATCGCGATGCTCGCCATCGACCGCCTCATTCATCGCGCGCATTTCGTCGGCGTCGATCTCGCCCGCCAGAGCCGCGAGGGCGTTGCCGATCTGCGGCCAACGCTCGAGCGCCTCGTCACGGATCAGCGGCACCGCCTGATAGGGTGGGAAGTAGTGCTGGTCGTCCTCGAGGGCTGTCAGCCCTAAGGCTTCGATCGGCCCATCCGTCGAATTGGCTGCGATCATGTCCACCTGCTGCGCCTGGAGCGCGCGGTACAGCAAGCCGAGGTCCATGGTTCGCGGCGGCCCGTTGAACCTGAGCCCATAGGCCGCGCTCAGGCCGGGGAGGCCATCCGGCCGCTGCTCGAATTCGTAGCCCACGCCGAGGCGCCATTGCGGGGTGTATTGTGCCGCCTGACTGAGCATGGTCAGATGCAGCTTTTTTGCGTCGTCGCCGCGAATCACCATCGCGAAGGTGTTCTCGAATCCCAGGGGCGGACCCACAGTAATGCGATACTTCGACTGATACATTTGCCGGACTGTTCTGAGCACCGACTCCGGATTGCGATCGACGGTTTGCTTGAGGATGGCCGTAAGGGCGGTGCCCGTGTATTCCGGATAGCCATCGATGCGCCCGGCGAGCATGGCCTGCTGGCAAATGTAACTGCCGGCGAGATAAAAGCGCCGCTCGACCCTGAGATTCGTTTTTGCTTCGATCTCCTGCGCCAGTAGTTCGCCGAGGACCACCTGCTCGGTGAAATTCTTCGCCCCGATGACGGGACGATCGGAGCGGGGCGGGGAACATCCGGCAAGCAGTAAACAAAAAGTCACCACGACGGTGACGAATTCCCTTGTCATCGCGCCGCGCTCGGACTTGAAACGGGTCCCGGCACGCGAAACCACCGTTCGAGCAGCCCCAGCGCCCCATCGCATGTCAACGCCAGCAAGGCCGCCGGGATCGCCCCGGCCAGCACAAGGCGATTATCGACCGACGCGACGCCGCGAAAGATCAGCTCGCCCAAGCCGCCCGCGCCGACAGCAGCGGCAATGGTGGCAATCCCCACGCACGTTACGGTTGCTGTTCTGAGTCCCGCCAGAATAAACGACGCCGCCAGCGGCAGTTCTACCTTGAAGAAGCGCTGCGCATCGGTCAGGCCCAGCGCCCGAGCAACTTCAATGAGCGAGCGGTCGATGCCCTGAATCCCCGCGTAGGTGTTGCGCAGGATCGGCAACAACGCATACGCCGTGAGCGCCACAATGGCTACGCGTGCCGCGCGCTCGCCCAGCCACGGCAGCGGCAGCAGGAATCCAAACATCGCGAGCGAAGGAATGGTCTGCACAACATTGGCCACGCCGATGACCGGCTTCGCCCAGCCCGGGCGTCGTGTGAGCCAGACACCTATCGGCACTGAGATGGCCGTGGCGAAGAGTATCGCCGCGCCGGTTAGCCACAGGTGCTCCACCGTGAGCGTGGCGATTTCGCCGCCGTACTCGGCGAGGAAGCCGCTCATGCACGCTTCTCCTCAACCGGTCCTGAAGCCGCGCTTTGCTTACCGCGATGGAAAGCCCGCACATAGGCTTCGATCTGCGGCTCACGCGACCGCAAAAATTCTTGCGGCTCGAGATTCGCCACCAGCTTGCCTTCGCTGAGCAGCACGATTCGGTCGCCAAGGTAGAGCGCTTCATCCAGATCGTGCGTCACCAGCAGCACTGTCTTCTCCAGGCTGGCCAGCAGCCCGCGCAGCATGTCCTGCATCTCCGCGCGGGTGAGCGGATCGAGCGCGCCGAACGGCTCGTCCATCAGCAGGACGCTGGGCTCCGCGGCCAGCGCGCGCGCCAGCCCCACCCGCTGCCGCTGCCCGCCGGACAGTTGATACGGATAGCGCCGCGCAAATTGTTTCGGATCGAGTCCGACGGCGGCAAGCAACTCATGACTCCGCCGCACGCGCTCGGCGCGGGGCCGTCCCTGCGCCTCGAGCACCAGCCCCACATCGCGTTCGGCGGTCATGTGCGGGAACAGGCCCGTTTCCTGGATGACGTACCCAACGCTGCGCCGCAGGCGAATCAGGTCCGCGTTGCGAACGCTCCTTCCGTCGACCAGCACTTCGCCGCCGGTCGGCGCGACCATGCGATTCACTGTCCGCAGCAGGGTTGTTTTTCCGGAACCGCTGCGCCCCAGCACGGCGGTCGTTGTGCCCTCCTCCACCGCGAGCGAAATCGTGTCCAGCAACAGACGGCCCTCGGCCGTCGCAAAGCAGACGTCTCGGAATTCGATTGCTGCGTTCATGGCTTTTCTGCCTGCTCCAGTGTAGGGCGTACGGTCCATTCGGAAATCAGCATTGCGTTCGTCTGGAGTCGCGACCACTCTCGGCTGCGATCGTTTACACCATCCTGTTCGAAGCATATAGCGGCCGGTTGGCCGGCTGGGCGAAGCCCTGGCGGGCCATCCCTCGCCGTCAGCGGTGAGACCCTGACTTTGAGCTAAAGCAAAAGGGGCTGCCGTCCGGCAGCCCCATGTCAGACTATGTTTCCCTACTTCCCGACAACGATCACTTCGAAGCTCCCGGGGACAATCGTCGGTCGTGGGCGCGGATTGTCCGCCGTTGCCGCTGGCCGCGGCCCAAACTCCGCCGTGACGACATAGATGTGGCTCCCGTCGGGATCCATTGCCATGGTGCGTGCTCCGCGCTTCGTCGGCACATTCTCGACAACCGTGTAGTGATCGGGGTCGTCTTCGTGCACCACCGTCAGCGTCCCGCTGCCACCGTTCGAGCTGAACGCAAACTGATCCGTTGCCGAGAACCGCGCCGCATCCGGGCCATCTCCGATCGCGGGTGTCGCCACCACCTTGCCGCTCTCCGCATCCACGACCGCCATCTTGCCGCCATCGCAAACCGCGAACAGCCGGTGATGCGCTCGATCAATAGCCAGCCCTGACGGGCTCTCGCAGGGCGCCACCGGCCATGTTGCGGTCAGCGTGTGCGTCCTCGCATCGATACTCACAATCTCGCTCTTGTCCTCGATGTTGTCGTAGACAAATCCGTTTCCGTCCGCGACGGGAAACTCGGGCTTCCCCGGCAGGGCCACCGTCGCCACCACCGCATTCGTAGCAGTGTCGATTACAGTTACGTCGTGGCTATGGCCGTTGAAGGCCCAAACCGTCTTCGTCACTGGCTCAAACACCGCGCCGTCGGGTCCTGTTCCTGCCGGAATAGTCTTCTCGATCGTGTTCGTCTGCCGGTTGAACTCCGCCACCTGATTGGCCCCGCCATCGGTGATGTATCCATGCACACCATCGGAGGAGAAGACCACTCCATGCGTGCCGTGGAGTCCCGTAATGTCCGCGACCTGCTTGCCCGCATTTGTATCAATCACGATTACGTGATTGCCGCGCGTGACGTACAGCAGCTTCGACTGCGGATCGACTGCGAGATAATCCCACCCGCCATCTCCGCCGATCTTCCAGTCGTTCACGATGTGAAACGGCGCGGTTTGCGCGGCTGTCGGCGCATTTTGTCCGTGCGTTATCCCGCTCAATGCCACCCCGCATAGCGCCAAAGCGGCGGATCCAACAATACGGATATGTCTTAACATGGTCTCTCTCCTTGCGAACAAGCCCAGCCAGACTACTCCAGGTTCCTGAATTTTCGCTGAAGAGAGGGGGGAAGCGCGAAGCCGACGCGACGGCGCGGCCATGCTGCGTTGTGCCGGGATGCTCGCGCGCCCCAGGGTCGAGTTTCAGTTTGCGCCCTCTGCCATAAACCGGCGCAGAGCGTCCGGCAGCTTGGCCGCGCTGCGCGGCAGTACCGCATCTCCGGCGAGGCGGCTGGTCTCGAGGCCCGCATCGGCCAGGTAGCCGACAAACTGCTGCGCATCGGCGCGCTTGACGCGCAGAGCTGCTTCCACGGCCGGCTCTACTGCGTGTTCGCCGGTGACTTCGAGGAGCACCACGTCGTATTTCTGTCCGCTCAGGCGGGCATCGAGTTGCGAATCGTCGCCGGCATACTCGATGGCAAACTTCTGCTTTTGGAGAGCCCGATGCATCGTCGTTCCGTGCCGTTCCGAATCGCTGGCGAGCAGGATCGATCGATCCGAAAGAGGCTGGTCTGATTGCTTCTTTGGTTGTTTCTTTGATTGGCTCGTCATGTTGGGCATGTCCCTCTTTCGTGCGCGGGCGCCGGAGGAACTTAGAACGCGGAGCCAACCAGAGCATTCCGGCTCCCGCAGAGTTGGAAAAAAGCAAGGGACAGTCCACATCCTGTGTGACGGGAAAAATAGCGGCTAAATGGCTCAAAAGGCGGCGTTTGCAGAAAAGTTGGAGGGCAGACAACCTTTGCTGATCGGTAAGAGGTATCGGCATTCCCGTCAAAATTTCCCGATTCAGCGTCTGTCGGGAGCTTTGGCTTCGGCTGGCGCATCGAAAGGCTGGGATAACCTGAGAGAATGCACGTCGAAGCTCAATTCATTCAGTGGGTTGCGGGCCCGGTTGCGGCGGCGTGGGTCTCGCCAACCACTGCGGCCGAGGAGGCGCTGAACTCGACCTATGTTCGTTTTTCACTGCTGGCGCTTAGCTCCATCTTTTTCCTGGTCGATCCGTTTGCGGCTATTCCGTCGTTTATTGCGATCACGGCGGGGGTGGAGCCGGTGCGGCGGCGGCGGATGGCGTGGAAGGCTGCTCTTACCTGCTTTATTGTTTTGATCTCTTTTGCGCTGGCGGGGCAGTTCATCTTCTCGCTGTTCGGGATCAAGCTTCCGGCGTTCGAGATTGCCGGCGGGCTGATCCTGATGCTGATCGGGATCGACATGATGGAGGCGAAGCGTTCTCCGACTCAGGAATCCCAGGATGAAACCGAGGAGGCTGCGGCGAAAGAGGATGCCGGGATCGTGCCGCTGGGCATCCCGATGCTGGCGGGGCCGGGCGCTATTTCGAGCGTGATGGTGCTGGTTGGGCAGGCTCCGAACCATTGGCAGATGATGGCGATTTTGGGGTCGATCACCGTTACGGCCGTGGTCAGCTTTTTCGTTTTGAGCGGGGCGGACCGGATCCGGGTCTTGCTGGGGGAGACGGGGATTCGGATTCTGGTGCGGATCATGGGGCTCCTGCTGGTCGCTCTGGCTATGCAGTTTTTTGTGAATGGGCTGACCGATTTGGGGGTCATCCCGCGGCGGTGAGGGTTTTGGGTGGGGGTACCCCCCTCCCCCCCGATATGGTGGTGCAGCAAGTTGTTGCAGGGGAGGGGGTTTCTGATGTTATCAAGTTTGATATCCCCATCGTGTGCCTGGGCTGCTTGTACTGATTTGAGAATTCGAGGGTTGCGCGCTGCAATTTCATTCGATGGAGCTTGTGGGTGCTTCTCTGCATTGGAAAACCTGGTGCGGGCGGCGTGAGCGCTCTGCCTTGGCCGGCCCTGGATTTTGGGTGCAAATGAAAAGGACTGTCTGGTGGACAGTCCTTTGGCTACTGTATCCATGGTTGCAGGGTGGGAAGTTGAGTGCAAGGGAAATCGGTGGGTTCGGGGTTACGTAGGTAAGGACGATATACTTGGGGTATGGCGAAGTCGTCGAAGAGCGCGAGGAAGACCGCGGTGCGCTATGTGCTGGGCGATGAGAATTTCGCGGCCATCACGGCTGTGGAAGGGCTGAAGCTGAGCGCTGAGGGCGAGAAGAGGCTGAAGCGGGCGCGGTCGATGAGCCCCGCGAAGCGCCGCGCTGCGACGATTGCCGCCTATAAGTCAGCTCGAGGGCGTTGATGGCTGGAGGCTACGGGGCCTTCGACGATCCGTACGTATATCCGGGCACTTCTGTTCTCCGCAACAAGCTTGATATTCGAGACGCCAAGGCTCTGGAGAGCTTTGAGGTTGAGATTTCCCGGCTGCGCTCGTGGGAGCGGCTGCCGGAGGGGAATTTCGATCCAGCGCATTATTGCGCCGTCCATCGGCACCTGTTCGGTGATGTTTACGCGTGGGCGGGACAGTATCGAACGGTGCGGATCGCGAAGGGCGAGACGGTGTTCTGCTACCCGGAGAACATTCCGGCGCAGATGGAGGCGCTTTTTGGCGGGATTGAGGGCGGAACTCGGTTTCGCGATGTGACGCCGGAGGAATTTGTCACTCGGCTGGCGGGGTTCCTGGCGGAGCTGAACGCGATTCATCCCTTTCGGGAGGGGAACGGGCGCACGCAACTGTCGTTTGCGGGACTGATTGGCGCTGCGTTTGACCAGCCGCTGCAGCTTCGGCGGGTCAGCCCGCGGACTTTTCTGCCGGCGATGGTGGCCAGCTTTGCGGGGGATTTGGGGCCGCTGACTGGGCGTTGCGGTTGCTGCGGGGTTGATGTGTCGCCGGGGGGCGGAAATGGAGCGTTGGGAAGACGGAGGGTATGGGTTACGAGCGTAAGGGCAATCAAGCAAGGGTCCGTTACGAGGTTGAGGCAGCGATCTCGGGCAAATTCGGTTGGGACATATTTTCCAGAGTTAATACATGTACGATTGTTTTTCCCGATCTCGATTCAATGAGCCAGCAGCCTGCCTACGATAGTCCCGTCTTCGTTCTGGCTCAGCGCTTGGGGCTGCGACTCGACGGAATCGAGGCGGCTTGGGAGAAATCCATCCTTACAAAGCGGATACTGCGCGGACAGATTGAAACTTCTGAACTTCTCACAGGCGGGGACGACAGTGACAGGTCATTCGTGGTGTTTGGGTCCTTGGCGAGAAACGAATTTACGGGTTCAGGGAAGAGCGATGTCGACTGGACACTTCTGGTGGATGGACTGGCGGCCAGTCAGGATATCGATCTGGTCCACGGGTTGAGACATTTGGTTGACGCCGACCAGAAGGAGCCGAGTAAAACGGGCCCTTTCGGAAATCTAGCCTTTAGTCACGATCTGATCCACCAAATCGGTGGAGGCGATGACACGAACGCGAATACGACGCGGCGGCTACTTTTGCTGCTAGAGTCTGAGGCCCTCTATGGAGCGGCGGTTCGCAGCCGCGTGATTCGCAATATCCTTTCGCGTTACATCGTTGAAGATGGGAGTTTCCTGAGCGGTAAGCATTCAGACCATGTCCCCCGGTTTCTGCTTAACGATGTAGCTCGGTTTTGGCGCACGATGGCCGTGGATTTCCAAACGAAGAAACGTGAACGGGAAAATGTTGGATTTGCCCTCCGGAACGTTAAGTTGAGATTCTCGAGAAAGCTCCTTTATTTGGCTGGCTTGGTAACTTGCTTTTCTCTTCGAATTTGGCGGGACGATCCGATCGTGGCCAACGCCTGGGATGCTAACCTGGCACCGGAGGAGCGAGGTTTGCGTCTCGTTTTGTTCCTGGAGACGATTGCCAACATGCCTCCCCTCGATTTGATTTCGAAGAGCCTGCTTGATTTGGATCTGATCAACGATGCAAGCAAGAGCTTCTTAGAATCTTACGATGGATTTCTCGGGTTGTTGTCCAAGTCAAGCAACCGTAAGCGCCTGGAGGAGCTCCGCCCTGAAGAGATGGCGAACGATGGGCTCTATTTGCAGGCACGAGCGATAGGTCAACGGTTCCAGGAAGCGATCACAGAACTATTCCTTTCGGCCCGGGAGCGGCCTGCTCTCCGATCTAACGATCAAGTACGGAGTATTCTGATGGCTCAATTCGGGTTTTCAACAGGGGCGATAGCGCTGTCCGACTTTCATCGGGCATTGAATGTCTTGCAGGCGACGGACACTAATGCGATCGAGCTTTCGGCTCTGCGCTTTCCTGAACTGAACCCTTTGCTCGACGAACTGCCGTACCTCGATCTGAGGAAGTATTCCTATGTTTCCATTCATGCGCCGAGCGTTTTTTCCCGCGTGGAAGAGCGCGCTGTTGTGGATCAGCTAGCTGCGGGGATAACCTTCCGGCCAGTGCCAGTTATCGTTCATCCCGACAGCATTCATGATTTCGACCTGTGGAGCAATCTGGGAGATGTTGTCTGCATTGAAAATATGGACTCACGCAAGAGAACGGGCCGAACCGCCGCGGAACTTGCTCGTTTTTTTGAGCGCCTGCCGCAAGCGCGATTCTGTCTTGATGTGGCTCATGCGCGGCAGCTCGACACGAGCATGGTGGAATCGTTCCTTATGCTGGAACGTTTTGCAGACCGCCTGGTGCAGGTGCATTTGAGCGAAATTAACACAGCGAGCAAGCATGTGCCGATGAGCGAGGCAGCTATTGCGGCTTATCAGATGATTAGTTCGCTCATTCCGAGGGGTGCTGCGATGATCTTTGAATCACGGTTGGACGACGATGCGTCGCCTGAGCGTGTTGAGCGAGAAATTGCCAAGGGGCGCAGGGCATTCCCGTGGCTTGTAGAAAACACTATCGCCGCATAGTTTGAACCGGTGTAGTATTCGAGGCGGAAACGTCTTGACGATACGTCCCCGCTACAAAACGGACAATAGGTTGCCGTCGGCGACGCTTTATCCTGACGATGTCGAGCGGATCGTTGAGATATTGAAAGCCTCTGTGCCTGAAAATCTCTCGCGGCCCGGACCGATGGGCGCGGAAGCCTATCCTGCTTGGGCCTCGTTCCGATTCATCGTTGGGGATGATGAGTGCGATTCGGTTGACGACCTGCGTGAGATTGGAGGGGTTACCCATCGCTTTGCAATCATCGGACAATGGTTTGAGCTTCAGTTGGATAACAATGCTGCGAAAATCCATGCTACGGGTCGTGACGGAATTAACCAGGAGCTGCACGGTCGCCTTTTACCGATATTTGACGAAAGGCGAAAGAAGGCACCAGCCAGCTGGTTCTCCAGCGGATGGTTGACGGTGATGTCTCGGATGAGGAAGCTGGAGACGAGGTGGGCGTTCTCGTAGCGTTTGTCAGGGACCTTTTGTTCGGCGGTCTGGTCTCCGTACTGGTTCATGCGCGGGGAGTAGACCTTGTCGGTTAGGCGGCGCGGGGCTGGTGCGGCGTCGGAGTTCATCTGAATCTTGGAAATTCACGTCCTTCGCCTCGTTCGACCGTTAGCTTCGGGGGGTATGTTGGCTGTTGCCGGGTTGGCGCCGTGGAATCCAACCCTGGTGCGCCAACGGCGGGCGCGCCAGGATGGGGCACCCGGCGAGGGGTTTTGAAAAGCGGCTCCCTCCGCTACGCGCCTGGCGGCGCTTCGGTCGGGAGGACAAGGCTCTGTGGATCCCGGGTCTCAAAGGCGAGACCCAGGCCAGCCGGTCCTTCAATGAGCTGCAGCACTTCCCTCTCGGCTTCTTTTGCTAATTCACTGCAGCGGGCTTCGGAGTTAGCGGAGGGTGATGTCGCGGACGAGGTAGCTGGAGACGAGGTGGGCATTCTCGTAGCGTTTGTCGAGGACCTTTTGCTCGGCGGTCTGGTCTCCGTAGTGCTTCATGCGCAGGGGATAAATCTTGTCGCCGATGCCGTCGAGGGCAGCCATGTTCTGGTAGACGATGACGTAACCGAAGTCCCAGTCTTCGGGGCCGCTGGCGGTCAGGTTGAGGAAGGTGCGATAGCTGACGATGAGGCCGGCGCTCTTTTCGGCTTCAAAGAGGGGGATGCTATTGGCCTTGAAGTCGGCGTAGAAGGCGTCGCTGTGGCCGGGAAAGATGTGGACGCGGACGATGCGCTCGACGTTGCCTTCGTTGTAAGGGATCTGGGCGTGGGCGGCGGGGATGGCGGCCAGGGACGTGACGAAGAGGGCGCTGGCGAAGAGGATTGCATTTCTCATGAAGAGAAACCTCCGGTTTTGGATTTTTTCAGGGGAGGCTTGAGGCTACGCCTGGGGGCGCGGGGAGTCAAACATCGCATTGGACTGGCAGAGGCCATCGAGCGTGCGTTTTGAGGGCATTTTTGGCGGGTTTTGCACTGGTTGTGGGGCGGGGTGAATGGTGCGTTTGCGTGGTAAAATAAGGGTGTAACGGCGATCCCCAAAGGCCTTAGTTTTCAGGCAATTTCTCAGGCCAAAATGCCCGCTTTGGACGCTGCTTTCGAGGGCCGAAATGCAGGTTGCTTCGGCAGGCTCAGGACGGGCTCTTCGACTACACGCGCCTTACGGCGCTTCGCTCAGGATGACAGCTTTTGATTTTGGAGTTTCATGGCGACTAAAGAAGTGACACCTGCGGAAAACGCGATCCCGGCAGTGATTGACGGCCAGCAGCGTCTGGCGGCGGTGAAGAGCCCGGTCGAGAAGTCCTACACCGGAGAGAACATCAAGGTGCTGGAGGGGCTTGAGGCGGTGAGGCTGCGGCCGGCGATGTATATCGGGTCGACGGGAGAGATGGGGCTGCATCACCTGGTGTACGAGGTGGTGGATAACTCGGTGGACGAGGCGCTGGCGGGGTACGCGACGAAGATCGAGGTGACGATCCACGACGATAACTCGATCACGGTGGTCGACGACGGGCGCGGGATTCCGGTGGATGAAATGACGCTGGACACCGGGGAGAAGATGGCCGCGGTGCAGGTGGTGCTGACGAAGCTGCATGCGGGGGGCAAGTTCGATAACTCGAATTACAAGGTGTCGGGCGGGCTGCACGGGGTAGGCGTGAGCGTGGTGAACGCGCTGAGCGAGGAGTTCGAGGTGGAGATCTGGCGGCCGGAAAGGCCGGGCGAGACGAGCCACACTTTCGAGCAGAGCTACGCGAAGGGCGCTCCGACGACCAAGCTGAAGCAGACGGGGACGTCGAAGCGGCGGGGGACAAAGGTCCACTTTCTGCCGGATAAGTCGATTTTTGCGACGACCGAGTACAACTACGACACGCTGGCGCAGCGGCTGCGGGAGCTGGCCTTCCTGAACAAGGGGCTGACGATTACGCTGACCGACGAGCGGGTGACCGATCCCAAGACGGGCGAATCGAAGCGGACGGAGTTTAAGTATGCGGGCGGGATTGCGGAGTTCATCAAGCACCTGAACAAGGGTAAGCAGGTGCTGCACGACAAGCCGATTGTGATGGAGGGCTTGCGGGACGGCGTGGATATGGAGATCGCGCTGCAGTACAACGATGGGTACTCGGAGACGGTGTTCTGCTTTGCGAACAACATTAATACGGTGGATGGCGGGACGCACCTGTCGGGATTTAAGACGGCGCTGACGCGGACGATTAATGCGGTGGGGCAGGCGCTGGGGCTGTTCAAGGACGTGAAGGAGAACCTGACCGGCGACGATGTGCGCGAGGGGCTGGTGGCGGTAATCAGCGTGAAGCTGCCGCAGCCGCAGTTCGAGGGGCAGACGAAGGGCAAACTGAATTCGGATATCGCGGGGACGGTGCAGGCGCTGGTGAACGAGCGGCTGGGAGGGTATCTGGAGCAGAATCCGCCGGTGGCTCGCAAGATTATTAATAAGGCGATTGAGGCGGCGCGTGCGCGTGAGGCGGCGCGTAAGGCGCGGGACCTGACACGGCGTAAGGGCGCGCTTGATGGCGGCGGCTTGCCGGGGAAGCTGGCGGATTGCTCGGAGCGTGATCCGGAGCGGTGCGAGCTGTATCTGGTGGAGGGCGAGTCGGCCGGTGGGACAGCGAAGCAGGGGCGGGATCGGAAGTTCCAGGCGATTCTGCCGCTGAAGGGCAAGATTCTGAACGTGGAGAAGGCGCGCTACGACAAGATGCTGGGGCACGAGGAAATCCGCGCGATGATTACGGCGCTGGGGACGGGCATCGGCAAGGACGACTTCGACGCGACGAAGCTGCGCTACGGGAAGATTATTTTGATGACCGACGCCGATGTGGACGGGTCGCATATCCGGACGCTGCTGCTGACGTTTTTCTTCCGGCACATGCAGGAGCTGATCAAGCGGAACAACGTGTATATCGCGCAGCCGCCGCTTTACAAGATTAAGAAGGGGAAGTTTGAGCAGTACATAAAGGACGATCGCGACTTTGTGCGGGTGATGGTGAAACGGGCCGCCGAGGGGATGGTGATTCGTTATGGTGAAGGCGCGGCGAAGCTGGAAGGCGCGGCGCTGACGAAGTTCATGGGGCAGCTGAATGAGTATCTCGGGTTCTTCGATAAGGTGGACAAGCGGCTGCGCAATGAGGAAGTAACGAATCTGCTGGCGAAGGCGGAGCTGACGAAGCGGGTGGACTTTGAGTCGGAGACGAAGCTGGAGAAGCTGTACAAGCAGCTGGAGAAGATTGAGAAGAAGTATCAGTTCAAGCGGCTGACAAAGCCGGTGAAGGACGAGGAGCATCAGACCTGGTCGTTGAGTTATGTGGATGCGCAGGGAGCGGAACGGAAGATTGACTGGACTCTGGCGTCGTCACCGGAGTATCGACAGATGATGTCTAAGCATGGGCAGATAAAGGATCTGCTGGAGCCTCCGTTTGTGGTGGAGTATGCAGCGAAGGCGGCGGCCGCGGGCGTGGGGACGGCTGACGCGGAAGAAACCGAAGGCGAGACGACGGGCGAGGCGGAGGCGGGTAAACCTGCTCCAAAGCGGACCGGGAAGGCATCGCTCGATCCGGTGGAGAAGCAGACGCCGAAGGAGCTGTTCGATTACGTGGTGGAGCAGGGGCGGCGTGACTACCAGGTGCAGAGGTACAAGGGTCTGGGTGAGATGACGGCGCAGCAGCTATGGGAGACGACGATGGATCCGGAGCGGAGGACACTGCTGGCGGTGCGGCTCGAAGATATTGCGGAGACGGAGACGATCTTCACGACGCTGATGGGCGAAGATGTGGAGGCGCGGCGGAAGT
>PMSS01000240.1 GCA_003167515.1 Acidobacterium sp. | reverse complement strand
ATCGCGCGCGATAGACGAGCAGCTCGTTCTGACCCTCTACGATGAGCGACTCGGTACCGCTGGTGGCGGCGACCCGACGGACGGCATCGGCGCCGGGTGTGGCGGGCGCGGCTTCGGTCTCCGCTGGCTGATGGATGAGCCCGGGCGCAAGGCGGTTGAGGACCTGGCGCGCGGAGTACTTGCCGAATCCAATGGCGGACCACAGATCGTTGGGCGTGGCCACGCTGTAATCGGCGGCGACGCGGGCGTAGTCTGACTCTTCAAACTGGGAGAGGCTGACTTTGTACTTCCGCGCTTCGCGCTCCAGCAGCTTGCGGCNNTGAGCCAGTCGCGGCTGGGCGTGTGGCCGTTCTGCGTGATGACTTCGACGATGTCGCCATTGCGCAACTTAGTCCGCAGCGGCACCATGCGGCCGTTGACGCGTGCGCCGACGCAGGTGTTTCCGACCTCGGTGTGGATGGTGTAGGCGAAGTCGATGGGGGTGCCGTCGCGGGGGACAACGACGACTTTTCCCTTGGGCGTAAACGTGTAGACCTCTTCCGGGTACAGGTCGATCTTGAGCGTCGACAGGAACTCGTTGGGATCGGTCATGTCGCGCTGCCACTCGACGAGCTGCCGGACCCACGCGAGGCGCTGCTCATCGCGCGCGCTGACAGGGGAGCCGCCGGATTTGTATTTCCAGTGCGCGGCGATGCCTTCTTCCGCGATGCGATGCATTTCCTCGGTGCGAATCTGAACTTCGAACTGGTGGCCGCCCTCGCCCATCACAGTTGTGTGCAGTGACTGATACAGATTGGGCCGCGGCATGGCGATGAAGTCCTTGATGCGGCCGGGGACCGGACGCCAGATGCTGTGGATGATGCCGAAGACGGCGTAGCAGTCCTGCACGCTGGAAGTGATGACGCGCAGGGCGAGGAGATCGTAGACCTGATCGATGGAGGTCTGCGACTTCACCAGCTTGCTGTGGATGCTGTAGAGGCGCTTGATGCGCCATTCGACGCGGGCCTTGATGTTGTTCTCGTGCAGGCGCTCGGAGAGCAGGCCTTCAACGCCGGCGAGGAACTGCTCGCCTTCGGAGCGGCGGGCTTCGATGGCCTCGTGGAGCTGCTCCCACGTAATGGGATCGACCCAGCGGAAGGCGAGATCTTCGAGCTCGCCGCGCAGTTTGCCCATGCCGAGGCGATGCGCGAGCGGCGCGTAGATATCGAGGGTCTCGCGGGCGATGGCGCGCTGGCGCTCGGGGGGCAGATGCTCGAGGGTGCGCATGTTGTGCAGTCGGTCGGCGAGCTTGATGAGGACGACACGCACATCGCTGACCATGGCGAGGAGCATCTTGCGGACATTCTCGGCCTGGCGGTCTTCGCGATTCGCGAACTGGATTTTGTCGATCTTGGTGACGCCCTCGACGATGTGGGCGACCTGCTCGCCGAATTTGGCAACGATGTCCTCGGTGGTGACGGGAGTGTCTTCGACCGCGTCGTGAAGGAGGCCGGCGGCGATGGCCGTCGAATCGAGCTTCATCTCGGCGAGAACGAGCGCGACTTCGAGCGGGTGGAGGACGTAGGGCTCGCCGGACGCGCGGAGCTGGCCGTTGTGGTGTTCGAGGCAGAACTGCCAGGCCTGGCGGATGATGTCGAGGTCGTCGGAGGGTCGATTGGTGTGGACGGTGTCCAGAAGCCGGCCGAACTTCTCCCGGAACAGGTCAGGGACCCGCTCTACGGGGAGCGTGGTGGACTGGACAACCGCCATAATCCATTATATGCGGAAGTTGCAAGGGCGGCATTAGAGAAGGGCTCTAGAGAGGGCACGAATGGGCGGCAGAGTGGCAGGCGAGGTTAGACAGGAGGAGCACAACTCAGCGCAAGGAAGTCACATTACTTGCTTGACATCGGTCGATCAAATCATCATGCTGGGAAGAGATGGATTGGGGTTTGTACCCGGTCGGCAAGAGGGGCTCGGTTTTCCGGGTCCCTTTTGTTATTTCGGAAAGACCTTTAACCCAAAGCCGTCGACAACTCCGGCTTGGTTCCTCCGGAATTTGGGCTCGATCAAGTCGAATGCGCGGTTCGACTGTTCAGGTTTGAGAATCTTGCGGCCGATGGGCCGCACGACGAGATCGGCTATTTGTAAGCCCGTTGTGTTCGACCTCTTGTCCGCAAAAACAATGTCGAATTCCGGCATTGGTCCGCATCTATTAGCACCATCGCAGATTCGACGAAACGCCAATTCCAGGCTTTCATCTTCCACCCTGCCGCGGCTCTCCACAATGAGGGATGTTCGCCTTCCGCTTTGGCCAACGCCTGCGAGGAACATGTGCAGCCGCTCCATGCAGAAGCAAAGGGCAATATCGTACGGGTTATCAGGCCGGTTGTATTGCGAGGCAAGCGCGCGCTTATCGATCACAGCCGCAATCAACGTGAATTGTGTGGCCGAGATGAGATGGTTGAGCCTCTCCATGAACTCATCCCTGCGAGCTCTGTTTTTTAGAAAGCCGAACGATGCTCCTGTTTCCGAATTTCGCGTTCATGGAATACGATCTGGTCGTGACCGAAGTAATCGAACTTAATTCGGTGAGCCTCTATTACAGCATCGTTGGCATAGCGTGACTTCTCGAAAATGCAAAAGGCCAGGACGAAAATAGGGAATTCCAGATCGATGGAATACATTCCATGATCGCCACTCTCATCGACAAAAACGATGTAATCTCCAAAATTTAGCATGGCCCGGACAATCTCAGAATATCTCCCGCAGCATCACTCCGGTTTGCCGGGATTCTTCGGCTTGGGTGGATTCTTTTCGGGCGGCGGCGGGCTGCCGGGAAGCAGTCCCGGCGTGGGCCGCTGATTGTCGTGGACCCAGGAGAGCAGCTCGTCGAAGGCCAGGCCGGTCTGGTCGGCGGTGACGTTGCAGTGACCGTCGCGGTCGACGTACTGCTCGACGAACTGATCGCCGTTGCCGAGACGGCGGGTTAGCTCGTTATACCAGCCGGTGGTGGAGGCCGGGACCAGCGGGTCGTAGATGGTGTGGACTTCGAGCAGCTTGCGGTGAAGGTTGCCGGTGGGCGAATACCAGTTGGCGAGGAATCGGTACGCGTCGGGATCGGCGGCGTAGCGGTGCACGCGCTGGTTGAGGAGGGCATCGTTGGCGGTGCCGTTGTAGACGAGGTTGGTGTTGTCGAAGGGATTGCCGCCGGACTTGAGGCGGAGATCTTCGATGACGAAGGTGTTGAAGACGAGGACTTCGGCCAGGCCGCGGTTGGCGTGGATGTTGGCGAGATCGCGGACGAGCGCAGCCTGGTCGGCGTTAGCGTCGAGGTTCTTCTGCACGTTGGTGATGGTGGGAATGTCGTTCATCATGAAACTGGGCGGTATGTGCTCGACGTCAGGCAGAACGCCGGGGAAGAAGGCGTCGAAGGCGACACGGTTGGCGAAGGCGCGCTGCATGACGAGGTCGGCGGGGGCAAGGACTCCGCAGAGCGCGAGGCCGCCGGCGTAGTCTTTGGGGTCTTGTTCGAGGCCCATCACCGTTAGAAGGCCACCCATGGAATGGCCCATGAGGAAGGTCTCGTGGGGCTGGCCATACTTTTTTCGAAAGTAGCGGCGGAGGGATTCCGTTTCTGTGGCGGCCTGGGGGACGGCCCATCCACCGACGGCATAGCCGGAGCGCGCGACAGCGTAGCCGCGATTGAGGATCTCCTGAAGGACGCGGGTGGGCGGGTATTTGGGGTCGAAGGTCTGCGGAGTGGGCTGGTAGCCATGGAAGTAAAGGACCAAGCCGTGGTTCCAGTTTTTGGGGATGTCGATGCGAAAGGATGCGCCGTCGATATGGCCGATTTCGGTTTGGACAGGAATGGGGGGCGGCGCGGGCGGTGGTGCCGTTGCAGGTGGGGTGGTTCCGGCCGAGGAGGTGGTCGATCCTGGCGGGTGCGTTACGGGAGCGGGAGCAGCAGGGGAAGGCGATGCATGAGTCCCCGGGGTCGCCTGAGCCACTGCCGGCTGGTCCCTGGTGACGGGGGTGGTCTGGGCAGATGCGCTTGCCGCGAGAAGCAGCAGGAACAGCCAGATTGCTCGCCCTGGGTTCCCTGACAAGTACGCTCCTTTCCGCTGTGCGAAGATGAGGTTCGGCCCCGCGCATCTTGCTGGAGCCAGCGAGCAGCCTCTGTAGAACTCTGATGCCAACACGCCCAAGACGCGAATCTTTACTGCAATCTAACCGAAAAGCGGCGCGACCGGATTCGAAGGAGCGCGGGGGCGTGGCAAAGAAGCCCCTGGATGGCGGCGCGCGTTCTACGCGGGCCGGGAATTCACAGGCCGGGAAATCACATTCAATGGACGCTGCACCGGAGATTGCCGGGGCGGTGCGGATCACGCGGCGGGCGGCGGATCGGCTGCGGGCGGGGCATGTTTGGGTGTACCGGTCCGATGTAGAGGAGTGGCCTGCGGAGTTGAGCGCCGGGCTGGTTCCGGTGACGGATCGGCGGGGCGAGTTGTTGGGAACGGGGCTGCACAGCCCGGCTTCGGAGATCGCACTGCGGCTTATTTCGCGGGAGCTGATTTCGGACGAAACGATTTGGCTGGAGATGCTGCGCGGACGGCTGCGGGCGGCGATTGCGCGGCGCCACGCCATGCTCGACGCGGAAAACGACGCGTGCCGGCTGGTCTTCAGCGAGGCGGATGAACTGCCGGGGATCACTGTCGACAAGTATGCGGGGCTGGTCATCGTGCAGCTGCGGCACAAGGCGCTGGACACGGCTGCGGTTCGCGCGGCGGTGGCGGAGACGATTCGCGAGGCGGTCGGTCCTGAGACGGGCGTGGAGACAATCCTCGAGCGGGAGGACCCGCGGATTCGCGAGTTGGAGCATCTGAGTGTGCCGGCTTCGGCGACTTTGTTTGCGCGGGATCCTGAGCAGCCGGTGACGAGCACGGTTTTCAGGCTGAACGGGCTGAGGTTTCATTTCGACGCAACCAGCGGGCAGAAGACGGGTGCATTTCTCGATCAGCGGGAGAACTATGCCGCTGCGGCTCGTTATGCGCAGGGCGAGGCGCTCGATGTCTGCACCTACCAGGGAGGATTTGCGCTGCATCTGGCGCGGGTTTGTCCTCGTGTGACGGGCGTCGACGTTTCGCGGGCTGCTCTCGAAGTGGCAGACCGAAACCTCGAACTGAACCGCGCGGCGCTGGGTTCAGGCGAAGTGGATTGGGTGGAGGCCGATGCCTTTGCTCTGCTGCGCGACTGGAGCGATGCGGGCTCGGTGTACGACACCATCGTCGTCGATCCGCCGGCATTTGCAAAGACGAAGCGCGCGGTGGAGGGGGCGCTGCGCGGCTATCGCGAATTGAACCTGCGGGCGCTGAAGATGCTGCGGCCGGGTGGGCGGCTGATCACGTGTTCGTGCTCGCACCATGTCTCGCTGGGCGTGTTCATGGAGACGCTGCGTGCGGCGGCGGGCGATGCTGGGCGGCGTGTGAGGCTGCTCGAGGTACGGGGCGCGGCGGCGGATCATCCGGTGGTGCTGAATATTCCGGAGACGGAGTATTTGAAGTGCGTGGTTCTTGAAGCGGAGTGAGGGAGGGCGGGGCGAGACTTCACTGTCCCTGCGATCAGCGCCGCAGGCGGAACACCAGGCCCGGGATGAATCGCACAGCCAGGGCGAGCAGCGCCAGGCAGCCAATGGACCAGGGCGCGGCGAAGGTCCAGAAAACCGAATGGATCGAGCTCATCTGGTGGCGCAACGGCGAGAAGAGGGCTGAAAATCCCAGATAGCACGCGACCATGAATAGAAAGAAGATCACGGTCCCGATCCAGCTCAGCGGCTTTCCGATCATTGCGTCTCCTCAGGTGAAGTCGGCATAAGCCGGCGACACCTCGCGCAGCTTGCGGACTACGTCGATCAGTCGCTCCGCAACGTAGTCTACTTCTTCTTCGGTATTGAAGCGGCCTAAACCGAAGCGAAGAGTGCTGTGCGCGTCTTCTTCCCCGAGTCCCAGCGCTCGCAGCACGTGCGAAGGCTCAATTTTCGCCGATGTGCAGGCGGAGCCGCTCGAGAGCGCGACATCCTTGAGGCCCATCATCAGCGTTTCGCTGTCCGCGTGATCGAAGGTCATGTTGAGATTGCCGGGAAGACGGTGTTCCTGAGAGCCGTTGACGCGAACGCGGTCGAGCCCGGCGAGGAGCTTCGCCTGGAGACGGTCGCGCAGGGCGCTGAGACGGGCGGCTTCGGATTCCATCTCTGCCGCAGCGATTTCGCACGCTGCGCCGAGACCCACGATGCCGGGGACGTTGAGCGTGCCGGAACGCATGCCGCGCTCGTGGCCGC
>PMSS01000170.1 GCA_003167515.1 Acidobacterium sp. | reverse complement strand
AAGGCGCCTACCTCAGCCGCGCCTGATCCCCGAGCCTGCAAGCAAAACGGCGCAGCTTCGGCTCCGCCGTTTTCATTTGTTCAGCGCAATAATCGTGATCTGCCCATCCACCGTCTTGTCCGCCGTCCTGAAATAATGCACCCGCGCCTTCATACCCTCCAGATCCTGGCACGGATGAATCTCATCCTTCGGCGTGAAATTCAACGCGCGGTAATCGATCTTGTAAGCGTCGTTGCTGTAGAGCGACACGCTCCCCTTCGCGCCTTCGACCCTCAGCTCCAGTACCCCCGGCCTGTTGCAGTGCACGCTGCGGATCACGCCCTGCGCCATCAGATCGGGCCCGTGCGGCGTCTCCGTCGGATGCTTCGGCGCTGACTGCTCCTCATTTGCCCCAACTCCGTCCGCCTGCTTCCCAACGGGCCCCTGCGTCACCACCGTCGTCTNNCCGCTTCCATTCCTCCGTCTGCGCCTGCTGTTGCTGCACCTGCTTCAGCACCCGCTCCACCACATCCACCTCCAGCGGTGTCTTCGCGATCACCCGCGCCGCCTCGAGCACACGGACGCTGTCGTCATAGTGGCCTTGCTCCATCAGAATGTTCGCCGCATTCAGACGGAAATTCACGTTCCCCGGTTCCAGCTGTACAGCCTGCAGATTCAGCATGTGCGCCTCATCGAGCTTTTCGTGGCGCTTCCCATACAGCACGGCAAGGCTGTCGTACGCCGGCGCAAACCGCGGGTTCAGCTTGATCGCCGTCCGCAGGCTGCTCTCCACATTGTCGCCCGTCGACCCATCCATCACCGACAGCGAGCCGAAATAGTACTGCGCCAAATAACTGTGCGAATCAAGCGCAACCGCCTGCGAATACCATTTCTTTGCCTCGTCGCGATGCCCCGCGCGAAATTCGAGAAACCCCATTGTCTCGTGCGCCTGCACGTTGTTGGGATCCGCCTTCAGCACAGCATCCAGCAGCGTCCGCGCCGCGTCGGTCCGTCCGTTGTATGCAAGAAAATCCGCGCGAATCGCGTCCGCCTGCGGCTGCGCCACAGGTGTCACCGTCATGCTGTTCGGATCGATCGACGCCCCAGCGCTGTTCATGTGGAAGTACATGTATTGCCTTCGCCGTATGTAGTCCTCCAGCGCCGCCTGCAGCTTCTTCAGATCCCCAAACGCCTGCTCTGCCGCCGTCACCGGATCGACTTGCCGGCTCACCAGGTTCAGATAATTCCCAACATGATTCGTGTGCCCACTGTAATCGGTGACCTCAAGGTAGTGGGTCAGCGCCCACGATTCCGCATAGAACACCGACCCTTTTTGCTCCTCGTGATAGTAAGGCGAGTTCGCATCGACTTGAAAAAGAGCTGGCAGAGCTATAAGCCGGTTTTGCTGCAGATACATCAGGTCGTCAGCGCTGGCCTGTCCCAGAACAACCTCCTTGTCTCGAAAATCGGTGTTTTGGAAAAACTCAGCCAGACCCTCGTTCAGCCACAAGGGCATCCCTTCGGTGCCCAGTTCCAGATGCGTGTACTCGTGATACACCGTCGAGTACGGGTGCTCTCCCTCCACGTCCATGCGCACCAGAATGTAGTTCTTGTCCGGTGCTCGCAGAAACAGCCCGGCAATAGCCAGCTGGCCTTTGGCCAGATACGCCTCCGGCTCGAGTGCCTGCATTCCTTTCTGGTTCTTCACCGCGATCACCACGATTGGGGCGATCGGGTCGACATTCGCCCTCGGGAAAAGTGTCTGAAACACCCACCGCATCCGCTCGAATTGATCGGCAAGGCGTCGGCCCTCGCGCTCGCCGTCGTCCGTCACTACGCTGAAATGAGGACTCCGCACCTCCACCCAGGGTGGCGCATCGCGGGCCCAGGCATGCGCGGAAACCAACAGAAGCAGCAGAGCAATCCATCGCGGCATGATTAACGCAGGATCGTATCACGGCACANNTCCCGCCCGCGTGCTACATTGGCCGCCATGGCGCTCCAGCGAGCACTCAGCTTCACACGCAAAGCCGCTCAGTGGCTCCTGCTCTTCGGACTGGTGCTCGCCGCGTTTGGGCTGGTTGGCTGGCTCCTCGCCATCTTCCACCATCCTCTTCCGTTCCTTCTCAATCTCGGTATCCTGGCTCTCCCGGTCATCTTCGTAGGCTTCGTCTTCCTCTTCATCGTTGCCGGAATTGAGCAAGTTCTCATCCGACGTCAATCTCCCCGTGCCTGATCGATTGCCTCCGCCCCGCCGCACCCTCCGATAAACTGACAGCAGGCACGAACCTCGAATGACTCTGCTCAAAGCTGTGCGCGGCACCCGCGACCTTCTGCCGCCTGAAACCGAACTCTGGGACCGCGTCGAATCCACCGCCCGCCGCGTCTTCGCCCGTTACAACTTCGGAGAAATCCGCACCCCCGTCTTTGAGGACACCCAGCTTTTCGCCCGCGGCGTCGGCGAAGAAACCGACATCGTCTCCAAAGAGATGTACACGTGGGAGGACCGCGCGCGGGCGCAGTCCGAAAAATCCCAGTCCCTCACCCTCCGCCCCGAAAATACCGCCGGCGTTGTCCGGGCCTACATCGAACACAAGCTCGGCGAGACAGGCCTGTTGCAGAAGCTCTACTACATCGGTCCGCAATTCCGCCGTGAGCGCCCGCAGAAGGGCCGCTACCGGCAATTTTGGCAAATCGGCGCGGAAGCCATCGGCCCGCCCAGCGCGGGTTCGGAATCTCCGCTCCGCGACGCCGAAGTCCTCGAAATGCTGGCCAGTTTTCTGGACGAGCTCGGCATCACCGGCTGGACCCTCGTCCTCAACTCCGTAGGCTCCGCATCCGACCGGCCCAAATACGTCGCCGCCCTCCGCGACGCACTCGCGCCTGTTAAGGACCAGATGTCCCCCGACAATCAGCGCCGCGCCGAAACCAATCCCCTCCGTGTCCTCGACTCCAAAGACCCCGCCGACGAAGCCATCATCGCGACCCTCCCCAAAATCGCCGACTACCTCGACGACGAATCGAAAGCTCATTTCGCAGCTGTCCTCGCCGCCCTCGACGCCTGCGGCGTCAAGTACGAAGTCAATCCCCGCCTCGTCCGCGGCCTCGACTACTACACCCGCACCACGTTCGAGTTCACCCACGGCGGCCTCGGCGCGCAGAACGCCCTCCTCGGCGGCGGCCGCTACGACGGCCTCTCCGAAATGCTCGGCGGCCCCAAAGCCCCCGGCATCGGCTTTGCCATGGGCCTCGATCGCCTGATTCTGACTCTTAAAACCGCTGAAGGTGCGTCGTCCGGCGCACCGCAATTTGCGCTTGCCGATGCTTTCCTTGCTCCTCTGGGCGAAGCCCTGAATGCGCCTGCGCTGGAATTGGCCCGCGAGCTCCGACGTCACGGCCTCCGCATCGAGCTCGGCGACGGTACATTTCGCCTCAGGAAATCCTTCGAAATTGGAAACAAGCTCGCCCACAACATCATCCTCCTCGGCGAAGACGAGCAAGCCTCCGGTATCCTGACAGTGAAGAACTTCGCCACCGGCGAGCAAACCAAAATCCCGCGTGGCGAACTCGCGCAGACGCTAAAGAACAGTTAGGAAACTCCGCTTTGCTCGACTTTCTAGGCACACGCCAACGCACCCACACCTGCGGCCAGCTTCGCGCCGCCGACGCCGGTCAGACCGTCACCCTCATGGGTTGGGTCAACCGTCGCCGCGATCACGGCAACCTCATCTTCCTCGACCTCCGCGACCGCTATGGCATCACGCAGATTGTTTTAGACAAGGACCTCTCGCCCGATGGCCACGCCAAAGCCGAGCACGTCCGCCCCGAATACGTCGTAGCCGCCATCGGCAAAGTCCGCCTGCGCGGACCAGACGCCATCAACCCCAAAATGGCCACTGGCGAAATCGAAATCGCCGCCACCGAGCTCCTCGTCCTCAGCGATGCCAAGCTTCCGCCCTTTTCCCCTGCGGAAGAAGCCATCGCCAACGAAGAGGTCCGCCTCAAGTACCGCTATCTCGACCTCCGCCGCCCTGAAATGCAGCGCAACCTCGAGATCCGCCACAAAGTCGCCCTCGCTGTCCGCGAAAATCTTGCCGTCCAGGGCTTCTTCGAAATCGAGACGCCCTTCCTCACCCGCTCCACGCCCGAAGGTGCCCGCGATTATCTCGTTCCCAGCCGCGTGNNTGCGCGCCGACCGCCAGCCGGAGTTCACGCAGATCGACCTGGAGATGACCTTCCCGCAGCAGGAGACCATCTTCCACGTCGTCGAAGGATTTATGGCCGCGGCCTTTGCCGCAGTTGGCATCTCGCTGCCCGTGCCGTTCCCGCGCATCACCTACGACGAAGCCATGCGCTCCTTCGGCATCGACAAGCCCGATCTACGGCTGCCGGGCCTCACCGACATCCGCTCGGCCTTCACCGCCGAACAGCTGCAGACCCTGGCTGTCGATCCCGCGCTGCCCGTCGTCGCCGTCCGCATTCCCAAGGTCGGCGAGCTCTCCCGCAAGGAGCGCGACGATAACCGTCCGCTTTTCGAGACGAAGAAAGGCGCGAAGCTCCTCGATGATCTGAAGCGCCTTGAGAAATCCTTTCCCGAATCCGTCGCGAAACTCCGCCAACTCACTTATGCCGAATCCGACGACCTGCTCGTCATCGTTGCTGGCGACGCCGCCACGCACATCGCCGCCAGCGATACGAAATTCGAAGGCCGCCTCTCCGAGCGCGAGATCGCCGTCCTCTCGGCTGCCGGGAACTTCCGCGTCGAGCTGACCCGTAAATATGCGGACCGCCACGGCGCCTTCGCCATCACCGACGCAATCGTGCATTCGCCCGGAACCGCTGCGGCCCCTGCCGATGGCGCTGCCGCATTTCGTCCGCTCTGGGTCACCGATTTTCCCATGTTCGAGCACGATCCGGAAACCGGCTCCTGGTCTCCGGCGCATCATCCTTTTACCTCGCCGCATGAAGAGGATATGGACCGCCTCCTCTCTGATCCAGCGTCCGTTCGTGCACGCTACTACGACCTGGCCATGAACGGACTCGAACTCGGCTCGGGCTCGATCCGTATTCACCGCCAGGATGTTCAGCAACAAATCTTCCGGGCGCTGGGCATGTCCGATGAGGAAGCCAAAGCCCGCTTCGGCTTCTTCCTTGAAGCCCTCCAGTACGGCACGCCGCCGCACGGCGGCATCGCGCTCGGCCTCGATCGGTTGGTCATGATCCTCGCCGGTGCGTCCAGCCTGCGCGAGGTCATCGCCTTCCCGAAGACGGCCAGGGCCATCGACCTGATGGTTGACGCGCCCACTCCGGTCAGCGACGCGCAGCTCAAAGAACTCCACATCCGCCCCGTCGTCCGCAGCTGATCGAGCTACCTTACTCGAGCGCCGCGCTACCGCCGATTCCGCACTAGCGTGTCCGCGCTCGCGTGTCGGGACCCGCTGCCTCGCGCGCCGCAATCAGCGGCCAAAGCCGCTCGCCAACGCCAAGGCGCGCGTCCAAAAGACAATCCCGTAATCCTCAAGGAATTTTTATACCCCAGATAAATCGCCGCCGCAATTCCCTCAAAACACAGGGTAAGGATAAAATAGTTGACAATCGTTAGTTTGTGGTGTTAAGGTGAAGACGGTCACTATCGACCCAACGGAGGTTGTCTATGCACCGAGTTCTCGTTACCAGCCTGCTCTCCTGCTTAGCTCTTTCCGCAGCTGCAGCTTCGCCCACCCCCCCCACCGACGCTTCAACCCCTCGCCCGGTCACCACTGGAGTTACGCTCGCTCAACTCCGCTCCCCAGTCACAATTAACCTCCCCTACACCGCGGACCTCAGCTCTCTCCCGAACCCGGCCCAAGTGGTCCTCAAGCTCAACGTCGACGAAACCGGTAGCCCCACCCACATTGAAGTCGTTCAATCGCTCGATCCCACCCTGGATGCTCGGGTCGTCGAGGCAGTCAGCCAGTCCCGCTGGCGCCCCGCCGTCCTCGATAACCAGACGATCCCCATGAACGTCAACCTCACCGTCGAAGTCCAGCACTAGGGCGTCTTCCAGCGCCAGGGCCTCTTTAACGCCCCACTGAGTCCAAAGGAAAATTTCACAGCCCTTTCAGGTGTGCTGAACACCCATCGACCGTCGTGTCTCTCAAGCACTCGGCAGCACAAGGTCCTCCATTCCGGCCGTCAGCCACAAGGCCGCAGTGGAGGACTCTCTTTTCCGCCGTCCCACCGAGCCAGTCGCTCCGTGTCCGCTCCTCACAGCCATTCCGCCCGTCCTCCGCAGCCGATGTGACCAGATTCTGCTCCACACAAACGGCAGCTCGTGCGACCGTGAGTCCACCCGCGAAACGGCGAAGCCTCCCGCCCCGCCGGCCAAGCGGTGTTACCCTGATTCTTGCTATCCGACTCTTGCCATTTTTTCCGTTCGAGGTTTCCGATCGCGTGAAAGCTGCGATGTTTCGTCTTGTGGCCCTGGCGGCGGTTGGGGCTTGTTTGGTTCCTCAGCCCCGCATCCATGCGCAGGTCATCGCCACGGCTCCCGAAACCGAAGCCCCGCAGTACGCGCAGCGCTGGGACTTCTACGGCGGCGCGCAGTACTCCCACTTCAATCCCAGCCCTGGCCGCGGCGTCGAGGCCATCAACCTGCTCGGCTGGAACGGGACGGCCACGGCCTGGCTTCGTACGACCTGGGGCTTCGAAGGGAGCGCGCGTGGCGTTTATGGCAATCTCGTGGTTCCCGCCAACAGCGAGAACATTCCGGCCAGCCCGCCGATGAGCGAGCACCTGTTTCTGTTCGGTCCCAATTTCCGGTTGATCCGCCATCGCAGCTACACCTTCGGGATGCACGCTTTGATCGGCGCCGCTTACGGCAAATTCAGCTCGGGATTTCCGGTCGGCACGATGCCTCAGGATGTTGGCATTTACAACGATAAGCTGGCGTTCGGAATGGGGGTTGGTCCGTCGGTTGACTACAATCTGACGCCGCGCTTGTCGGTCCGCTTCATTCCGGACTGGCAGCCGACTCATTACGGCTTTTCCTGGCAAAATGAGTTTGCGGGATCGGTGGGCGTCGTCTACAAATTCGGCTCTCTGCACAATAAATAGTGCAGGTTAGGCGGGTTTCCGGTGAACTTCTTCAAATTGATTTTGCCTGGTGATTTGTTTTCATCACGTTAGCCTGGGAGTTACGTTGGAGACCCTCCGTAGCTAACTGAAAGCAAGTCAGATGGGAGACGCTCGTCTTTGACTCAATGACGGGTGCGATTGACTCATTCGCGTGTGCGAAGGGGCTAATTGATACTTCGCAGGTCACTTCCGTCGCGCGTGGGATTGACTCATTCACGCTCATGAATGACGGCTGACGAGTGCGAATGAAGCATTCGCCAGTGCGAGCGAGAAACGCGTGGCGAAGGCGGTCAGCGAAAGGCGATCAGCGAAAGTCCGGTCAGCGAAGGTCCGGTCAGCGACGAGGCGGTCGACGGAGAGGCGGTTCGCAGGAAAGTACGCGTGGCGCGCGGGGTTTTCAAAGAGCGGTGTTCTTCGAGAACAGTTGCTCGGGATCCTGGGATCCCGGGAAAGGCGAAGGGGATTGTCCGCAAGGCAGACAATCCCCTACTTCTTCAGGCTAGCAACGCGGGGCAATGAGAGCAAGACAAATCGGAGGGTGAGACGGTACGAAGGTCATGGGTGGGTGGACGCGAGGGCCAGCCGGCCTTTGCGTCTGCCTGGTTGAGCGAAACGCCGAAACCGGGTTGACGGGGCTGGCCTCTCCTCTCCTCTGTTTGATCCGTCGTGGCTCAGTCTCCGTCCCGGAAGTTCACGACGGGCTTAGCCAGGTAGGCGTGAGATTCACTGGGGTTGCTTTTCAAAGCTGCAAATCCGATGATCTCGCCTTTTTCGTTGATGGAGCATGCGGACTCCAGGTACAGGGCGGCGTCTGCGGGCACCAGAGTATTCAGGTCGGTTGCGGTTCCGTTGCGCCAGAGCACGGCCCGCGGGCTGAAGCTGGCGCTGATGGACACTCCAAGCACCAGGCCGTGATTGCTGATGGCGATAGCTGAGCTGTACACGTCGCCCGTTACGGGTAAGAGATCAGTGATGTGTCCTTGTTGCCAGAGAAAACCATTAAAGCTTGCGTCGCCGGTGGTGTCCGAGGTTCCCACAACCTGCCCGTCATCGTTCAGGCCGCTAGCGTAGATTCCGGCAAACATCCCGTCTCCACCAAGACTGCCCAGGTTGATCGCCTTGCCGCCCCACCACAGAATCGCATGCGTCGGCGTGAGATTGTTCTGCTCGTTCACATTGAACGGCCCGCAATTTCCGCTGGCCCCCACAGCCTGGCCGAGATCATTGATCGCGTACGCAATTCCGTCCGGATCGCCGCCAATGGTGGGAAGCTCCTGGAGGCGCACCGGCGACCAGGGGAAGAATTTCGTCCAGATGACCGGCTTGAACTCGACGGTCTGCGGCGAAACGGAGGCGCCCGCACAGGTCGAGTCCACTTCGCCGTTTTCCGCCGTTCCCGCCACCATTCCAAAGTCGTTGATCTGTGATGCCACGCCGTTGCTGCCCTCCGTGCCCGCGCGGTTCCGCAGTCTGGGCAGCGCGACCATTCTGCCATCCTGCCACAAAAAGGGCACGCAGGTGTTGCCGCTGTGGGTCAGACCAAGCGCCGTGGTTCCGCAGAAGTCTTCACCATTCGGATCGGGCTTATCGGTATCTGCTTGCCCCGCCACCTGCCCCCATAGGTTCACGCCAAACGCAACGCTGTTTGGCCCTCCGAGTCCGGGGTTGGCGATGTCTTTCCTGCTTGTCCCTACCCACAGGACAGCGTTCGATACCCATTCGTCGGCGTTGTTGGGGTTGGCAAGAACGCTTTCCCCGCTGATCAGCCCATTGCCGGTCACCGTAAATGGCTGGCCTTGCGACGACGACGGGCCCACCGGCCCCAGGTCCACGATGGTGTACCTCGGGGATTGTGCGAGTGCGCAAACCGGCGCTGCCAGCGTAGCCAGCGCCAGACTCAGCCGCGCGATGCGCGACCACTTCGTTGCAAATTGAATGGATTTCATTTTCCGTCTCCTGTTTTGTGGGGAGTCCGCACCGGGGTCTGGAGTCTGCGAACGTCCTCGGATTCGAAGCACTGCAGCAGCGACGGAAGGCAGATCTGAGCCGGACCGCCGTCAGGACTCCAGAAATGGAGTTTGCCGGCTGCGAGCCAGTCTCTTAAGAGCGCCGATGGGATGTCTTCCCCAGGATCGTCACCCTCAAGCGTCATCGCTTCCACTTCGGCATTGCACACGGGGCACCAGGTCACGATGGTTTTCTTCCGGCGAATCACCAGAAGGCTTTCGGTTTCGATCGTTATTTTTGTCGTTTTCACGACCACGGCACGCCCCGATCTGCCCGTCGCTCCTGCAGCGGCTTCGAGTGGGCGCATCCTGCCTGAATCAGCCGCGGAAAGTCTTCAATGCGCGGATCAATTTTTCTCAATGAGTTCTAAGAGGGGTTTTGCAGCAACAAACGCAGGGGTTTACGACGGATGGAGGGTAAGTGGCGGATTGCTTAAAGAGTGGTAGAAGACTGTGCCGGATTGCGCGTACCATGTATCATCCCCGCGGTAACAGGCACTTAGTCCCCTCCTGGAGCTATTGGCTCCGCGAACTATGGCTACGGAACCCAGAATCATCTATGAATTCGGGCCGTTCCGCATGGATCCCGATAAGCAGAGGCTGCTCCGGGAAAACAACCCCGTTCCGGTTACGCCCAAAGCCTTCGAGACGCTCCTCGCCCTGGTTCGCCGCAGCCGCGACGTGGTTTCAAAAGAAGAGCTCCTTAAAGAGGTCTGGCCCGACTCGTTTGTCGAAGAATCGAACCTGAGCCAGAACATCTTCCTGCTGCGCAAGGCGCTGGGAGACACTGCGGAGAACCGCGAATATATTGTGACGCTGCCGGGCCGCGGCTATCGATTTGCCGCGCCGGTTCGCACTGTGACGGAGCCAGGCGAAGCCCTGGTGGCCCAGGCACGGACACGCACACAAATTGTGATTGAAGAGAACGAAGCGGAGACGCACGAGGCGGAGACGGACCAGGCGTCGAAGACGCTTCCGATTTCGCAAACGCGAAGAGCGAGCCGCATATTCCTGCTCTCCATGGCAGTTGTGGCTGTGCTGCTGGCGCTCGGCGCTTTCCTTTTCATTCGAAGTCGCAGGCCTCGAAACCTGGGCGAGAAGGACTCCATCCTGGTCGCCGATTTCGTGAATACGACCGGAGATCCTGTATTCGATGACACTCTGCGCCGGGGCATGGAGGTGCAGCTGGAACAGTCGCCTTCGCTCAGCCTTGTCTCGGAAGACAGCATCCGGCAGGCGCTTGGCCTTATGGGGCAGCGGCCGGATGCTCGGCTTACGGGGCAGACCGCTCGGGAAGTGTGCGAGCGCACCGGCAGCTTCGCCGTTCTCGAAGGCTCCATCAAGCCTCTCGGCAGCGAGTACGTGCTGGATCTCCGGTCAGTCAACTGCCGCAGTGGAGAGAACATCGATGACCAGCAGGCCCAGGTTGCGCGGAAGGAGGATGCCCTGGACGCGGTCACCAGAATGGCGCGCGGCTTTCGCGCCCGAGCGGGCGAATCCGCCGCCGCGCTGTTAAAGCACGACACCCCGCTGGCCGAGGCAACCACGCCATCGCTTGAGGCCCTGAAGGCATACAGCCTGGGCTGGAAAGTCGAGGGGTTGCAGGGAGAAGAGCCTGCCATACCGCTTTTTCAACGCGCCGTGGAAATCGACCCGATGTTTGCGATGGCCTACGCTTCACTCGCGTTGGAGTATGGGTCCTCGGGGGCTTCAGAGCTGGCTACGGAGAATGTCACGCGGGCATATGAGCTGCGCGACCGGGCCAGCGACAAGGAGCGATTTTTCATCACCAGTTACTACTTCGGACGAGCAACCGGCAACCAGGAAAAGGCGCAACAGGTCTGCAACGAGTGGGCGCGAACCTATCCGCGTGAGTGGCTTCCCCATGCTTTTCTCACCGGCTTTGTCGACCTCGTGCTCGCCAATTACAAGGGTGCCGTCGAAGAGGCGCAAAAAGTCATCGAGATCAGCCCCGAACGGGGCATTGGATATTACACACTTGGCTATGGCTCCATTTACCTGAACCGGCTTCCGGACGCGGAGAATGCGGTTCGAATGGCTGCGGAGCGCAAAACCGAGCCGCCTCGCATGGCAACGCTCCGGTTCGACCTCGCCTATATGAAAGGGGATGCGGCAGGAATGCGGCGCGAGGTGGAATCGGCCCAGGCCAACCCCGAAACTGAGGATTGGGTATTGGATCGCCAGGCCTTTGCGGAGGCATCGGAAGGCCGGCTGAAGAACGCAATCAGCCTGTCACGGCATGCCGTCGCACTGGCGCTTCAGGGGGGTAGACGCGAACAAGCGGCCGTCTTCGAAACGAGGGCCGCTCTTTGGCAGGCTTTCTTCGGGAATTCCATCGAGGCAAAGCGAACTGCCGCAGCCGCCCTGGCTCTGGCCGGCAACCGTGAGGTGAATTATGGCGCGGCTCTTGCCCTGGTTCTTTCCGGCGACTCAACTCAGGTAGAGAAGCTCGCCAATGATATGGAGAAGCGTTATCCGGAAGACACCTCAGTCAGATTCAGCTACCTGCCGGTGATCCGCGCGGTTGTGGCCGTGCAACACGGCGAACCCTTAAAGGCCATCGACGCGCTGCAGGCCAGCGTACCCTACGAAATGGGTTCACCGCGCAGCAGCCAAACCGGATTTTTTGGTTCTCTCTACCCCGTCTTCTTCCGCGGCGAGGCGTTCCTGGCGGCGAACAAAGGTGCGGAGGCGGCGAACGAGTTTCAAAAGATCCTCAGCCATCGCGGCATCATGATCGGCGATCCGGTTCTCGTTTTGGCGGACCTCGGCTTGGCGCGCGCTTACGCGATGTCCGGAGAATTGGCAAAGGCTCGCTCGCAATACGGGGAGTTCTTTGCGCTTTGGAACAATGCGGACCCCGATATCCCCGTCCTGAAACGAGCAAAAGCGGAATTCGGAAACCTCCGCTGATTCGGTCGTTATCCGATCTTGAGAACTATCCGCAGAGTCTTTGAGGATGTATGCGAGCACGCCTGCAGATCGCGTTGCACGATATCAATAGCCAAACGTGCCGGATGCGGAGCAGCCGCCCCGACGACTCATTACGTGAAGTTTGTCGCCGATGTAGCAGTCGAGGCGACCTTAAGTTGTATGGTCGAGAGCGGTTCTATCGCGGGTTCGCCGTTCTCTCGGCAGCCGTTCGCTTTTGCTAGAGCGCAAAGATATATGAACAGGGTAGCTAACGAACAGAGTAGCTAGCCGTGAGTCGCGACCGGGACGTGGTTTTCGCGCGGATTGGGGAGGGCGCCAAAGCGGCGTTGCCTTCGCGAGAATTCCTCGAGTGCCGCGTCGAGGTCCGACCCACTGAAGTCGGGCCACATGCAGTCCACGAAGAGGAGTTCGGCGTAGGCGCTCTCCCAGAGGAGAAAGTCGGAGAGGCGCTTCTCGCCGCCGGTGCGAATCAGGAGGTCGACTTCACCGCCGTTCGCGGCGAGGGTGTGCGCCAATAGTGACCCAAGCAGATCGGCAGAGGCCGGGCGACGGTTCAGGAGATTTTCCGTGACGGCTGCGGCCGCGCGGGTGATCGCATCGCGCGACGAGTAATCGATGGCGACGTACAGTTGCAGCCGACTGCCGTCGGCGGTTACGGATTCCGCCTTCTCGATGGCTCGCAGCGCGGGTTGCGTCAATCGGTCTCTCCGGCCGATCACACGTAGCCGCACACTGCGCTGGCGAAGCCGCTCTGCTTCGAGGCGCAGGAATGCGCGCAGGAGCCAGAAAATGCTCTGCACTTCGGAGGCCGGGCGGCGCCAGTTGTCGGATGAGAACGCATATAGCGTCAACCGACCGATGCCGGCGTCGAGCGCACGCTCAACGACGCGCCGTACCGCGGCCACTCCGGCGCGGTGGCCGGCGACGCGGGGCAAACCGCGTCGCGTGGCCCAGCGGCCATTGCCATCCATAATGATGGCGACGTGCAGGCCGGTACCCTGCTCACCTGCCATCAAACTTGCCATCAAGGGCTCCTGGAGCACTGGGCACGCTGCTCGCGGCGGGGACGCCGGCGGACGGCAGAGAGCTGTACCAGTCAATGCCGCGCGTGAAGTACATAGCGGCTGCGACGGCGGCGAAGCTGGCAATCGCGCCGACGAGCAACGCATTGTCTTCGAGACGCAGCAACAGGTAGATGAGGAGGTAAAGCAGCGTGAAGGTTGCCAGGGCCCGCACACCCTGCCGGCTGCTGGCGAAGATCCATCCCGCATTGGCGGAGAGCAGACCGACCGTGGCGGCGCCCGCAAGCAGAAAGCCGAGATCAAAGCCGATTCTCTCGGCGAGAGACAACAGCAGCAGATAGAAGACGATCTGCGCAATGCCGACCAGAATGTATTGCGCGGGATGGACGCGCTTTCCGGTTGTGACCTCAAAGATGAAATAGGCGAGGAAAATCAGCCCCAGGAACAGCGGTACGTATTTGAGAGAACGGGTGACCGACTGATACGGATCGGCTACTTCAATGAAGGAAACGCCCAGGGCGGTGTCGCCGAGTCCGGTAATGGAATCGCTCGTCCCTTCGGCGCGGACGCCGCGGGCAATGAAGGGAACGGACCACTCCGCCGTAAATCCGTCACTGGTGACGGAGCGGTTGACGGGTAAAAATCCCCCATCGAAACCGGGGTTGGGCCAGCTGCCCTGCATTTTTACCTGCGTCGACTTACCGTAGGCCAGCACAGCGATACGCTGTGCGCCGGAGAACTGGAGGGCAGAGGTGACGCTGAATTGCGCGCCGGGTTTTGCAACGTCGTCGACGCGCGAACCGAAGAGGGTGAGTTTGAACTGGGGGCTCTGATCGCCGCCCAGAGACATGGTTTGCGCGATCACCGCTGGGGAAAGGGTCCTGGTCTTTCCAGCCGCCGTGAGCGTGGCATCGGCCATCGCTCCACGCGCATCGCTCACGCCGACCAGCATCTCGGCACGGTCCCAGTCGAACCTGGCGCCCGGCGGCGCGGCGGCTGGAACTCCGGTCAAGTCGAACGCCGCATCGAATTGCACATCGGCGCGAAAGACCGGTACTCGGAACAGAGACCGGTGCCGCTCCTCTGTCGTAGTCTTCACGGTGGCGGAGCCGCGGGCGGGAAAGACCAGGTACATCTCCTCCTTTGTGGAGGCGCCGGGTACTTGTGGGGGAACGCTGTAGGGAATCGCGAGAACCGGTCCGAGGAACGTCTGTTGGCCTCCGACATGGTCGCTAATATCACGGATCACGTCCGACTCGCGCTGCGTCCTGTCCTCAATCAGGGCAAAGACGAAGAGCGCGGGGATGATCATGAGAATGGCCAGTCCACACACCACGATCAACTTCAGGCCCATCGAGCGGGACCCGAGTTTCCACTGCAACGGCTGCACCACCGAAAGATCGCTCATTTCAGGCTTCTCCATCCTGCAAAGTACTTGGCGTTGCAAAGCTACATGGCAAAAAAACTTACACTCGCGACGGAGTCAGGCCACGCAGCGATCTGGCGGACTCCTCTTTGGTTCCTTTGGCGGCATCGCGAACCACCTGCTCCAGAGTGGTGAGATATTCCAGGTAGCGCGTCCTTCCTGAAGCGGTGATCCGGCAGACGGTTTGCGGGCGGTTGCGATCGTGGCCTTTCAGAATCTCGACCATCTCATCTTTTTCGAGCACGCTCAGGTGCCGGCTCAGGTTGCCATCGGTGAGCGAACACAGCTGCTTGAGCTCGTTGAATTTCAGCCCCTTTGGATTCGTGATAAGCGAGGTCAGCACGCTGAGCCGCGCCCTCTCGTGGATGACGCGATCCAGGCCTTCATAGGCAAAGCGACCGTCGCTCGAAGGAGTTTTAGGCTGCATCACACGCCTCACGCGCTGCAAAGAGCAGAACTCCGGCTACGAACAACTGCCCCATGCCGAATGGAATCCCCATGGCCCAGGGGGAGAGCGCGCTGCTGCCGGCGAGTCCAAGACAAACCAGTCCCGTGAGCAGATACCAGACGCCTGCAGCGACGACGAGTCGGGGAAGGAACCGGCACGACGAGAAGATGCCGAGGCTGAAAATTACCTGCCACAACCCTGGGAGCATCCACACAGCGCCAGGGACAGAACGAAGCAGGACGAAAGTCAGCAACAGGCCCGCGCCTACGGACGGAAGAAACTGCTCTACCGCCATCTGCATCATTTCGTTGGAAATTCCGGAGTGAATGCGGCGGCTGCGCGTGTACATCTGCGTGCCGGTAAGGGCCGCCGACAGGATCGCGGTCGTCACCCAGATGATGAGGTAGCCATTCACATGATGGTCCGGATCAGGAACCCAGAGTGCCTGGGCGCCAGCGGCGGAGATGGCAAACAGGCAAGTAGCGAGAAGCGTGGCCGGACCGTATCCGCGGAACTGGGTGCTGCGCGCCACCTGCCTGCGGATGCTGCCAATGTCACCGAGTGCTTTATGGAGATCGTTCACGCCGATATCACTTTACACTGCAAAGTAATTCAGGCGGGCCGGTTTGTCAATGGCAATGTGGTCGCCGGATATGGCGTCCAGCGGAGGGCGCAGGATGAGGATTTTCTAATATTCCGGAAAAGCGCTGCATCGCGCTCGGGCATCCGTTTGCAGGCAGTGAACGCAGGGTCTGGGATGGCCCGCAGACGATGTCTCAGGGAAACTGTTCAAGAATTGAAAATGGGATCGGCGAACGGCCACCAGCCGCAAATGAAACTTTGGATCCGGCCAACTGGAGGACTCTTCGCGCGCAGGGACATCGCATGCTCGACGATATGTTCGATTACCTCGAGAACATTCGCGACCGTCCCGTGTGGCAACCGATGCCGGGGAAAGTTCGAGCGCGGTTTTGCGAGGATATACCCCGTTCTCCCACCGATCTGAGCGCGGTTCACGAGGAGTTTCTGCAGGATGTTCTGCCTTTCGCGGCCGGCAACGTTCATCCTGGATTTATGGGTTGGGTGCATGGCGGCGGCACGCCGGTTGGGATGCTGGCCGAGATGCTGGCGTCAGGGCTGAATGCGAACCTCGGAGGCCGCGATCATGCTCCGGTGGAGGTGGAGAGGCAGATAACCCGGTGGGTGCGTGCGATCTTCGGCTTTCCGGAAACCGCAACAGGTTTGTTCGTGACGGGAACTTCGATGGCCAATCTGATCGCGGTGATCATCGCCCGCGATGTGGCGCTCGGCTTCGATGTGCGCAATCGCGGGGTGGCCGCGGAAAAGAAGCGGCTGACCGCCTATGCGTCGAGCGCGGCGCACGGCACGATCGCGAAAGCCATGGATCTTTGTGGCCTGGGCAGCGACGCATTGCGGTTGATCCCCACGGACAGCCGCCAGCGAATGAACATGTATGCGCTCGAAGCTGCGATTCACGAGGATCGGGAGGCCGGCCGGACTCCATTCCTCGTGGTTGGAACGGCGGGCACCGTGGATATCGGAGCCATCGACGACCTTGCGCGCATCGCCGAGCTGTGCGGGAGGCACGAGCTTTGGTTTCACGTCGACGGAGCCTATGGAGCTCTGGCGCAACTCGCACCGGAACTGGCCCCGCGGCTCGGCGGTATCGAGCGCGCCGATTCGCTGGCATTCGATTTCCATAAGTGGGGGCAGGTTCCCTACGATGCCGGATACATCCTGGTACGCGACGGCCAACTGCACAGGAATGCCTTCGCGACCGCCGCAGCGTACCTGCGGCATGCGAAGCGCGGACTGGCTGCGGGTGCCGAGTGGCCCTGCGATTTCGGGCCCGATCTTTCGCGCGGCTTTCGCGCATTGAAGGTCTGGTTCACCCTGAAGGTCTACGGGACCGACGCGCTGGGAGCCATGATAGGCCGGACCTGTGGACTGGCCCGGTATCTGGAAAGCCGCATTGCGGAGACGCCGGAACTGGAGCTGCTGGCTCCGGTGGAGTTGAATATCGTCTGCTTCCGCTATCGAGGGGAGGACTCCGACCGGCTGAACGAACAGATTGTCGTCGCGCTGCAGGACTCCGGCATTGCTGCACCCTCCACGACCAGGATTGGCGGACGCCTGGCGATTCGGGCGGCGATCGTGAACCATCGCACCAGTTGCGCGGAGATCGATGCGCTGGTGGAACACACTTTGTGCCAGGGACGTGCGCTCGAGGCGAGGGTGATGGAACGGGCGGCGGCGGGCGCCACGGAACTCTCAAGCCCGAACGCTCCAGGAGACAGTCATGCATACTGCCGAATCTCACATACCATGGCCGGGGAGCCAGGCGGATCCACCACCGTGGCTGCCGGATGATCCCGATGCCCATGCACAATCGGGAGCGATTCTTCTGCAGGCTGGGAATCTTGATGGAGCCAGAGAGCAATTTGAGCTGGCGCTGACTGCCGAACCTTCGAGCAGGCGGGCGCATGCCGGAATGTATTACGCCCTATCCGGACTCGGAGAGATGCACTCGGCGGCTTCTCATCTGGCCAGAGCTCTTCAGCTCCAGGCGTTGTTTACCCTGCCTTACCGTGGAGACAGTTCTCCTGTTTCGGTCCTGCTGCTGCTGTCGATTAATTCCGGCAACGTACTGATCCAGCGGTTTCTGAATGATCGGATATTTCAGACGCACATTGCGATCGTCGAGTTTTATGAAGTCTGGATGCCGCTGCCGCCCCACGATCTGGTGATCAACGGCATCGGCGATGCGGATGTACGCGCGGAAGCCTTGTCGGCCGCGGTATCGATCCTGGCCCGCTGTTCGGCTCCAGTGATTAACAACCCAGCTGCGGTGCGGGAGACTGGCCGTTGCCGGAATGCGGAGCGGCTTGCCGGTATCCCGGGCGTAGTTACGGCACGCACCATGACCCTGCCGCGTGCCCGTTTGGCGGGATGCCATGCGGCCGCCGAGCTTGCGACCTGCGGCTTTGAGTTTCCGCTTCTGCTGCGCGCCCCCGGATTCCACATGGGGAAGCATTTTGTCTGTGTCGAAGACGCAAACAATCTGGACGATGAGCTTTCCCGCCTTCCTGGAGAGGACTTGATCGTTCTGCAGTACCTGGATGGGCGAGGAGCAGACGGCTGCACGCGCAAATACCGGGTGCTGTTTATTGACGGCAGGTTTTATCCCGTACATGCAGCGGTATCGAGCCATTGGAAGATTCACTACTTCAGTGCAGAGATGGCAGAGCACAGCGAGCGCCGCGCGGAAGATGCGGCGTTTTTGGCGGATATGGAGGGGGTGCTCGGTCCGGGCACGATGACCGCGCTCAAGCGAATCGAGGAGATGCTTGGACTGGACTACGGGGGCATCGACTTCGGACTGAACGGGAAGGGCGAGATCCTTCTTTTCGAGGCGAATGCGACCATGGCGGTTTACTGGCCGGATGCGAATCCGCGCTGGGATTATCGGCGACCCGCGGTGGAACGAATCTATACCGCCGTGCCGCAGATGCTGATAACCCGGGCGGCAGCGGCAGGCACGAAAGGAATAAGGCAGCTACCGCCCAGTCTTCCGAGTTAGAGCCTGTTATTAACTTTCGCACGGATGGCGTCGCGGACGAAAATCGGTCCAGACGAGGCGGAATCCGACGGCTGTGGCGGGTCCACTGTCGAGGATGACAACGAAGTATGGACCGATTTGCGCAGCAACCCGGAGGGCTGGGGCCAATTTTCCCCATTTCCTCGTCCCTCGTCGCTCGAAGATACCCGATATTCGTCGCTCCTCGCTCCTCGACCTGAGAAAAATTGGCTCCCAGCGCCCCGCGGGAAAGTTAATGACAGGCTCCAGAGCGCGGGGAAACTGCTCATTCAGAGAAGACCGACGAAGAAGAGGCAGCGGTGCCCTGGAGGGTATGGCCGGGGCGACGGCGGAGATGCCGTTCCCATGATGGTTCCTTTTACGTTTGACGGTCTGCTGGACATAGCGCCGTACCGGCAGGAACTGCTGGTCGCGGGACCGCCGGTTTCATTATTCTACGGTGGCGGCCTCTGGAGTCTGCCGGTTCCTGGCGGGCAGCCTCGGCGTCTCGGCAACATGCAGGTCTACGATGCCGCATGGTCGCCGGACGGCGCGACGCTCTATTACAGTTCTCACGGGTCTATCTATGCTGCCGACGCGGAGGGAAACCAGGCGCGTCAGCTGGTCACGGTTGCCGGCAATCCATTCTGGATTCGCCTCTCGAAGGACCATAGCCTTCTCCGCTTCAGCGTTGCCGACAGGTCCAAGAGAACCAGCTCGCTGTGGGAAATGCGATCGGACGGCACGCATCTTCACCGGCTTCTGCCGGGGTTTGCCACCCAGCCCAGCGACTGCTGCCGCAGCTGGACACCGGACGGCAAGTACTACATTTTTCAGGCGACCAGAAACGATGTCACGGCGGTTTGGGCGATGCGCGAGGGGGACGACTGGTGGCATCGCGTCAGCCACGCTCCGGTCCAGCTCACGTCGGGTGTTATCCATGCGGCGAGGCCACTGCCCAGCCGGGACGGGCGGAAGGTCTTTTTCATAGGCACGACGCCGCGCGGCGAACTGACGCGCTACGACCCGAACGAGGGCAATCCAGCCTTTTCTCCCCGGAGTTTCGGGCCAGTTTCTGACCTTCTCTCGGGATGGGCAGCACCTCGCCTGGGTTTCCTACCCGGAAGGCATGCTCTGGTACGGCCGCAGCGACGGAACGGATCGTCACCAGCTGACCTTCGCACCTATGCAGGCCGGGGTTCCTCATTTGTCGCCCGACGGCACGCAGATTGCGTTTGACGGCCGCTACCCAGGGGCGGGCTCGCAGATTTACATCATCTCGGTGGACGGGGGCGACTGGGAGCCGATCACTTCAGGAAGTGCAGACAGTGAGGCCCCGACCTGGTCGCCGGCTGGGGATGCGCTCGCCTATGGGGGGAACTTTGCTGAGGCCGCGTACGGCAGGGGGTCTCTGCACATCGTGAATCTTCAGAGCCGGGAGACGACCGAGGTACCGGACTCGAAGGGCTTCTTCTCGGCTCGCTGGTCGCCGGACGGACGCTACCTGGTCGCCCTGATTCCACAGAGCTCGCGGGTCATGCTATACGACCTGAACCGCCGTCTGTGGCAGAAGCTGACCGAGGCGGCCCCAGAGGTTGGGTATCCCGAGTGGAGCGCGGATGGGAAGTGCGTCTATTTCAATACGCCCAAGGGGACCAACGCCCCGGAGAAACGTGTTTGCCTGGCGGATCGCAAAGTCGAGACCATCGCGGACATGGCGCGGGGTACGAATCTCGTCCTGAATTTCGGCACCTGGACCGGTGTCGCCCCGGACGGTTCTATCTACGCCCTGCGCGACATCAGCTCAGAAGAGATTTACGCACTGGATATGAAGTTTCCGTAGGTATCCACGGTAGCGGGAATGGCCGGAAGCTCAGCCGGGGAGTTCAGGCCAAATCGCTCACCCGGCCCTGGATTGCCATGAGGCGAAGATTGCAGTTTGTCGCCGATGTAGCAGTCGAAGCGACCTTAAGTTGTATGGTCGAGACCGGCTCTATCGCAGATTATTTTGTGTAGATGGGGCGGTATAAACGCCAGGATCGGCGTAGTCAAATGGGGGTGGCTGGTGACTACGGTGATCGTGTCCAGCCTGGGGGCCTAATGGCCTGGTCCGTGGCAGGATGCTACAGGAGAGGGGTGCGTCAGCCAGACTGGCGCAAGTCTATGCTTGCTGGATACTTGCGGCCCGACGATCGATCTCGCCGGACCGATGAGGAACGAGAGCGGTTGGCGGCTTCCGGATTGCCTCTGGCATGCCAGCGCGGCGGCTTTTCCGCAGGATCCCCTGAAGTTCATTCGAGGTTTATGAAGGCGGCGACAGCGTGTCTGCCTGGCCTCCTCTTTTTTGTAGTCCTGTTCGGCGTTGCGGCCCCGGCATGTGCCGCCGGCGATTCTGTACGCAGCCTGGGGAAGACGATTCATTCTCAGCCGCTGATCGAGCAGGTGCGGTTCAATCGAACGCTGCTCCCCTTAAGCCAGGCAGTAACGGCAGGTCCGGGCGGCGGAGATTTGGAAATTGAATTCACGGCGCCGGATTCGGTGGCTCCGGACCGCGCGCACTTCCGCTACCGGCTCATCGGTCTCGAGACGGAGTGGACAGACGCGGGGAAGGAGCGCGAGGCCGTCTATACGGGGCTGCCGCCGGCCGCTTACCTGTTTGAGCTCCAGGAGGCGGATGGCAACGACGCGTGGGGCTCAAAGGTTGCCAGCCTGCGAATCAATATCATCCCGCAACTTTGGGAAACGCCAAGGTTCCGGAGCCTGACGGGGATTCTGCTGCTGACGCTGAGCTTCGCACTTTATATGCTGCGGGTTCGTCACCTCTTAAAGCGTTCCCGCAAGCTCGAAGACCAGGTGAACCAGAGCAGAGGTGAACTGCAGCTTGCCAAGAAAGTGGCGGAAGACGCGCAGCGCGCTTTGAAGGCGCAGGCCATGAAGGACAGCCTGACGGAGCTCTGGAATCGCAGGGTGATCTTCGAGATGCTGGAGAAGGAGGTTTCCCGGGCGCAGCGCGATCAGCTGCCGATCGCGGTGGTAATGATCGACCTGGACCACTTCAAGAATGTCAACGATACGTATGGGCATCTGACGGGGGATGTGGTGCTCCAGGAGGCGTCGAGGCGCATCGCCGAGCTCATGCGGCCTTATGATTTTGCGGGGCGGTATGGCGGCGAGGAATTTCTGATTGTTCTGCCGGGTTGCTCGGCGATGAACGGCGTCCAGCGCGCGGAGGATTTCCGGCGAGCCATCGCGGAGACGCCGGTTGCGACGGCTGTCGGCACGCTCACGGTGACTTGCAGTCTGGGTGTGGCATCGCATGACGGCATCATGCAGGCGGAGGATCTGATACACCTAGCTGACGAGGCGATGTACCGGGCGAAGCGGCTGGGGCGTAACTGCGTTCGGGCGGGTATGTTGCCTGAAGAGCAGAATGCTCTGGACACAATAAGCCGCAGGTGAAACTGCTCGTCTGACTCGATGGCGTATGCGATGCCTCCAGCTTTCGGCTGGAGGCATCTTCATTTCCTGACTGCGACCACTGATACCAACTTGTTCCCTTCTAGAAATCCATGCGGAGGGCGAGTTGGCCCGTGCGGTTGCCTCCCTCGCCCTGGGGCAGCGCGGTATTCAAAACGCCGAAGCTCGAAGGTTCGCCGAGGTTCAGCGACGGCGGCGCATAATTCGTATGGTTGATGACGTTGGTAAACGTCGCTTCGAAGCGAAGATGCATTCGCTCGCCAATGCTGAAGCGTTTGGCCAGACCCCCGTCCACGTCGATCATCCCGGGCCCCTCCAGGATACCGACGCCGCAGGTCCCGAAGCGTCCGGCATCCGACGGCGGCAGAGCGAAGGCATTGAGGTTGAAATAGTGCTGGGTAGTCTGGCTGGCGTACGGGTTTCCGACGCAGTCCGGACGTGCAAGGGCCCCGCCGGTGTTTCGCTCGATCATATCGGTGTTCGATTGATCGTCGGTCGCCGGCATAGTGGGCGTCAGCCACTGACCTGTCTGTAGTGTGGTCACCGAGCTCAGGGTCCAGCCTCCGATGACTGGATTCAGGAACCGTGGTCCGCCAAGAGTTTGTCCCGTTCCGAACGGTAGCTTGTAATTGCCTGTCACCATGAAGCGTTGGCGCGGCATCCCCACGACGTTGCCGCGGTCGGACTTGATGTGGAAACGGTCGGCAATTTCCACGGCATAGGGCTCCTCACCCGCGTATGCAGATGGCGCGTCGGTGCCTTGCGCATCGCTGAGATTTTTCGCGAAAGTGTAGTTCGCCTGGAAGGTCACTCCGTGTCCCTCTTTATGGGTGACTTCCGCTATACCGGACTCATAGTTTTGAGTGCCGTTGCTGAACGACTCCATCAACAGGAGCCAGTTCTGGAAAGGCGCACGAGGATCGACGACTGAGTAGCCGTTGTTGGGAACGGTGTAGGGCGTGGTGCTGGCCGGAATTTGGTTGTTGTCTACGGTGATGGGAAGATGCCAGTCTTCCTGGCCGGTGTAGCTCAACCGGACCACCGTGTTGGGTGTCAGCTCCCGTTCCACGGTCAAGTTCCATTGCGCCGACGAGGGGTCCTTCCAGTGCGGATCGTTTGCTTCCTCGAAATCGCCGCCGCCTATAGTTGCTGCCGCGTTGGGAGGGGAGGTGTTGGGAAACTGGAACGCCGCGGCACCGTTGGAGACGGAATTGTTGTAGGTAAGGAGGTCGGAGAGGGCGATGATGCCACTGTTGAAAGACATGGGACCAAGAGTGGTCATGGTGTAGATGCCAGCGCCGGCGCGAATGACGGTCTTGTCGTTGTTGAACGGACGCCAGGCAAAGCTGACGCGCGGGTCAAAATCGCGCCAATTCCAATCCCGAAGGCCCTGCGGAAGCCCTGCCTGGCTCGCCGTTTCGATGTTCGAACACGGTAACTGGCTGCCGGTCTGAAGCGGACATGCGTTGAATCCCTGAAGAAAGCCCGTGTATATCTGCTGGAGGAGCGAATTGTTCTTGATAAACGGATAGAACTTGTCAGGAACGACGACGGTCAGGTTGTTCCCCGAAGTAAGATAGGTCGCTATATCTCCATTGGTTTCCTGGAAGGGTGGAAGCAGTTCCCACCGCAATCCGAAATTGACGGTGAGATGTCTGTTTAGCTGCCATGTGTCCTGGCCGTAAAGGCCCCAGTGGACACTGCGTGCATCCATTTGTGGGCCAATGACCGCGAAGTAAGACGGGTTTGGCAACCCGAGCATAAAATCGCCGAAAGAGTAGTTGGTCAGGCCGCCGCTGAAGGTGAAGTCGCCATAGTCGTCAGAGGGCGCGAAGTACATCAGGGAATTGAAATGCACTCTGCGCGCATCCATTCCAAAGCGAAGCGTGTGCTCGCCAATGTTCCTGGTGAGATTGTCGGTGAACTGGACGTTCCCCGAAATGGTTGTTCCAACCCGGTCCTGCCCAATGGTGGTTACGGAGCCGTCGGCGAAATTGAAGTTCGGGAAGGTATCGGCGGTGGGATGTGAGGCGGTGCCTACCGGATGATCGAAGACCAGCCCGAGTTGAGAGATGGCCGAGGCGCCCTGGATAGGGAAAGTGTCATTCTCGTTGTAATTAGCGAACCCAAAGCGGAATTCGTTCACCAGCGAGGGAGTGATCGCATAGTTCCAGGAAGCCACCATGCTGCGATTTTGATCGTTGGCCTCATCATTCGGCAGAAAATTGCTGGCGGGGGCAACGACGCCAGCGCTGTTGAACTCGCTATAGGACGCGTTCTTGAAGCTGTAGCGCACGTAGACTTGCTGCTTCGTATTGAAATTGTGATCGACGCGGACATCGAAGCCGTTGGAGTTGGAGGGGTTCGGCACGAGGGTCTCGTAGTTGTAGGACGGGTTTAAGACACCCAGGTTGGCGTTGGGCAGGGGATAGTAGTTCAACAGAGCCTGAGCGACGGGATTGATGCAGGCCGCGCACGATCCGGATGGGATGGTGTTGTTGGGGAAAGGCGCGCCGCTGAACGGGTTGAGCAGAGGTCCGGCTCCCAGGCCCTGCACCAGGTCGTTCAGGTTGCCGGCCCTGTCCGCCGCCGAGGGCACAAGGAGCTCCTCGGGATAAGACTGGGTCTTGCGATTGCCTTCGTAGTCGGCGAAGAAGAAGGTTTTGTCGCGCCCGTTGTACAGTTTGGGGATAGTCACGGGGCCTCCCAAACTGCCGCCGAACGTGTTAAAGGTCCGAGGAGCCTTGATGGGGAAATTCAGAACGGTGGCATCCAGATCGCTATTCTGAAAATATTCAAACGCACTGCCATGCAATTGATTGGTTCCACTCTTAGTGGTGAAGGTCACATCGCCGATCTGAGCGAACTCTGCATTGTTGTTGAACGCCGTGACCTTCATCTCGTCGATGCTTTCCATCGACGGATAGGTGTCCTCGAGCGCGCCGTTGTAACGAATGTTGGCGGTGGAAATTCCATCCACCGAGAAGCCAGTCTGCGACGAGGTCGCGCCCCCTACCGCGAAATTCCCCTGCGCGTCCCGGGTGACCTCGGGAGACACGGCGAGAGCGGCCAGTGGACTACTCGACACTGACCGGGAATTGATTGGCAATTGAGTAATGTCTACGTTTGAAATCGTATTGTTGATCGTTCCATTTTCGGTATTCATCAGAGCCGCATCGGCGCTTACTTCCACCGTCGTGGTTCCTGCCTTGACAGTAAGCGTCACCGGAAGGCGGAGTTCCTGGCGGGCTTCCAGCGTGGCCGAAGAGACCACGGCATCGGTAAAGCCGGCGTGCGAGATGGTGACTTTGTAATGACCGGCCTTCAGATTCTCGAAGAGGAAGTCGCCGGAGCCATTGGTGGTGGTCTGGCGGTCGGCGCTTTCGTCNNCGGATGCTGCCGAAGGTGGACTGGGCGCGGGCGGTCCAGGTGGTAACGACGAACAGGGTGATGATGGCTGCGATGGCGATCCGCAATGTGCGCGGCCGGAAGGGCAATGCGGGTTTAGAACCGCGCGGGTTTTGCGTCTTCAGGAACGAGAGCGATACGTTTGCCACTGTAAGCATTGGTCCTGCCTCCTGGAGTGAGGTTGGGGCCGGCTCTCGGATCTGAGCCGAGAGAAGCCGATCATCTTTGCGAAATGTGGTACCGAACGACTGGGTCCGCGGGCGAAGCTAAGGACTGCGAGTCAACAGTCGGAAGCACGCGGGACGACGGTGTCGCCAAGGCTGCCGGGAACAACAGTGCGCGGGCGCTCCTGAGAACCGCCAGAAGAATGGCGGCAAGCAGCGCGGTGTGGCGGAGAGCAGAACGTCTGGTTCTTACGGCTACTGCTTCTGCGATGAAAGCTCTGAACCCAGACCTTCGAGCTGCGCACACATCACGGTGTGGGCTGCCATGGAAGGTAAGGAGTCAAGCGTCTTCGCAGATGTAACCGGTCCGATCTGGCCTCTACCAGAGCAAACCGGTTAAGAGCAAAGAGAACCCGGAACGCATAAATTTCTCATAAGCGTTCTATATGGAGTTTGTAAGCATAGGAGATGGTGATGGAGGGGATAACGAATGGCGCGTGCGGCGCCGCGAATTTCTCGATGAGATCTCACGCCGGCTATCGGCCGCCATGTCTGGCTGGCCTTGTCTTTTTTCGCCGCTTCGATGTCATAAATTCATCAGACGGGAGCGATGATCCCAATCGCCATCTCTTGAATTTGGCTACTCACCTCAAAGTGGGACTGTCAATTGGCATTGGCATTGATATTCCCAACTTCATTGCGCTCTTCGGAAAAGCGCAGAGCCCTGGAGTGCCGTAGTGTGCTCAGGTAGCTTGCAATTGTTGTTTGTGGAGAAGGAAGCTGGCACGCGTGCATTGCGCGCACCGGCCGGTGGCGACTTAGCGCAGGATGGACGGAAGCTCGGCGAGCAGAGCGCGGAAGGCGCGGCCGCGATGGCTGAGCGCGTGCTTTTCTTCGCGGGTAATTTCGGCCATCGTAAGGCCGAGTTGCGGGAGCCAGAATAATGGGTCGTAGCCGAAGCCGCCGGTTCCGCGGGGCGCGTCGAGAATCTCGCCGTCGACGCTGCCGTCGGTGGTGACGAGGACGGATCCGTTGCGGGCGAGGGCCAGCACGCAATGGTAGCGGGCGGTGCGGTTCGGGATGTCGCGCATGCGATCGAGGAGATAGAGATTGTTGCGGGCGTCGGTGGAGAGCGCAGGGGTTGCGGCGGGCGATTCGTAGCCGGCGTCCTCGGCGAAGCGCGCTGAGCGGACGCCAGGCTGGCCGTTGAGGGCATCAACTTCGAGGCCGGAGTCGTCGGCCAGCACCAGCTCGTTGGTAAAACGGCTGTAGTGCTCGGCCTTGAGGCGGGCGTTGCCAGCGAAGGTGGGCTCGTTTTCGTCGGGAGCGGGGATTTCTTTGAGGCCGGGCAGCGGCTCGACGGCCACTTCGCCTTCCGCGGCGGCGACGGAGAAGTCGCGCAGCTTGCCGGGGTTGGTGGTGGCTGCGCAGAGGGTGAGCACAGTTCAGTCTATGCGGGGATTTTCGTCCCCGGTTGGGGGCGAGCGTTCTTTAGATCCCACTGAAGCGGACAGCCTTCGCAGATGGGTGTGCGGCGGCAGTGGGTTTTGCCGATCTGGACGACGAGGGCGTGAAATTCGTTGTAGTGGCCGGCGAGGTCGGGGCTGCTTTCATGGGCGCGCTCTGATGCGAAGGTTTGCTCGGCGAGGGCCTGGATGTCGGCGTACTTTGCTTATTCCGGTACGAGGCTGTGGCGGATTACGATGCGGCGCAGATATTCGTCGACGACCATGGCGGGCGCATCGAGGGCGTAGAGCAGGATGGCGTCGGCGGTCTCGGGGCCGACGCCGGGGAGGGCGAGCAGCTGTTCGCGCACGGTAAGTGGCGATTCGGGAGCTGCCTCGCACAGGGTTTCGATGCGGCCGCCGTAATGAACGTCGAGAAAGGCGACGAAGGCCTTGAGGGCTGCCGCTTTGCGGAGCATGAATCCGGAGGGGCGGATGAGGTCGCGCAGTTCTGCTTCGGGGATCGCTCGCAGGCCGCCGATCGATAGGACGCCGCGCGCTTCGAGATTGGCGATGGAGCGCTCGACACTCTTCCAGGCGGTGTTTTGGGTGAGGTATGCGCCGATGACGACTTCAAAGGCGGTCTTCGCAGGCCACCATTGCTGCGGGCCGAAGCGCTTGACGAGGCGGTTGTACATCGCGCGCAACCGCCGCGCAGCTCTCCGTTGATCGGCGATTGTGGTTCGCGCGTCATCCTGTCTGGTTCGCGCGTCATCCTGGGCCATCATTGCCTTCGATCTTAGAATCTTGGTGGTCTCGGCGAATCGTTTCTGAGCGGACCATGCTCTTATCAGACAGGGCAATCGGGATTTTTTCGAAACAATCTTCTTAAGGAGCAACGATGGATTACGTGAATCTTGGGAGGACCGGGCTGAAGGTCTCCCGCATTTGTCTGGGCTGCATGACGTATGGGGCGCCGGCGACGGGCGAGCTGAAGCCGGGCCGGCAGGCGTGGGCGCTCGATGAGGAGCAGAGCCAGCCGTTCCTGCGGCAGGCGCTCGATCTCGGCATCAACTTCTTCGATACGGCGAATGTGTACTCAGGGGGCGCTAGCGAGGAGGTGCTGGGACGATTCTTGAAAAAGAATGTGCGGCGTGAAGCGGTGGTGGTCGCGACCAAATTGCAGGGACTCATGCGCGATGAGCCCAATGGACGAGGACTTTCGCGTAAGGAGGTTTTTCACGAGCTCGACGAGAGTTTGCGGCGGCTGCAGACGGATTTTGTCGATCTGTATCAGATTCACCGATGGGATTACGAAACGCCGATCGAGGAGACGCTGGAGGCGCTGCACGACGTGGTGAAGGCGGGAAAGGTGCGGTACATCGGGGCGTCGTCGATGTATTCCTGGCAATTTGCGAAGGCGTTGTATCTGGCGGATCTGTATGGGTGGACGCGGTTCGTCTCGATGCAGAACCACTACAACCTGCTGTATCGGGAAGAGGAGCGGGAGATGATTCCGCTGTGCCGCGCCGAAGGGATTGGGATCATTCCGTGGAGTCCGCTGGCGCGCGGGCGGCTGGCGCGGCCCTGGCAGAGCGAGACGACGAAGCGGTCGGAGACGGATCAGTTCGGCAACAGAATGTACGCGCAGACTGAGGAGGCGGATCACAAGGTCGTCGATAGCCTGGCGGAACTGGCCAAAAAGAAAGGCGTGGCGCAGGCGTCGCTGGCACTGGCATGGATGCTGGCGAAGCCGGGGATGACCGCGCCGATTGTGGGCGCGACGAAGCAGCATCATCTGGAAGATGCGGTGGTGGCGCTGTCGGTGAAGCTGACGCCGGAAGAGATTGCGGCGCTGGAAGAGGCGTACATTCCGCATCCGGTGCTGGGATTCAGCTGAGGACAGGGTACAGGGTGCAGCGATCAGTGCGCTGCCGGCTGGGTTGGCACCACGCTGATGCGGGGCAGGACGATGATGTCGACGCGGCGATTCTGGCTGCGCCCTTCGGCGGTGTCGTTGCCGGCAACGGGGTGATACTCGGCAAAGCCGGCGGCGGAGAGACGTGCGGGAGCGAAGTGGTAATCGACGATGAAAATCTTTGCGAGCTCGGTCGCGCGGGCGGTCGATAGCTCCCAGTTGGAGTCGAACTGGGCGGTGTGGATGGGGATGTTGTCGGTGTGGCCTTCGATGCGGATGTCGTAAGGGGTGGCGGTGACTTTGGCGGCGACTTGATCGAGGGTATCCTTTGCCTGCGGATGGGGCAGAGCGGAGCCGCTGTCGTAGAAGCCGGATTCGCGGAGGGAAATCACGAGGCCATCGCGCCCCAGCTTGAGGGCGACGATGTGCTGAGCGACCTGCGACGAGAGCAGACTGGTGAGCTGCCCTTGCAGGCGCTGGAGGTCCTGCCGGACTGCGGGCGATGCAGACAGATCGTCGCCGAGCACGACGTCCACCGGGGGAACCGTGTGTTGGGGATCGGCGGAATGGGTGGAATGGTCCGGGACCGGGGAGGGAAAGACGCCGAGAGCCTGGAAAGCCGACTGGATGGAATGCGCGATCTGGGTCTGTTTGTTCTGATCGGCTCGCGAGCTGGCATAAAGCACGACGAAGAAAGCGAAGAGCAGGGTGATGAAGTCGGCATAAGAGACGAGCCAGCGGTCGTTCTGGGGGTGGTCGGCGTTTCTGCGGGAGCGGAGAGAGCTGCGTCTCATGGGCGGCTTTCGGCGGCAGGTTTTTCCGGGGTGCGAGGGGCGCTGTCCTGAAAGCTTCTTAGCTTGACCTCGATCATGCGGGGGTTCATGCCTTCGAGGATGGAGATGACGCCTTCGAGGGCCATCTCCTTGAGGCGCTGCTCGTCGCGGGCGCGCTGTTTCAGTTTGCCGGCGGCAGGAAGAAAGAAGAGGTTGGCCGCGCCCACGCCGTAAATGGTGGCCACAAAGGCGACAGCGATGCCGCGACCGACCTGGTCCATGTGGTCGAGGTGCTGCATGACCTGGATGAGCCCGATGACGGCGCCGATGATGCCGATGGTGGGCGAGAATCCGCCGGCGGATTCGAAGACAGCGGGGATGCGGGCTTCGGTTTCACTGACGTTGTCGATCTGGAATTCCATGATGCGGCGCAGCTCGGAGGATTCCATGCCGTCGACAGCGAGGGTGAGGGCCTCGCGCAGAAAGGGGTTGCCGATTTTGGGTAGCTCCGGATCGAGGGAGACAATGCCCTCGCGGCGGGCTTTGTTGGCAAAGGAGACGATTTGGGTGAGCTGGAGAGCGCCGGTGTCTTGTTTATGAAGAAAGAGGCGCACGAGGCGCCCGGCGGCGGAGAACACGGTTTTGAGAGGGAACTGGAGCATGACGGCGCCGAACGTTCCGCCGAAGACGATGATGGCGGCGGTGGGCTGCAGCACCTGGCTGAGGTGCCCGCCCTCGAGCAGCAGGCCGGCGAGAATGCCGGCGAGCGCGAGGAGAATGCCTCCGAGGCTACCCACGTCCATGGTGTTAATCCTCGGGATTGGCGGTGGGTTGGGAATTGCGGGTGTTCTGTACCGAGACGCGCGCGGCTTCGGAAGACGGGGTCCAGGCGAGAGCCTGGAGATGTCCGGCGGCTTCAGCAAAGATCTGGCCGCGGTAGGCGATGGTGCGGTTGACGACGTCTTCGCAGGATTCGAGGACGACGATTTTCTCGCCGTTGATGAGCGTCAGCATGGTGTCCGGCGAAGATTCGGCGTATTTGATGAGGTCGCTGTTGACGACCAGCGGATTGCCGTTGAGGCGCGTGAGATGAATCATGGCGGGCGCTCCCACGCCTGTGGTTCTTATCGGCGGGGATGGAGAGGGGATGAAGGGGGTGCTCGGGTTGGGGAGGAAGGAAGAGGCGCTCGAGGAAGTCGAGGCAGGATAGGGCCGGGGTGGGTGCACGCGGGGGACCAAAGGGGGCGGAGGAAATAATGAGGTGGGAGAGGAGGGCCGATGAAGAGCGTGAGTCAAGCGGTTCCCGGGAGTGGGCACGGGCCTTTGCGGTCCTGTGCTCCGTTCAGGGACCCTATTTCAGAATGGAGAAAGATCATGCCACTGGGCGTCCTGAACAATATTTCGGCAGTTTACGCAGAAAACAACCTGAACCAGACGCAGTCGAGTCTGCAGAATGTATTGACGCAATTATCTTCGGGTTCGAAGATCAACTCCGGCGCGGACGATCCGGCCGGTCTCTCGATTGCGAACGGCCTCGCGGCGAATTCCGCGGCTCTTTCACAGTCTTCGAGCAACGCCAGTGAGGGCGCGGGCTTTCTGCAGGTGGCAGACGGCGCGCTGTCGCAGGTAACGAGTTTGCTGACCAGCGCCGTCACGCTGGCAACGGAAGCGGGCGGCGGAACGTTGTCGGGCTCGCAGCTGGGCGCGGCCAACCAGGAGTACCAGGATATTCTGACGCAGATCGGGACCATCGGCAGCACGACAGAATACAACGGGATTACGGTGTTCAGCGCGGACCAGACCACGAGCGCACTGGGATGGGGCGCGAACGCAGCGGGAGCGTTGTCCTCGGTGACGGGATCGTCGGGGACAGTTGCCGCAGGCTCGATCACGGCAGGCGGCTCGACTGCGGCAGCGGCGCCGGCAGAGACCACGACCTACAGCGCATCTCCGGTGAACATGAGCTGGACCGCAAACGGAACGGCGGCCACGTCGACCCTCACTTCCAGTGTGATCGCCAATGGCGCCCAGCTTTCGGGCACTCTCGCTTTTTCGCCTACGACCAGCGGGGGCACCGCATCGGCGATCAGCATTAATCTGGCCAACGTTACCGGCAGCTCGCTGACAGCGCAGGCAGCTAGCTTGCAGACTTTGATCAACGCGCAGGCCGGGAACGGCGACAGCGACTACACGGTGACGGCGGTTGGGAACAACCAGTTGCAGATCGGTCTCGGCACCAACGCCTCAGCCGACCACATCACGGGATTCACCGGCGCACCGGCAACGGGCGCCAGCACCGGCGGTGCGGCAGCCGCGCAGACCGGCTTCAATCTGGCCGTAACGGATGGCGGCACGCTGGGTGGTTCGATCTCCGTTCAAGCCAACTCGGCGGTGGCAGCCGGAGCGCAGACCAATGTCAGCTTCACGAATAACGGCGCGACGATTACGGCGAACCTTCCGTCCGCAGATAACATCGGCGGCACCATCGTCATCGGCGGCACCATTCCGCAGAGCGGCGGCGTGGCTACTCCACTAAGCTGGTCGAACAACGGCGCGGGTGCCACCGAGACGTTTTCGGCGGCGGTCGACACCACCGACAACACGTTGACGGGCAGCTTCACCATCGCAGGGACGGGCGACGCCAACGGGCCTTACACCATTGACCTGAGTTCCCTGGCGGGAGAGGACCAGGCTCAAATCCAAACCACGATCGGGGGCGTTATCAGCGGCGCTGGCGGGACCGCATCGGACTACTCGATCACCTACTCGGCCGGGACTCTGACGATCGGTCTTTCCGGAGGCGGCAGCGAGACCGGCATTGCGGTTGCCAATACCGGCGGCAGCGCCGCCACGCAGACCACGCCGGTAGTGCCTGCGTCGACCAGCCCCAACAAGACGATCGACCTGGACAACGTGACGACGGCGAACCTGCAGAGCACACTGACCGCCGATCTGGCGGGGTCGGACTACTCGGCCACCTACAACAGCGGGACCGGCGCGCTGAGCTTCGGCATCTCGGGAGCCGGCACCGGTGCAGGCGTCACTGCGCTCACCATCAGCGGCAGCCCGACGGTGTTTAAGCAGACACCGGCCAGCACGTCGGCCGGAGCCAACGAAAACATCCCCCTGACCAACGTGACCACAGCGAACCTGGCGAGTGCGGTCTCCGCAGTGCTGAATGCCGGCAAAACACTCACCGGGCCAGATGCGAATGCCGACTACGCCGTCACCTACAGCAACGGCACACTGAACGTGGCGCTGACGTCGTATGCCACGACTACGGACAAAATCACCAACCTCACGCTGGCCAGCACGGCGACGGAGACGACGCCGACATCTGGCAGCATCGCGTTCACCAACGGGGAACAGCTGAGCGGGCAGTTCACCATTACGCCCACCGTCAGCGGAGTGGCGGGGAGCGCCGTCACGGTCAACCTGAACGGCCAGACCGCATCGTCGGCCCTGGTCGCCACGGTCAACGCGGCACTGAACGCCGCGACGCCCAACTCGTCGGCCGACTACAGCGTGGCTTACAACGTGAACAACCAGACGGGCGTCGGGACGCTGAGCATCGGTCCCAGCGCAGCGGGGCTCCTGGCCAACGTCGACTCGGTCTCCATCGCGAACGGGACCCTCACGAATGCTATGGGGGAATCCGGAGTAGCGGTGACCAACATCAACTCCGCGAACACGGTGATGGGCAACTTCACGGTTACCCCCACAACGGCCGCGGGCGCCGGGACAGCAGTCAACGTCGATCTGGACGGGGTGAGCAACGCGAACCTGCTCAGCACGGTGCAGTCAGCGCTGGGCTCGAACTACACCGTCGCCTACGACACAACCAAGACCGACGCGAATGTCGGCAACCTGTCGATCTCCGTTTCGTCGACGGGCGCGGCGGCCGGCATCACTTCGTTCACCGTGGCCGAGGCTACCTCGCAGGCGGCATCGCAGGAAACTCCGGTCGCGGGCGGGGTGAGCGTCTACACCAGTGACGGTACCCTCGCGGGCAGCCAGAACTACAACGTGACGGTGGGGAGTCTGACGGATGCCAGTGTGGGAACCTCGGCGGCAGCCAGCGCGACCTCTCTGATGGGCACGCAGGTGACGACGAATGTGGGCGGAGTCGTGGGCACGGGCGGCGTCCTGTCCGGCGCCGGCGCGGGCACCAGCCTGACGGGAACGAATCTGTCGAGCCAGGCCAATGCCGAAGCCGCACTGCAAACCGTCGACAACGCCATCAACGCCGTCGCTTACCAGCGGGGCCAGGTGGGCGCCAACATCAACACGCTGACCGCGGCATCGAACATCGCCAGTTCACAGATGACGAACATCACCTCTGCACAGAACACGATCACGGCGACGGACTATGCATCGGCCACGTCGAACATGTCGAAGTTCGAAATCCTGACCCAGACCGGCATCAGCGCTCTGGCGCAGGCCAACAGCACGCAGCAGATGGTGACGAAGCTGTTGCAGTAAGCGGATACGAAAGTTACACCTGCGGGGGGCTTTCCCTCTCCGGCGAGCACAAACCAGCTCGCCGGAGTACGGGCTGAGGCTCCCCGTTTTTTTCTTAGGCTCTTCTAAACTGGCGTGGCGCAGTGCGGCCCTGGGAGTGCACTCAGCGGTTCCGGGTAATGGATTGCCCGGAAAGCGACGATAACAACAGCATGGGAAGCGTCGGCATCTCGTTTGGATCCCCGACCAGCGGTCAGGGGTTCGACGTATCGAGCACGGTGAGCGCGATTGTGACCAATCTGCAGGCGGTGGAGACGCCGTGGAAGAACCAGCTGACGACCCTGCAGGCGCAGGATACGGCGCTGACCAGTATCGGGAAGGACCTGAGCACGCTGTCGACGGCGGTGAGTGCGCTGAACGATTCCAACGGGGTGTTTTCGGAGAAAGAAGGGTCCAGCTCGGACACGTCGGTGATAGCGCTGACCAGCGCCACATCGTCGGCGGTGGCGGGCAGCCATACGGTGGTGGTGGGGAATCTGGCCCAGACGTATTCCTATGCCAGTACCAGCGGGGCAATTAGCGGCGGCGACACGCTCACGGGCTACCTCAGCATCGGCGGACAGAAAATCACCATTTCCGACGGCACGGCGACGGACAGCAGCGGGGCCAAGATTCCGCAAAACAATACGCTGTCCACGCTCGCGTCCTATATCAATTCCGGGGACTATGGGGTACAGGCGAATGTGGTCACCAATTCGTCTGGACAGTCGCAATTATCGCTGGTGAGCGATACAAGCGGGGCAGGCGGGGCAGTCGCGATCGACGGCAGCGGCCTGACGGACTCGACCACGGGTGGCACGGGATTTACGTTTGCCACGGTGCAGCCGGGGAAGGACGCTGCATTTTCCGTGGATGGGGTCCAGACAACCAGCTCGTCGAACACGGTGACGGACGCAATTCCGGGGGTGACCATGCAGCTGTTGAGCGTGCCCGCGAACTCGGAATCGGTGCAGCTGGAGATCACCAACAACAACAGCGATGTCGAATCGGCGGTGAGCAGCTTTGTGAGCGCGTACAACACGGTGATCGGAGATTTGAACACGCAGGAAGGGGCCGACTCCTCGGGCAATCCCGAGCCGCTGTACGGCAATGCGGCGATGGCCATGCTCCAGGAACAACTGCAGGCAGTGGCGACGTTTACGCAGACGTCGGGAGCCATCACGTCGTTGTCGCAGCTGGGAATCACGGAGAGCACGAATTACGACGGGACGCTCACTCTCGACGGCAGCACGCTGGACAGCGCGCTGGACAGCAATTTTCAGGACGCGATGAATTTCTTTCAGACGAGCACGAGCTACACGTCGTTTGGGGCGAATTTGACGACGACGATGAGCAATCTGGGCAACAGCGGGCCGAGCGGGGAGATCTATCTGGCGTTGCAGCAGAATTCTTCGGAGGAGTCGAGCCTGAATACCAACATCAGCAATGAAAACAGCGCCATCAGCACGCAGCAGACGCAGCTGACCACGGAACTGAACGAAGCCAATTACACGCTCGAGGAGATTCCCGAGCAGCTGCAATCGGTGAACGAGCTCTACAGCGCGATCACGGGATACGACGAGAACCCAGGCGGATAACGGGAGGGAGCATGAACTACCAGCAGCAGGCAGTAGCCGGCATGAATCCGGTGGAACTGATTGTCGCTCTCTATGACGGGATGGTGCGCTTTCTGTATCAGGCGATCGCGGCGACGGAGCACCGCAGCATGCGGGATCGCCGGATTGCGGTAGGGCGGGTGCTGGACATCCTGATGCACCTGCAGTCGCGGCTGCGCATGGATGTCGGCGGGAATTCGGCGAAGGCGCTTGCGGAGTTTTACACGGCCATTTTTGCGTTGTGCCTGGAGGGATCGAGACTGGAGTCGGCGGAGAGGTTCAGGGAAGCCATCGGCTGCATTCGCGATGTGCGCGAGGCATGGAATGTTGCGGCACGCGATCCGGAGGTTCTGCGCACGCTGGGCGATGCCGATGGGCCTCCTGCCCAGATGATGATGTCGGCGCGAGCGCGGGTGACGGAGCCTGAGCTCGAATCTGCCGGTTCGAGCTGGAGCGCGTAGGGGAAGACTTTCAACCGGCGACGGCGAGCTCTTCTTCGAGCAGCTGCTTGTGGAAGAGCCCGGCGTAATAGCCGTTTCGCTCCAGCAGTTCCTCGTGAGTGCCGAGTTCGGCGATGTGTCCGCGCACCAGCACGGCAATGCGGTCGGCATGGCGCACAGTCGAGATGCGGTGGGAGATGAGGATGGTGGTGCGACCGGCCATGATACTGCGCAGACCCTCGAGGATGCGCTCTTCGGTGTAGGTGTCGACGCTGGCGAGTGCATCGTCGAGGATGAGGATGCGGGGATTGCGCAGAATGGCGCGAGCCAATGCAGTGCGCTGCTTTTGGCCGCCGGAGAGGGTGAGACCGCGCTCGCCGACGGTTGTCTCCAATCCATTGGGAAACAGATCGAATTCGTCGCGAATGTGGGCAATCTCCGCGGCGTGCGCGACTTCGGATGCAGGGGCGTCCTGAACGCCGAAGGCGATGTTCCCGTGGATGGTGGCGCTGAAGAGGAAGGTCTCTTGAGGTACAAAACCGACGGCGGCCCTGAGATCGTCGAGCCGGTAATCGCGGACAGAGCGTCCGTCGATCAGCACGGTGCCCGACGGAGCATCGTAGAGCCGGGGAATGAGGCCGACGAGCGTGGATTTGCCGGATCCGGTGGGGCCGACCAGCGCGAGGCTGCTGCCGGCGGGAATCCTGAGCGAAATGCCGTGGAGCACTTCTAACGGATTGCCGTTTTCAGCCGGGTAAGCAAAGTGCAGGTCGCGGAATTCGACCTCGCCGCGGATGTCTGTTGCCGCCGCAGTAAGGACCGCATCGCGATCGTCGATGGCAGGCTTCGCGATCAGCAGTTCGTGGATGCGGACGACAGAGGCGGTGCCGCGCTCGAAGAGGTTCACAACATAGCCCAGGGCGATGATGGGCCACATGAGCATATACATATAGGTCGTGAAGGTAACGAAACTGTCGATGTCGATGCGATGGGAGAGCACTTCATGGCCTCCCACGAGCAGAGATATGACCATGGCGAGGCCGAGCATGAACTCGAGGGTGGGCCACAGCATGCCCATCAGCCGCACCAGGCCTAATGCGCGGCGGATGTACTCGCGGTTGGAGCGCTCGAAGGCCCTGACCTGCGCTTCTTCCTGGGCGAAGGCGCGCACCAGGCGGGCGCCGGAGAAATTTTCCTGAGCCTGGGCGGAAATGTCGGAGAACATGGCCTGGATGCGCTCGAAGCGCTCGTGAATCCTGCGGCCCATGAACTGGATGAAGATGCTGGCCAGGGGCATGGGGGCGAGCGCCATGAGGGTAAGGAAAGGGCTGATGCGCAGCAGAAAGTAGAGCGCTCCTGTGAAAAAAAGCACGGTGTTGGCGGTGTACATGATGGCGGGACCCAGCAGCATGCGCACCGCATTCAGGTCGTTGGTCATGCGGGCCATGATGTCGCCGGTGCGGTGCTCCTGGTAATACGAGGCCGACTGCTTTTCAAGTTGCCGGAAGAGATCGTTGCGCAGATCGAATTCGATGTCGCGGGAGATGCCGATGATGATCCAGCGCATGTAGAAAAGCAGAACGCCGTGCGCGATGGTCACGGCCATGATCAGGCCGGCATAGCCGAAGATCTTGTGCCAGGTGACGCCCTGATTGAGGTCGCCGGCAGCCGCGCCAATCACACGCGGGAACTGGACCCAGATGGCGTTGGCTACGATCGTCCAGAGACAGCCCCACAGGTAGCCACGCCAGTAGCGACGCATGTAGGGGAGCAGCGGTTTGAGTTTGGCGAACATTTTTGGGTTTATGTGGGGGTGCGCAGCAGCAGCCAGGCTCCGGCAAGTCCGAAGAGAAAGTCGGGAGACCAGGCGGCGAGAAATGCGGGCAGCCAGCTGACGTCGCCCATGGCCTCGAAGAATCCGGAGACGACGAAGTAGGTAATGGCGACGCCGATGGCGATTCCAATGCTGGAGAGGGAGCCGCGCTTGCCCATGGAGAGCGCGAAGGGAATAGCAAGAACAGCCATGACGAGGGTGATGAGGGGATAGGCGATCTTGTGATTCAGCTGCACGCGCAGGGGAACAGTGTTGAATCCGCTTTGCCGGAGGTCGTGAATATAGGCAGCGAGCTCGCCGAAGTTCATCTCCGAAGACTGGCGCACTTCTTTCTTGAAGTATGCAGGTTGCTCGGAAATCTCAGGTAATGTGCTGACCGGGAAAGCCCCATAGCTGCTGGTCCCGGAGCCGTCAAAGGTGCGCACCCAGCCATCTTCGAAGACCCATGCGTTCAGAGTGGGTTCCCAGTGGGCGGCAGAGGCGAAGATTCTTTTGGCGATGGTGAAGGAGCCGGGACTGAACTCGAAGATGGAGATGTTGCCGAAGGTATCGATGTCCGAGTCGAAGTACTCGTAATAGAAGATGCGGTTGGGCTGGCCGGGCCGTTGCTGACCAAAGATCCACTTGCGTCCGGGATGCTCGAAAGTTTCCGCCGGCTTACCCTTGATGACGTTGCGCAGCGCTTCCTGCTTGCGATTGGCCTGCGGCAGGTAGAGCTCGTCGAACATGAAGAGGGAGACGGAGAGCACCGCGGCGATGGCGACGACCGGGACGGTGATGCGGTAGAGGCTGATTCCGGTGGCTTTCATGGCGGTCAGCTCGCTGTTGCGGTTCATGATGCCGAAGACCACCAGCACGCCGATGAGGACGCTGAGCGGAGTGATGAGGTAAATCATGCTGGGGGTGAGATTGATCAGGTACTCGCCGACCGTGACCAGCGGAGTCCGGTTGCGGATGATGTCGCTCAGCAGCTCGAAGAAGGTGAAGATGAGCATGAGCATGACAAATGTGACGAGCACCATTACAAATGTCTGGAGAAACTCGCGCAGCACATATTCGTCGAGGATGAGGGGAAAGCGGCCGCGGGTGGCGCGTTTGCGGAGGGGAAGGCGGATCGCTTCGGTCGATGCGGTGGATTCTTCGGCGCGAAGGCGAAACCAGTTGCCGAGCGAGGTCAGAGCGGAGAGGGCGGCGCCTCCGGTGGCCATCTGCCGCAGCAGGACAACGCCACAGAGGGCGAAGAGCAGGTTGGCCTGCCAAACGCCGAGAAACGCGGGGATCTTGTTCTGGCGCGCCAGGGCAGTGCCGGTGGACGAGAGGAAATAGTAGATGAAGACGAGGGCGATAGTCAGCACGAAGCCAGCGCCCTTGCCGCCGCGGCGCGATGAAATGCCTAGCGGGACGCCGACCAGCATGAGCACGAGACACGCGGCCGGATAGGCAAGGCGCTTCTCGAACTCGATTTCGAAGATCTGGCCATTTTTGCCGTGGGCGCGCTGGAGCAGTTCGCGATTGTTCATGGCGAGGATGGGCGTATCGCCGCGGCCCAGACGCAGGTCCTCCTGCGAGCCGGCGTTGAGTGGCAGATCTGTCTGTGAAAACGTGGAGACCGTGTCCTGGTCGGGTTTGTCGGGAACGGTTCCGATCTCGGTTCCGTCGCGCAGCCGCATGGTGATGGATTGATTAGCGCCATTGACGACGGTGGCGCGATCGGCGGTGGTGATCTTCGGCGCGTTGGGATCGGTTACGTCGGCCAGAAAGATGCCACGCCAGTTGGCGGCGCCGGAGCCAGCACGCACATCCTGCACGTAGAGGACGTAATCCTTGAAATCTTCATAGAAGACGCGGGGCTGGACTTCGTAGGAAGCCTGGGCATTGGCGAGAGAATCTTCCAGATTGCGCATGGCGGCAGCCGACTTCGGGGCCAGGACCATGGTGTTGAACATGCATATGACCCACCCGGCTACAGCTACCACGCTCACGACACGGACGAAGCTCCACACGCCGATTCCGGACGCGCGCATGGCAGTGATTTCGCTGTCGGAGGCGAGGCGACTGAGGCCCAGCAAAATGCCGACGAGCACGGCCATAGGAATCGTAACCGTGAACATGTCAGGGAGGGTGAACAGGACGATCTCGAGAATCGCGCCCAGCGAGGCGCTGTTGCGGACGACCATTTCCAGCAGGTGGGGCAGATAGCGGATGAAGAGGACGAAGGTGAAAATCGCGCCCCCGATGCCGGCGTGCGACAGGACTTCCGTCAGGATGTATCGGGTGAGGATCCGCACAGTTAAGGTTCCGTTACCAGTTTAGAGCGAATCCAGCGATCCTGTGCCCTGTTGAGATTCGCGAGATGCGGCTTTCTTCCCACCCCAGCACGCCGAATACCGGGCGTGCAGGGGACCCCGGGTCTCCGGCGGAAAGCCGCGTCCAGAGCGTGGCCTCGGGATACAGCTTCGCTGGATTCGCTTTACCGTGGAGTAAAGCGGCGCAGGCGGAGACTGTTGGAGAGCACGCTGACCGAGCTGAGCGCCATGGCGGCGCTGGCGATGGCCGGACTGAGCAGGATGCCGAAGGGCGGATACAGAACGCCGGCCGCGATGGGAATGCCGAGCAGATTGAAGCCGAAGGCCCAGACGAGGTTCTGTCGCATGGTTCGCAGGGCACGGCGCGCCAGCAGAATGGCGTCGAGAATCTGGCGGGGCTCGCCGTGCAGCAGAATGGCGTCGCCGGCTTCGCGTGCCAGATCCGAGCCTGTACCCATAGCGAGGCCCGCGTCTGCCTGGGAGATGGCTGCGGCGTCGTTGATGCCATCGCCCGCCATGCCTACGCGGTGGCCCTGTTGCTGCAACTCGCGAATCTTTTCGAGCTTCTGTTCGGGAAGGAGGCCGGCCCATACCTGGTCGATGCCCGCGGCCTGTGCGATTGCCTGGGCTGTGGCTGCAGTGTCGCCGGTGAGCATAGCGGTGCGGATACCGAGACGCCGCAGTCCGGCAATGGTTTCCGCGGCGGATGCGCGAAGGGTGTCGCGGGCTTCGATGTTGCCGAGGAAAGCATCGTTCAGCGCAATGTACATGCGGGTGGTTCCCGCTTCGCCTGCGGTGTCTTCCGGAACAGCGACGCCGATCTCCTGCATCAGCGCCGCGTTGCCGGCGGCTACGCGCTTGCCGTTCACAAGGCCTTGAATGCCTTTGCCGGGGACGGCTTGAACTTCTTCTGCGCTGGTCGCAGCGATGCCGCGTTTCTGAGCAGCGCTGAGGATGGCGCGGGCGAGAGGATGCTCAGATCGCCGCTCGAGCGCTGCAGCCAGTGACAGGACTTCGTTTTCCTTCGATCCCGAGGCCGCGTGGATCGCGGTCACTTCGGGCCTGCCTTCGGTCAGTGTCCCGGTCTTGTCGAGCACCAGCATGTCGATATGCGCCAGGCGCTCGAGGCTTTCGCCGCCTTTGAAGAGGATGCCGAGCTGTGCACCGCGTCCAATGGCAACGGTGAGCGCTGCGGGAACGGCAAGGCCCATGGCGCAGGGGCAGGCGATGACGAGTACAGCGACCGCGACTGCGAATGCGCGTCCCGATCCGCCGCCGGCGAGGATCCAGACGAGAAACGTGAGCAGCGCCAGCGCCAGCACCACCGGAACGAAGACCGCGCTGACGCGGTCGGCCAGCTGCTGCATGGGCGCGCGCGAAGACTGGGCCTCTTCGACCAGGCGCATCATCTGCCCGAGTACTGAGTCCGTGCCGATAGAGGTCGCGCGATATTCAAGCGCGCCGTCGAAATTCAGCGAGCCTCCGATGACGCGGTCGCCGGGCTTCCTTGCTACGGGAAGCGATTCTCCGGTGATCAGCGACTCGTCGATGGACGTGACACCGGCAAGGACGGCGCCATCCACCGGGACGCGCTCGCCGGGGCGTAGCACAACGATGTCTCCGGCGATGACCTGCGCGAGGGGGACATCGATTTCGTGTCCGTCGCGCAACAGCCGCGCCGACTGCGGCTGCAGCTTCATGAATTCGTGCAGGGCGTCGAGGGTGCGTCGTTTGGCACGCGCATCGAGCCAGCGGCCGAGCAGGAGAAAGCCGAGGATCAGCAGGACCGCGTCGTAATAAACGTCGGCGTGCAGCCCGTGGCGGCGAAAGACTCCCGGCATGGTTGTGGCTGCGATGGAATAGGCGAGTGCCGAGCCAGTTCCGAGAGCCACCAGCGTGTTCATGTTGGTGCCGCGGTGAATTGCAGCGGACCATGCCTGGCGATAAATGATGCCGCCGCCCCAGTACATACCCGCCAGGGTGATGGCCAGCATCGCATACTGGAGCGAGCGCGGCGAAACTCCAAACAGCACAGGCGCTGCGGGAGCGAGCCAGTGCTGCGCGTTCATAAGGAGAAGTACGAGAATGCCGCCCGCCAGCGTGAACAACGCCTTTGCACGCAGCCGCCCTTCGTCCGCGTGGGTCTCATCGGCAGGTGAGATGGAATCGGCCGGCAGCGCGGCATCATAACCAGATTCGCGCACCGAGGCGATCAGGTCCTCCGGTCCGGAGACGGCGGGATCGAAGCTGACACGAGCCGAGTTGGTAAGGAGATTGACCGAGGCTTCGCGGACTCCGGCAGTCGATCGCAGCGCGCTCTCGACGTGGCTCTGGCAGACCGCGCAGGTCATGCCCATCACAGGCAGAGTGACGGTGCGGAATTCCCTTTTTGCGGAGTCCGCCGCTTTCTCCGTCTTCTCTATCTCTGTCGTTGGCATTTGCTGCTCCACGATTATTGCTTCACGGTTACTGCTCCACTTTTATTCAACGAAGGCCGAGTATCCGGCCCGTTCCACCGCGGCTACCAGCGCGCTTTCGCGGACATCGTCGGGCGCCCGGACTCGGGCTCCACCGATGCGCACCTCGCCAACTTCGACCCCGCCGATATTCTCGAGCGCCTGGGTCACACGGCGCACACAGGCTCCGCAGTGCATGCTTTCGATGCGAAGCGTTACTTCCCGCATAATTACTCCCGCACTTTGTAGATGCGGCGGCACCGTCGTGGACTCAGAGGCATGCTACTCGGGATTCGGCATAAAGCGATAGCCGACGCCGCGCACGGTCTGCAGATACTTTGGCGATGCGGGATCCTCCTCGAGGTAACGGCGCAGCCGCACGATGAAATTGTCGATGGCGCGCGTGTCTGTGTCTTCACGGACGTGCCAAACCTGCTCCAGCAGTTCTTTGCGGGCGACGATCCTCCCCCGATGCCGCGTGAGGTAGCGCAGAAGATCGACTTCCATCAGAGTTAGACGAATGGTGCGTTCGGGCGTGTGCAGTTCCAGCGCGTCGAAGTCGATGCGGCGGCCGGCAAAGGAAAATTCTGCGAGGTCCTCGGGGGCAGCTTCGTTCTTATCCGCATTCTTACCCGCATCGCGGGGCCAGCTCATACGCCGCAAGAGCGCGTTCAGCCGTGCCAGAAGCACGGAGAGGTCAAAGGGCTTGGGCAGATAGTCGTCGGCGCCGGCGGCAAAGCCCATCACGACATCTTCGGGGCGGCCGCGGGCGGTCAGCATCAGCACGGGGACGAAATTCCCCTCGGCGCGGAGGGCTGCAGCGACTTCAAATCCATCTTTGCCAGGCAGCATCACATCCAGAACCACCGCGTCGAAGCGATCGCACCGCAAAGTCTCGAGGGCGGCGTCGCCATCCCCCTCGACCCTGACCTCATGGCCCTCGGCTTTGAAATTGAAGAGCAATCCCTGCGCGAGGTTGGCTTCATCTTCGACGATCAAAATGCGCGCCACGTTTCACTCCTGCTCCACGACTGGGGTCAAAATGCGGGGAAGCTGCAGACTCACGGTCGCGCCGCGGCCTTCGCCGGCGCTCGCGGCGGTCGCATCGCCGCCGTGCTGCCGTGCGATGGTGCGGACCAGGTACAGACCCAGGCCTGTACCCTTGGTGCGGAGTACGTTGCGGCTGGGGACGCGATAGAAGCGCCGAAAAATCCTCTTCTGGTGCGGGGCGGGGATGCCGATGCCCTGATCGGTAACGCTGACGCGCACCCATGCATCATGCTCTACGCTCAGAGCCACACGCACATCGACGCCGTTCGGTGAATACTTTACCGCATTGCCCAGGACGTTCATCAGCGCGGTCTGCAATTCCTCCGGATCGCCGCGCACCATCATGGGCAGGGAGGTCGGCTCGACGCTAAGGGTGATCGCATTCTCCTCGAGACCATGGCCGACCAGAGTGTTGTGGACGCAATCGGCCACCAGCTGCCGCATGTCGATGATGACACGCACGTGCGAACGCGAGCGCTGGCCCACTTCGCCGGCCTTGAGAACCTGTTCGACGGTGGCGAGGAGACGATCGCTGTCAGCAAGCATGCGTGTGTAGAATTCGTTGCGTTGCGCATTGTCGAGCTGCCGAAACTGGAGGGTCTCCAGGTAGAGGTGGATCGAAGCGATGGGCGTCTTCAGCTCGTGAGTCACCGCACTGAGGAAGGCATCGTGGCGTTCGTTGCGCCGGACTTCACGGACGAGAAAGACGGTGTTGAGCGCGACGCCAACGATGAGGAGCGCGAAGAACGGAACCCCGAGGGCAAGCGGGACGATGCGGCGCCAGTTGAGGAGGATCCAGCTCACGTTGAGGGCGACAGCCACGCCGATGAGGCACACGCCGAGCAGCGTGAACAGCACCATGTTCCGTCTTCGTCCGCTCACGCGCATGAATGGCTGAGTTGCGCTCCAATGCAAAGCGCCCGTCACGGGCTGACCGCGCGGGCGCTTCTATTTTCGCAGGTCCGGGGAGTGCCTGCCGTCAGGACCGGGGCTATGCTGTTCCCGCAGGGCGGGGATTGTACACATCGTACTGTGCGACTTTGATCTCGCGGGCCAGGCCGACCTTCCTCAGCAGCCATATGCCCCAGTAATTAACATCGACTTCGTACCACTTGAGCCCGTGCTTTGCCGAGACTGGATGCGCATGGTGGTTGTTGTGCCAGCCTTNNGAGTTGACCAGCCAGGTGGCGTGGAGGCCGAGCGTGGTGCGCAGGAAGATGCCCCACATCACACACGGCCAGCCGCCGATGAAGTAGAGCGCCACTGCGACCGTTGCCAGCGGAACCCAGTGGTACTTGCTGAGCCAGCGGTAGAAGCGATCGCGCGTGAGGTCGGGCACGTAGCGCGCCAGCGAATCTGTTTCCGTGTTCAGCGAATCTCCGATAATGATCCAGCCCACGTGCGCCCACCATCCGCCTTCGTGCGGGGTGTGCGGGTCGCCTTCATGGTCGGAGAGCTGGTGATGTACGCGATGGAGCGACACCCAGAAAATCGGGCCGCCTTCGAGCGCCATGGTGCCGCAGACCGCCAGTATGTATTCGAGCCACTTCGGAACGCGATAGCCGCGGTGGGTGAGGAGGCGGTGATAGCACATGCCGATACCGACGTTCGTCGCCAAAACCCACAGCACCAGGAAACAGATGAGCGCCTTCCATGTGAACATGAAGAGTGCGGCGATGGCGCCCACATGGAAAAGGATCATGAAGCTGGTGGTGAACCAGTTAGGTCCCTTCTGGGCCTGAGCCTTGTACCCCAGCTGCGGCATCCCTACCGGGTTTTCGCGCGGGAGGGACTTGACGACGGGGCGCACTGCGGGAGTCGCGGCGAGGGTATGTTGCTCGACTTCAGCCTGCTCTTCTGTAAGTATTTCGGTGGTCATGAGGGGTACGTCTTTTCTTTGGAATCGGGATTTGCAGGCGCCGAATCGCGCCGTGTTCTTCAACCGTAGCAGCCGGGACTGCACCACTGATGTAACACTTTTGTAAAGCGGTTTGGGTTGTGGCTATGTGGCTGATTGAGGTGAGCAATATTGCACACAGGACCTCACTGCCTCTCATCCGGTTTTGCTTTCACCCGGCGTTAACGAATCATGGAGACGATAAAAAACGATGAATTCCCGGAATTTGCGCGCTTCATGCGTATCGCTCCTTTGCATCGCGGCAGGTTACTGCAGTCCGCAGACCGTGAACCTGCCCACCAGCAAGGAAATTATCGGGCCTGTGCCCGGCTCGCCGCAGCCGCTGAACAGCTTGCCTATGGCAGCGGTGTGGTCGCCGGATCACCGCTATCTGGCGCTGGTCAACGCCGGCTTCGGGACGGTTGAGTCGAACTACGAGCAGTCGATCGCCATCCTCGACACCGCTACGGGCAAGCTCACCGATTACCCCGAGCCCCGAACTGACATCCTCTCTCCGCAGACCTTCTACTCCGGCATCGCTTTTTCGACGGATGGATCGCGCCTCTACGTCAGCCTCGACTCGATCAGCGCACCGGAAGGGGGAAAAGAAGGCCAGACCGGCAATGCCATCGGCGTTTACAAATTCACGCCTGGCGGTTTGAATCCCGACACGCTTACGCCGGAGCGGTTGATCCCCGTCCCGCTGGGCGATCTGCCCGCAGGAAAAACGCAGCGGCATGGCGACATGGATCTGGCGGAGAACAAGGCGATCCCCGCGCCGGCGGGACTGGCCGTGGTGAAGGGTACGGATGGCGCGGAAAAGCTCCTCGTCGCAGACGAATATTCCGACGACGTCCTGCTGCTCGACGCAGCCGCGGGAAAGCTGGAGACGCGCTTCGATTTTTCCTCTGGCCCGACCATCCCGACTACTTATCCGATTGCTGTGATTGCCAGCCGCGATGGGAACCGCGCATGGGTTGCGCTGTGGAATGGCTCAGCAGTCGCGGAGATCGATCTGCGCAGCGGGAAGATCGTTCAGCAATTGCCGCTGCTGCCTCCGATACGGAACACGTCGCCGAGCTCGCACCCTATCGCCATGACCCTGAGCCCGGACGAGAAGCTGCTGTATGTTGCGCTGGCGAATCGGGATGGCGTTGCGGCGATTCGCGTATCCGGCCCAACCATGCGAACCGCGGCGTTCTACGACACGCGGCTCCCGGGGCAGGCGTTTTTTGGATCGATGCCGGATGCGGTAGCGCTCTCGGACGACGGCGCGACGCTGTACGTCGCCAATTCGGGTTCGAATGCCGTTGCCGTCTTCGATCTGCACGCGGCGCCCAGAGCGAACGCGCCCGTTATCCCCATCGGCTTTATTCCGACGGAGTGGTATCCGACGGCGATGGCGGTCGAGGGCAATCATCTCTACGTGGCAACCGGCAAGGGCAAGGGCACGGGGCCGAACGTCGCGCCGCAGCCGAAGCCTGCGAATCCGCCGGCTAATCAGACGAAGGGGCTGGATCGTCCTCACACCTACATTGCGACGATGCTGCACGGATCGCTGGCGACTATTGAGCTGGACGCGGCTCGGAGCACACTGCGCGAGCTTACGCGACAGACGCTCGAGAGCAACCTGATGTATGCGGCGCAGAAGCGGATTGAGTTCAAGGGTGGCGGCGACAAGATTCACCATGTGATCTACATCATCCGGGAGAACCGCACGTACGATCAGCTGCTGGGCGATCTGGGCGTGGGCGACGGCGATCCATCGCTCACCATGTATGGCCAGGAGATCACGCCGAACCTGCACGCGCTCGCGTTGCAGTTCGGCGTGCTCGATAATTTCTACGACTCGGGCGAAGTTTCGGGGGACGGGCATGTCTGGTCGACTGCCGGCATCGACAGCGACTACAACGAGCGGACCTGGCAAGTAGCCTATCGGGGGCACGAGCGCCCCTACGACTTTGAGGGCGTCGCCGAGGGCGGCTACCCGCTCGTCGAACGCATTCCCGACATCGATGAGCCGGGGAGCGGGTATCTGTGGACCGATCTTGCGCGCAGCCACAAATCGCTCTACCACTTTGGCGAGTTCATCTCGACGGAATTCTGCAGCGACTCCCTGGCCGCGCGGCCACCGGCGTTGCCGGAACAGACCGGAACGCCGGAGGGCAAGCATTATTGCGAGCATCCGTTCATCCACCAGGGCGATCCGGTCCCGGACAATTACGGCGGAGGTACGAGCCCCTATCCGTGGCCGATTCCGCTGATCTACAGGAACGTGGCAACCAAGCCGGAGCTGGTCGGGCGTTTCGACCCCGCATATCCCGACTTCGAGCTGAGTTTTCCGGATCAGCTGCGGGTAAACGAGTTTCTCGTCCACTTCAATCGCTGGGTCGATGATCTGAAGCAGGGCCACGACACCATGCCGGCCTTTGTGATGCTGCGCCTGCCGAACGACCACACGGCGGGCACGCGGCCGGGTTTGCCGACGCCGAGAGCTTCCGTCGCGGATAACGATCTCGCGGTGGGACGCGCGGTGGACGCGGTCTCGCATAGTCCTTATTGGGATTCGACGGCGTTTTTTGTGCTTGAGGATGACGCGCAGGACGGCGCGGATCACGTGGACGCGCATCGGTCGATTTCGCTGGTGGTCAGCAAGTACTCGCCGCACAATGCCACGCCCTTTATCGACCACACCTTCTACACCACGGTAAGCACAGTGCACACGATGCTCACGCTGCTGGGCGCGCCGCCCATGAACAACAACGACGCCTTCGCGCCGCTGATGGCGCCACTGTTCGCCGGAGATGGCGATCAGCCAGCGTTCAGCGCGGATTATCGGAACCGGGACAACGGGCTGATCTACACGGCCAACCCGCCGAAGGCCGAGGGCGCGAAGGAATCGAGCCGCATGGATTTTACGCACGAGGACCGCGCAGATCCGGTTAAGCTGAACGTGATTCTGTGGAAGGACGCGATGGGGAAGAAGCCGGTGCCGTGGATGCTGACGCATCCGCATGGGCTGAAGAAGGATGATGACGAGTAGCTGGTGGCTGATCGATTATCGGCGAGCTCTCGTTGGTCTCCTGGCTATCCCGCTCATGTGTGGAACCACACGGGTGACTGTGTAGCATCCCTCATAGTTTTCGACCCGGAACTTTCCTATCCTGAATTCAGTTCCGCAGATGCGGAATATCGATTGAAAAGGAACTGATTCTCATGTTGCCCTTCAAAGCGCTGCCGTATGGGTATGCCCCGGGGTGGTGTTTCCCGGTGATCGAATTGAGCCTGTATGTGTTTTGGATGTGGTGCGCGCTGGATGCGCGGCGGAAGGGCCGGGCAGCGATGGCCTACCTGTTGGGCGGCACGGCTTTCGGAGTGTTGCTGGAGACCTTCGAGGTGATGACCGGCAGCTACACCTACGGGCGTTTTCAGGTGATGCTGTGGCACGCGCCGATGCAGGTGCCGCTGTGGGTGGGCTGCGGGTGGGGCGTGATCATGTACACGGCGCGGCTGTTCAGCGATGCGGCGCGACTGCCGCTGGTGGCAGCGAAGGCGCTGGACACATTGCTGGCGCTGAATATCGACCTGGGGATCGACGCGGTGGCGTACCGGATGCACATGTGGCACTGGGACTGGACCTGGTCGACGCTCGATCCGCTGAAGGCGCAGTGGTTCGGGATTCCGTACGGGAACTTCGTGGGATGGATCACGGTGGTGTTCTGCTTTTCGGTGTTCAGCCGGATGTTTGAGCGGTGGCTGGCCGGGAGGGCGAAGGCGGCGTGGCGCAACGCGTTCGCGACGGTGCTGGCGATTGCATGCTCGCTGGGCGTGCTGATGGGGACGGAGATGGCGCTGTTTCCAGTGATGAACCGGCTGGGGGTGACGTCGGGATGGCGGCTGGTGCTGTTGTCCGCGGTGCTGATCGCTCTGGCGGCGATGGGATGGCGGAAGCGGGCAGCGGCGCGGGTGGTGGTGGAACCGCTGGCACAGCTGTTGCCGTTGTGGTTCCATGGCTACTTTTTTGTTTGCCTATTCGCGCTGGGATTCTGGCGGGAGAATGCGTGGCTGACGGCGGTGACCTTCGCGAATCTACTGGTGGGAGTGGCGGTGCATGTTTATCCGCACTGGAGTGCGGGGCGGGTAGGTTCGGCAGAGGCAGTTGGGGCCGGGGAGCGCGCGATGCCGCGGTACGGGAACGCCCTGCGGGGGCTCGCTGACTGAGTCGTGGGGGAACGCAAAATCCTGGGTGAGTAATACAGAAACGCGTCGGAGTGACGCGGGAGGAGAGAGAGATGACTACTTTGAAGGTAACGGAATGGGGTGAGGTTACGTTTCGGAAAGAGGTATTGGAGCATCTGGGCATTCGTCCCGGAGAAAAGATTGAGCTGCGCCTGTTGTCGAATGGGCGGGGGCTGCTCGAAGCGTCGCGGCCGGCGGGGCCGACGGGGAGCATGAATGACCTTATTGGGCTGCTGAAGGGGCGGCGGGAGAAGACCGCGACCCTGGATCGGTGAGGCGGCGGCTCATTCCACCTCTAAAAATCGAGACCTGGGGGCCCCACATCATCTCAGAGGCTGAGCCGTGCGCTCCCAAGGTTGGAGGATGCGGACTGAGGCCATGCCGGCGGCTGTCGCGGCCTGGATGCCCATCTCGGTGTCTTCGAAGACGAGGCAGGAGGCGGGCGGGATGTTGAGTTTTTCCGCGCCGAGGAGAAATGGCTCGGGGTCGGGCTTGGCCTTCTTGTAGTCGCCGGCGCAGACCAGCACGTCGAATTTGTCGAGGAGGCCGAGGATCGCGAGAGATTTGGTGACGGATTCGCGGGTGCTGCCGGAGACGACGGCGAAGGGGATGCGCCCGTGCGCCTCCTCGATCTGCTCGAGGACTTCGGGGACGGCGGTGAGCTTGGGGAGTAGTTCGTAGTAGAGGCCTTCTTTGCGGTGGGCGACCTCTTCGATCGGCATGTTGAGCGAATGGCGCTGGTTGAGGGTGGCGACGATTTCGCGGACGGGCATGCCTCCCTGGGAGTAGAAGAGCGGCTCGGGAAAGAGGGGACAGCCGTACTCGGCGAGGGCTTGCTTCCAGGCGATGTAGTGGAGGGGCATGGAGTCGGCGATGGTGCCGTCCATGTCGAAGAGGTAGGCGCGGAAGGGGCCGGCTGGGAGGGTTAGCTTCATGGGGTCAGTTTCGATCTTAGCGGCGCGGATTCTCAGTGATCCAGGGTGGCGATGCGGAGGAAGTCGAACGTGCCGGACGGGTTGGGATGGATATTGCCGAGACGGCGATTGTGGACGATGACTGAATCGAGATACCAGAGGTTGAGGGAGGGAAGGTCGCGGGCGGCGATCTGCTGGATGCGGACGTAGTCGGCGATTTGCTGCTGGCGGTTTGCGGTGGTGGTCGCGTCGGTGATCAGGCCGTCCATCTCGGGGTTCGAGTAATAACCGCGATTGGCGCCGTGCGGCGGGAAAGTCGCACTCGAATAGGCGTAGCGGAAGATGTCGGGGTTCTCGTTGCCGCCGATCCAGCGTGACGGTGCGAGCTGAAACGCACCACGGGTGAGGTCGGCGTAAAAGGTGGCGAACTCGTAGCTGCGCAGGTCGAGAGCGATGCCCACCTGCGCGAGCTGGTCCTGCATGGCGACGGACACGAGGCGCACGGTTTCGTCGTTGGAGGTTTTCATTCCAACATGGAAGCGGATGCCGTGGGCGTCGCGGCGGTAGCCGGCCTGCTCGAGGAGGGCGTTGGCTGCCGGGGGATCGTAATTGTGCTGGTCGTTGTTACTTGTCTGCCGACCGCTGTTCCTTGTCTGCTGACCGCTGTTACTTGTCGAATAGGCCCAGTGCTCGGGGGGCAGGAGGCTGTCGGCAAGGCGCGCTTCACCCCGATAAAGGGCCTGAATGATCAGCGGGCGGTTGAGGGCGAGGGCGATGGCGGTGCGCACGCGGACGTCGCGCAGGAGTGGATCGCGCATGTTGAAGACGACGTAATTGAGGACTGTGCCCGGGCCGTCTTCGATGGCGAGGTGCGAGTCGCGACCGAGGGCGTAAACCTCGTCAGCGGGCAGCGCATTGCTTTCAACGTCTGCTGAGGCCTTCTCAAGTTCGAGAGCGCGGGTGGTTGCGTCCGGGACCACGGCGAAGCGGATGCGCGTGATGTTGGGCATCGTGCCCCAGTACGAGGGCGCGCGGGCAATCACGACGTCGCGGTCGAGCTGCTGGCTAACAAACTGGAAAGGCCCGCTGCCGATGGGGTCGTGGCCGAAGTCTCGACCGCTGCCGTAAGGGACGACGCCCATGGCTCCGTCACAGAGATTGAAGGGCAGAGCCGGGTCGGGCTTTTTGAGATTGAAGACGACCGTTGCGGGGTCGGGCGCGTCGATGTGGTCAAGGGTGGCGAAGGAGCCGGCCTTAACGCTGATGACGGTTCCGTTGAAGAGCGAATCGATGGTCCACTTCACGTCGCGCGATGTGAGCGGACGGCCATCGTGAAAGCGAATGCCGCTGCGCAGATGAAAGACCCAGGTCAGCGGATCGGGCGTTTCCCAACTGGTGGCGAGGAAGGGCTGAAGGCCGAAGTGCTCGTCGCGGCGAACGAGGGCGTCGAAGAGGAGCGAGTCGATGTGCTCGGCCTGGGCATCGGTGCCAATGCGCGGATCGAGGCTGGCGGGGCTCGATTCGATCAGCATGGTGACGGTGTTCGGGTCTTGATTTTTGGCGCAGCCAAAAATCAGGGAACAGGCAACAGGCAACAGGCAACAGAGGAAAGCGCGGATAGCGGATATCGGATAGCGGACAGGAGAGAAGCGGCTGGCAAAGACAGAGCTTCCCTCAGGGGCTAAAGCCCAGATCATTCCGATACCTTTGGTTTGGCACGGCTGAAGCCGTGCCCCTTCAAAACGATTGGGCGCGACGCTCTGCACATAGACGCTTTACACATAGGTGATTGATCCGAGGATAGCGGGGCGGGCGGCTCCGGTGGCGGAAGGAATATTGCCGGGGCGGTGATGCCAGGTTTGGTATGCGAGCAGGGCGAAGGCGGCCGCTTCTTTGGCTTCGGCGGGGATGCCGGTGGCATCGATCGTAGTAAGGGTGACGTTTTGAGGGAGGCGGTCGCGGAGCATGGCAAGGAGGGTTGTGTTGCGGGCTCCTCCGCCGGCGACAATGAAGTCGATGGGGCGAGTGGGGACAGTAAGTGGGAGCGCCCAGCGGCGGACGGAGTGGGCGATGGATTCGGCGCTTAGAGCGGTGGCGGTAGCGATGGCGTCTTCCGGCTGCGGACTGAGTTTGCGACAAGCGGCGAGGAATCGCGCCGCGTAAGCAGCACCAAACTGCTCGCGTCCGGCAGATTTGGGCGGGGATTGGCGGAAGTATTTTTCTTTAAGGGCGGCAGTGAGGACGGGCGTGATGATTTGGCCCTGGGCGGCGATACGGCCATTGCGGTCGTAGGGTTTCGAGTAGAGCTGCTGGGTGAGCGCGTCGATGATCATGTTGCCGGGGCCGGTGTCGAAGGCGATGACTTTTTCCTGCAAGGCGCCGGCGGGGATGACGGTGAGATTGCCGATGCCGCCGATGTTCTGCAGGGCGCGGTTGCGGGTGGGATGAGAGAAGAGGGCGTAATCGAGGAAAGGGACGAGGGGCGCACCCTGACCGCCGGCGGCGATGTCGGCGGGGCGGAAGTTGGAGATGACGGGGATGCGGAGTGCCGCGGCGATGAGGGCGGGCTCGCCAAGCTGCCAGGTGCAGGCGAAACGGCGTCCGGCATAGGGGCCAGGAGTGCCCTGGTGGTAGACGGTCTGGCCATGGCAGCCGATGAGGGCGGGTCTGATTTTGGTGGAGTCGATGAGGGAGCTAAGAGCTTCAGCGTAGGCGATGCCGAGACGCCAGTTGAGGCGGGCTAGTTCAGGGGTGGACGTGGTCTGTTGATCGGATTGGCCGGCCATGGCGGCGAGGATGGCCAGGCGGAGCGATTTGGGCCAGGGGAAGGCGCGATGGGCAAGGAGCTTGATGCGGACGCCTCCGGCCCTTTCTTTTTGGGATATTTTGACGAGGGCGAGATCCATGCCGTCGGCGGAGGTTCCGCTCATGATGCCGGCAACGACGAGTGACTGGCTTGTCTGGCTTTTGCTCATCCCGAGGACAATCTTAAGCGACACCGGTCCAGCGTTCTGGATCGGCGGAGGCGACGGGGGCTTCTCCCACCAGTGCCGCGAAGTGCTTCACTTCATCGGAGAGCCGATCGAGGCGGGCAGGCGAAGGATTCTGGCGGCGTGTGGGCTGCAACCATCGCTTCTTGGAACGGTAGATCTTGCGCCAGGCACTGGCGACGACCTCGCGAAACACGGGAGATCGCTCCGCTTCCCGCAGCATGGCTTCCCAGGCTCGCTGAATGAGCGAGGGATCGCGGCAGATTTCGATCATCTGGATTCCGGCCAGGAGCGCCTGCACGGTAGCTTCTTCGATAGACATCTGCGAGAGGATGCCGCCCATCTCCATGTCGTCGGAGAGGATGATGCCTTTGAAGCGAATCTGGCGGCGGAGAACATTGGTGACCCAGTAACGGGAGACGGTGGCGGGCACGGAGTCGCGGCCCGGCCATGGGTATGACGCGTGCGCGACCATGGCAAAGGGCAAGCGGTTGGCGACTGCCAGCCACGGAGCAAGATCGGTGCGCCACATGAGGCGGGTCTGGCGCCGGATGACCGGCATCGAGTGATGGGAGTCGACGGTGCCGCCGCCGAGGCCGGGAAAATGCTTCCCGCAGGCGAGCATGTTCTCCATCTTCATGCCGGAAAGAAAAAAGCGGGCGTAATCGATGACACGGCCCGGTTGGGGGGAAACGGCACGCGAGCGCAGGATGGAGGCGGATTCCGGCAGGGCCAGATCGAGAACGGGCGCAAAGACAGCGTTGCAGCCGAGGGCGCGGGCTTCGCGGGCGATGAGCCAGCCGTGCTGGCGGAACAGGATTTTTTTACCGGTAGCGAAGACCGCGGCAGCCGAGGGCATGGGGGCGATGAGGTCGCGGAGGCGATCGACGAGGCCACCTTCGATATCGATACAGCGGAAGAGCGGGGTGGCGCCGATGCGGTCGGCATCGAGCAGCAGGGAGGCGACCTGCGCCCCCTGCTCGATATTGCGCCGGAAGAGGATGATGCCGCCGGGGCGTATGCGATCGAACCAGGCACGCTCTTCTTTGGAGAGTGAAGCCGCTTCGACCCCGGCGATGAGGATCTGACCGGCCTGTTCGGCGAGTTCCACGTTGCGACGGCGGGGCATGAAGACGCGACTCTGGCGAGGGCGATCGCCGGGAGAGGCTTTCGGGGCGGAGATGTGGGTTTGTTTGCGCCTGCTGCTCATAGGTTAGTGACCTTAGCTTGCGCTAACTTTCCTATCCCCAATTTCCGTTTTCAGTTCTTCCAGGAGGTTCAGCGCCTGAAGGGGCGTAAGGGCATCGATGTCGGTCTCCGCCAGACGATCGAGGATGCGCTGCGAGAGCGGAGTGAACATGGTGAGTTGCAGCGCGGGCTCGGTCTCCACAGCAACATTATGACGCTCCGAGCGTTCGTGCTGCTTCAGCACCTGACGTGCGCGCTGGATCACGGCCGGGGGAAGGCCAGCCAGACGCGCGACGTCGATTCCGTAACTCCGATTCGCGGGCCCCTGTTCTATCCGATGCAAGAAAACGATGCCCTGGGGAGATTCCCGGACCATAACGTGGAGGTTTTTTAAGCGGGGAAACTCGTCGGCCAGCATCGTGAGTTCGTGGTAATGGGTGGCGAACAGGGCGCGGGCGCCGATGTGGCGCTGCAGGTATTCGAGGGTGGCCCAGGCCAGAGCGAGGCCGTCGAAGGTCGATGTGCCGCGGCCCATTTCATCCAGCAGGATGAGGGACTGCGATGTGGCCGTGTTGAGGATGGTGGCAGTTTCGGTCATTTCGACCATGAACGTGGAGCGACCGCGGGCGAGGTTGTCGCTGGCGCCGATGCGGGTGTAGACCCGGTCTACGATGCCGTAAGTGATGCGGTCGGCGGGCACGAAGCTGCCGGTCTGGGCGAGGATGGTGAGCAGCGCGGCCTGGCGCAAGTAGGTGGATTTGCCCCCCATGTTGGGGCCGGTAATGAGTAGCAGATTCGGGGATGAGGTGTTGTCGCTGGCATCGAGATAGAGGTCGTTGGGAACGAAGCGGCTTTCGCCGGCGTTCTCCATAAGGCACTCGATGACGGGATGCCGGCCGCCGGCGATTTCGAGGATGGGCGCGGGGTCGATGCGGGGGCGGGTGTAGCTGCGCAGGGCGGCGAGGTGCGCGAAATTGGCGACGAGGTCGATTTCGGCGACAGCGGCGCTGGTGCGGCGGATGCGGCTGGCGTTCTCGACCAGGCGCCTGCGGAGCCCGGCGAAGAGGGACTTCTCGATTTCTACTGAGCGCTCCTGGGCGGTAAGGACTTTGGTCTCGTAATCCTTGAGCTCTGGGGTGGTGAAGCGCTCGGCATTGACGAGGGTCTGCTTGCGTTCGTAGTCGGCGGGAACGCTGGACAGATTCGATTTGGTGATCTCGATGTAGTAGCCGAAGACGGAATTAAAGCGGACTTTGAGCGAGCCGATGCCTGTGCGCTTCCGTTCGCGCTCTTCAATGGCCGCGATGGACGCGCGCCCACTGGAGCCGATGGAGCGGAGGTCGTCGAGTTCGGGGTCGATGCCGATGGCGATGACGCCCCCTTCGGCCAGGGTGAGTGGTGGCTCGGGGACGATGGTCGAGAAGATAGCCGCGCATAGGTCGTCGAGCAGGTCGAGGTTGGTATGAGCCTGGGTCCAGAATGACCGCAGCGGATCGGATGGCGCAGAAAACGCGGGTCCGTCGCCTGGGGGAGCTGTTGCGTCATCCGCTTGCGGGGCCAGCGCGGCTGCCGATTTGCGGACGTCCGGAAGATGCTTCAGGGACGCGGCCAGCGCCAGCACGTCGCGCGGGCCGGCGCTGTCGAGGGAGATGCGGGAGAGCAGGCGGTCGAGATCGAGAATGCCGCCAAGGGGGCGTCGTAGCTCTTCGCGGCGAATGAGGTCCGTGCGGGCGGCGTCGACCGCCTCGTAGCGGGATTCGATCGCGGTGGGATCGATCATGGGCCTCAGCAATGCCGCTCGCAGCATGCGCTTGCCCATCGGCGTACAGCAGGCGTCCATGGTGCGAAAGAGCGTGACGTCGGGCCCGGCCTCATTGAAGAGCGGGTCGGTCAGTTCAAGATTGCGCGCGGTCACCTGATCGATGTGCAGGCACTCGGCGCGACGATAGAAACGGAGCGAGTCGACGTGGCTGGCTTCGTTGTGCTGGGTAGTGCGCACGTAGTGGACGATGGCTCCGGCCGCGATGGCCGCGGCTGGATGGCCGGCAAGGCCGAAGCCTTCGAGCGACTGGCTGCCAAGCTGGCGCTCGAGCAGCGGGATGGCGAAATCCGGAGAGAAGGCCCAGTCGTCGACGGGCGTGCGGGTCTTGATCTGCGCGAGCAGCGGGTCGAGCGTGGCTGCATCGGTGTTGGGACCGAGGGGCCCGCGGGACGCTGGGAAAATCAGTTCGGTAGGCGCCAGGCGCAGCAGCTCATCGAGCGATTGTGCGGTCGCGCCTGGACCGGAGAATTCGGTCGCGCGGAAATCGCCTGTCGAAAGATCCAGATAGGCGAGCCCGGCGGCTTCGCCCGCGAGATGAAAGGCGGCCAGGTAGTTGCTTTGCTCCGCTGCGAGCGAGGAGTCGAGCGCGGTGCCAGGTGAGAGCACGCGCGTGACTTCGCGGCGGACGATCTTCTTTGTGAGCTTTGGATCCTCCATCTGGTCGCAGATGGCGACGCGATAGCCCTTGCGCAGCAGGCGTGCGATGTAGTTTTCGGCAGCGTGGTAAGGGACGCCGCACATCGGCACATTGCGCTCTTTGTCGCGAGCCGTAAGGGTGATCTGCAGTTCGCGGGACGCGGTTTTGGCGTCATCGAAGAACAGCTCGTAGAAATCGCCGAGACGAAAGAAGAGCAGGGCGTCGGGGTGCTGGCGTTTGGCGGCCAGGTACTGGCGCATCAGCGGGGTCTGAGTATCGGTCGTCGCCTCGGACACGGATGGCTCAGGATACAGGGGAACCAACGGGTAGAGTCGTGTGCAAAACGGGCGGGGATGGCGCTCCCATATATAATGCCCTTAGTCAGACTAGTCTGACTAAGGGCAAAAGAAAAACGATCATGCCAAATCGAACCAGAAACGCTGTTGCCGGGAAACAGACCATAAATGCAGCATCCCGTGCATGGCAGGTACAGACGGCCAAGGCGCGTTTCAGCGAAGTATTTCGGCTGGCCCGTACCAGGGGTCCCCAGCGCATTACCCGGCAGGGGCGCGAAAGCGTTGTGATGATCGCCGAGGAGGTTTACGAGGAGCTTACGGCAAAGTCTCGCCAGCCCAAAAGTCTGGTCCAGTTCTTCAGGGAGTCTCCGCTGATGGGGATCGACCTTGATCTTGAGCGCTCGCGAGATATGGAGCGGGAGATCGAGTTGTGAACGGTTTCCTGCTTGGCACCAACTGCATTTCCGAAGTGGTGAGTCCCAGGCCCGAACGGCGTGTGCTGGATTGGCTGGATCGTACCGATGAGGCGCTTCTGCATCTGAGTGTGCTGACGCTGGGAGAGATTCGCAAAGGCATTGCGGGACTGGCCCAGGGAAAGCGGCGTACGCAGCTGGAAAGCTGGCTTGAAACTGATCTGCCGGCTCGCTTTTCCGGCAGGATTTTGACGATTGACCGGTCAGTGGCCGATCGATGGGGGTCGATCTCCGCAGATGCGAAGCGAAAAGGGAAAACGGTGGCGAGCATCGATGCGTTCCTGGCCGCAACCGCCCTGCATTTCGAGCTGACTCTCGTTACGAGGAATACTAATGATTTTGCACCAGCGCGCGTCTCTCTACTGAACCTTTGGCAGTGACGAATCACAGTGAAGCGCGGCGCATCGGCATTCATCTCTCCACATCGGGCGGCGTTTTTCGCGCGGCGGAGCGGGCGCACGAGATCGGCGCGAACACCTTCCAGATTTTCTCGTCGAGTCCGCGCATGTGGCGGCCGCAGCGCCTTGATCCGAGCCATTGCGAGCAGATGCGGCATCTGCGCCAGCAGTACGACTGCTTGCCGCTGGTCATCCACACCAGCTATCTCGTGAATCTGTGCAGCCAGACCGATTTGTTCCGCGAAAAATCGATTGTTGCCTTTCGCGGCGAGGTGGAGCGTGCGCTGGCGCTGGGCGCCGAATATCTCGTTTTGCATCCTGGATCATGGAAAGGGCTGACGCGCGAGGAAGGTCTACGGCGGGCTGCAGAATCGATTGCGCGCGCCATGGACGGAATCGCGCTCGACGATTGCGACTTCCGCGTGCTGATCGAGAACACGGCCGGCGCGGAGTTTTCACTGGGAGGCAGCCTGGAGCAGGTGGCGGAGTTGATCGAAAAGCTGCGCGGGCTGGTCCCGGTCGGGGCGTGCCTCGATACCTGCCATTGTCACGTGGCTGGCTACGATCTGGTGACCGATACCGGCTACGAAGAGACGATGGAGCGGGTTCGCGACACCATCGGCCTCGAAACGGTTCGCGTGTGGCACATGAATGACGCGAAAGCTGCACGCGGCTCGCGGCTCGACCGGCATCAGCATATAGGACAGGGGACGATGGGCCTGGAGCCCTTTCGCCGGCTGCTGAACGACCGGCGCTTTGCGCATTGCGCTTTTATCGCGGAAACTCCGGTGGACGAGCCGGAAGACGACCGCCGCAATGTGGAGACGATGTTGGCGTTGGTGGAAAGGGCGCGGGTCAGGCCGCGCGGAGCAGGCAAACCGGCGAAGTGACGTAGCAATTTACAATCAGATTGAGTCCGTTATGGCCACAAGAGAACCAGCAGAAGCCGCCCAGCAAGCGGCCACCGGGGAACCATCATCTTTAGAGGCCCGCTACAATCCCGCCGAGATTGAGGCGCGTTGGCAGGCGCGCTGGGCTGCGCAGCCGGAGCTGTACGCCGCCGAGCCACCCTCGTCGACCAAGCCGAAGTATTACGTGTTGGAAATGCTGCCGTACCCCTCAGGCCAGTTACACATGGGCCACGTGCGCAACTACTCCATTGGCGATGCGCTGGCACGCTACATGTGGATGCAAGGTCACAACGTGCTGCACCCCATGGGTTGGGACGCTTTTGGTTTGCCGGCGGAGAACGCCGCGCTCAAGAACAACACGCCGCCGCGCCAATGGACGCTGGGCAATGTCGCGGCCATGAAGCGGCAGATGAACCGGATCGGGCTGAGCTATGACTGGCGCAACGAGATCACCACCTGCCTGCCGGATTACTACCGCTGGAATCAGTGGTTCTTCCTGCGCATGTATGAGCGCGGATTGGCGTATCGCAAGAAGAGCAAGGTCAACTGGTGCCCGCAGTGCTGCACGGTGCTGGCGAATGAGCAGGTGGTGAACGGCTGCTGCTGGCGGCACGAAGAACAGCTTGTGGAACAGCGCGATCTGGAGCAGTGGTTTTTGCGCATCACCAGCTACGCGCAGGAGCTGCTCGACGATTTGAGCAAGCTGGAGGGCTGGCCGGAAAAAGTCCGCACCATGCAGCGCAACTGGATCGGCCGCAGCGAAGGTGCGGAAATTGCGTTCGAGCTGGAGGACGGGAGCGCGATCCCTGAAGATGAAGAGAGGGCGCGCAGGACCGGGACTGCTCTGCTGCCGGCGCGCGAGGACGTGAAGGGTACGGGGAAGAAGATCGCCGTCTTCACCACGCGAGTGGACACGATCTTCGGGGCAACGAGTTTGCAGTTGGCGCCGGAGCATCCGGTGGTGAAGGAGCTGGCTGCCGCAGATGCGGCGCTGTCGGACGCGGTAGCGGCGCTGCTCGATCAGCAAAGGAAGGCGCGCGAGGCCGGGGACGTGGGCGCCATCGAGAAGCACGGTGTCATTACGGGACACTACGCGATCAATCCGTTCAATGGCGAGCGGCTGCCGGTGTGGGTTGGCAATTACATTTTGCTGGACTACGGCACCGGCGCGATCATGTCGGTGCCGGCGCACGACGAGCGCGATTACGACTTTGCAAAGAAGTACGGGCTTGAGATTCGAGTCGTGATCCTGCCGCGAAACCAGGGTGAAAACCTGGACAGCGGAGAGCGCGAGCCCCTGCTGCCGTATACCGCGGAAGACAGCCTGCTGATCAATTCCGGCGATTTCAATTCGCTCGGGTGCGTAGAAGCGCAGCACAAAATGACGGCTTACGCTGAGAAGCAGGGGTTTGGCAAGGCCACGGTTACATTTCGACTAAAGGACTGGGGGATCAGCCGCCAGCGCTATTGGGGCACGCCGATTCCGATGCTCTACTGCGCTAAATGCGGCATTGTCCCGGTTCCCGACAGCGAATTGCCCGTATTGCTGCCGGAAAACGTCGAGATTACGCAGCAGGGCGGGTCGCCGCTGGCACGGATGCCGGAGTTTGTGAACGCAAAGTGCCCGAAATGCGGGGGCAGTGCGCTCCGTGAGACAGACACGATGGATACCTTTGTCGATTCGTCCTGGTATTTCTACCGTTATACGGACGCGCACAACGACCGCGCTCCATTTGCAACCGAGACGGTAGCTTATTGGTTTCCCATCGATCAGTACATCGGTGGTGTGGAGCACGCGATCCTGCACCTGATCTACTCACGCTTCTGGACGAAGGTGATGCGCGACCTGGGGTTGGTGCGCAACGACGAACCTGTGGAGCGGCTGTTCACCCAGGGCATGGTGATCCGCAACGGTGCAAAGATGTCGAAGTCGAAGGGGAACGTCGTCTCGCCCGACGAGATGATCGCCCGTTTCGGCGCCGACGCCACGCGCATGTACTCGCTGTTCGCCGCGCCTCCGGATCGCGACCTCGACTGGCAGGAGAACGGCGTCGCGGGGATTAGTAGATTCCTGAGCCGCGTCTATCGGATGGTGATGAAGTATGCGGAGAAAATGCGGGATGCGGGACTCGCGACTCCTGACGAGGCCGGGCCTTCAGAGAAGAGCGAAGCTGAGGAGAAACTCCTTCGCAAGATGCATCAGACGATTGCAAAGATTGCAGATGACTTCAATGGCCGCTGGCATTTCAACACGTCCATCGCGTCGATCATGATCTTCGTCAATCTGCTCCATTTTCTGGATTTGCCAATGGAGAACGGTTTCGCAGGGGCGCCCCTGCAAACCGGATTTGTGTCGCCGAAGGTTACAAGAGAGGTCTTTCGGAATCTGGTATTAATGCTTGCGCCGTTCGCGCCGTACCTGGCGTTTGAGTTGTGGGAGCAGATCGGCGAAAAGGACAATTTGCTGCGCGCGCCGTGGCCGAAATTCGACGAAGCTCTGGCCCGCGAAGAACAGATCGAGATTCCTGTGCAGATCAACGGGAAGTTGCGGGCGGTGGTGCGAGTCGACGCGAACGCGGAAGAAGACGCGGTGCGTGATGCGGCTCTCGCTGACGAGAAAATCGCGGCGCTCCTCGCCGGCAAGGAAGTCGTTCGTCTGATCGTGGTGCCCCGCAAGCTGATCAACATTGTGGTGAAGTAGGCGGGGATGGCGGTCGCCGGATCTGGAAGTCCCAGCGCCGTGCGGGCGGCACCGCGTGGCACGCAGTCTTTCGTGCACATCCTGGAACTGTGCTGGCGGCGGCCTTCGCTGCTTGGCGTGGAGCTGCTATGGCGCTGGAGCTTCGGCGTTCCGTTGCTGGGGGTGCTGTGGTTTGAGGGGCTGCGCATCTGGTCTGCGACTTCCGCGCGCCTCGAGGCCACCGGCATATTCGAATTTTCGCTGCAATACCCGATGCAGGGCGCGCTGCAAGTGTCGGACGCCATCGATGTGCTCAAGCCGCCGGTGTTGCATGCCGCCGCGTGGCTGCTGCCAGTATCGGTACTGGCATGGGCTGTGGCGGCGGGGCTGGGTCGCAACGCGGTGCTGCGGCGTTACAGGCCGGGGACCGCGCGGCGGCCCTCAGCCATGATCGCGCTGCAACTGCTGCGGGTTGTTGCTGTGTGCGGAAGCTTCGCGATTTGGTTCGTGGCGATTCGCCGGGCGGCGAATTTCACGCTGGCAGATGGACCGATGAACGGCGACGCGCAGGGCGAGCCGAATCTTGTCCTCTACTGCGCCCTGGTCATCGTTTTTTCGCTGGGCATCTTCACCGTGTGGGCGCTTCTCAGCTGGGTGTTTTCCATCGCGCCTCTGCTTGCCGTCCTCGAAGGACGCAGCATTGGGGGCAGCCTTCTGCGCAGTTTGCGGCTCGGTCCGCTCAGGGGGAAGCTGGTCGAGATCAATCTGGTGATGGGCATTGTGAAGATTGCCCTGATTGTGCTGGCGATGGTGTTCTCCGCGACGCCGCTGCCGTTTGAGGAGGTCGTGCATGGGGCATCGCTTTATGCATGGTGGGCGGTGGTGACGGTGCTGTATCTGGTGGCGTCGGATTTCTTCCAGGTGGCTCGGGTGGTGGCGTTTGTCGAACTTGGGGGGTTGGTGACAGGGTAATTGCCTTCCAGACCGGAACTTCGCTGGATTTCTTTACAGCGAAAATAAACCCTGCCAAACTAACCTGTGCACCCCCCCTCCATTGTCATCCTCGATTTTGGCTCGCAATACGTACAGCTCATCGCGCGCCGTATCCGCGAGCAAAATGTTCACTCGGTTGTTTTGCGCTGCACCGCGAAGATCGACGAAATCCGAGCGATGAACCCGATCGGCATCGTGCTCTCCGGAGGGCCATGCTCGGTGTACGACGCCGACGCGCCGCCCGCCGATCCGGCCGTGCTCGATATGGGTCTGCCGGTGCTCGGCATCTGCTATGGGCTGCA
>PMSS01000157.1 GCA_003167515.1 Acidobacterium sp. | reverse complement strand
CCTTCATCATCATGGGATTCGTCAGGTTCACAAGATGAATGGTCATCGAGTTCTTCTGCTCCCACACCGCAATATCGAGAATGCCCTTTCCTTCAACCGAAACCGGAGGATCCTCATTCGTCGCCCATTCCACCGCATTGCGAAGAAGCTTGCCGTGATCTGTGTCCAGCACCTGCCAGAAGGTGCAATCGATATCGCCGGGAAAATAAACCACGCGGCCTTTCCCGGCCTGGCTCAGATAAACGCCGGGCTTATGCGTGGCGCCGGGCCGGGTGTACACCGATTCCATAGGCAGGTCAGGATAAGTCGGAATCACACGCAACGGTGTGAAGCTACTCTCGTCATGTGGCGTCACATCCGCCTGATTCACTGCGTTGATAATCCGCACGGAATCCTCGAATCCGCGCAGCAAGGGATGATAACTGTTCGATCCACGCTCCTTTTCGACGGATAGGTACGAGTTCAACATGTTCTCCTCGACCTTCCCGCCATAGGTCGCGGCCCACAGGTTTGAGAGGCCGAAGTCGCTCCGTCGCACTCCCCATTCGTCATAGAGCGACGTCTCATAGGTTGCGACCAGACCGCCGCCCATTTCTACGAACTCGCGCAGCTGTCCGCACTGCTCGTCTGAAAGAGCAGCGATGTTCGGCAAAATCAAAGTTCGAAACGGCGCCAGATGCTCCGCATCGAGGCAACGATCGTGAACCATCTCGAACGGAATCCGGGCCTCGACCAGGGCTTGGTAGAAACCAAGCGCCGGATCGTCGATCTTCTCGTGTGCCTGCGTCCCGCCATAAAACCACGCGCTCTGCTGCGAATACGCCAGCCCCACCCGCGCCAGTGGGCGCACGTTCCGAAGATAGGCCTCGTTCGCATGGTGCCATCGATAGATCTCCTCCACCACCGGAAGCCACCTGCGGTCGATTGGCTTCGCATTGAACTTCGTGAACCACGGCCGAAGCCCCTGGGCTATACCATCCGCCACCCACATTCGAATCTCGTCGCCGTTCTGTACCGAATCCTTCCATCGATGCTCGTCGTCAAAGCCGACACTGAAGATCCCAACAACAGGCTTGTCGCCCATCGTCGCTCGATATTCCTTGCCATTCTTGCCGTTGGCCCACGGAGGCATCAGCCCCTTCCGGCTCTGCCGATCGGCGAAAAGAGTCGGCGCAAGTTCGCCGATGGTCTTCATATCCAGTGGGCTCAGCGCGCCCCCGCCGGCATTGGCGATATAGCTTGCATCCGGATTGATCGCTCTTATCTTCTCGATCCATAAACGCCAAAGATCGAAGAGCCGCTTCTGGTTCCAGACTATGTATTGCTTCCTTGCCGGATCCTGGGGGTCGTTGCTGCGGGGCAGGTCCAGTCCGGAAAACTCGCGAAAATTGCCCTGACAATGTTCGCAGTAACACATTCCGCTTCCCGCCCACCGGTTGGTGAAAATCCCATCCGGCTTGTACTTCCGCATAATCTCTTCGTGCACCGCGGTCATGAACTCGAAGTTATAAGGACCAAGCGCGCAAGTTAGCCAGTACCGGGGATCGGACGGATGCCTGACCTTACCGCCCGTCGCATCCACCATGATCCAGTCTGGATGCGCGTCATAGACCTTTTGCCAGCATGCATGCGAATCGGTTCTCGCCACAACATTCATGTTCATCCTGCGGCAACCGTCCAGCAGATCGCCGAATGCATCATGGTCCCCGAGCCACGGACTGCGCTTTTGCAAAGGAATTTCGGTTGGGTAAAACGCCACTACGCCGCCCGCGCTCAGGCAGGCCGCATCCGCATGAACGCGCCGGAAATAGTCGAGCCAAAACGACTGATCGTAGTTACCGGGATCGTCTTCTACAAAAGCGAGCTGCGCCCATCGCATGGGCCGGCTGTACCAACCGCCCTCTCCGTCTGCGGGCGGTATTGCCTCGGCAGCTCCGGCTGCCGCGCTCAGATTGCGCACGGCGTTCGTGGGCAAAAGGCAACTTGCTGCAACAACCGTACTCTGTTTTACGAATTCTCTTCTGCTGCTCGTCATAGTTGATTCCTGTGTTTCTGGCTATGATAGCGGGCTCGCGCCGTGGAGATCTCGCCCGGCTTTGCGCGTCTGCGCCGCATCTTGTTAATGCTCCGATAATGAAGGTAGATGGTGATAACTCTCAGGGGGACCCAGATAGCTGGAGGGAATCACCTGCCGGTGGTCGCCGGCGAACCCAGGGAAACCTGGGGAAGGAGCCGCGAATCCAACCACGATCTTCTCGAGGACCACGCCCGGATCCACCATGCGGATTTTGAGCGTGTGGTAGCCTGGCGTGTCCACGTTCAAGGTGGTTGTCACTTTCCGCACGCCGTCGCTCACCGCTTCTTCCCAGGCGTGCTGGGAGCTGTCCGCGAGCGCATCGGCCACCTGCGGCGGCTGGTCGTCGAAGGAAATTGCGTACCGCAGTCCGCGGCCGGAGAAAAAGTTGAGCGTGGGCGCCAGCACCGCCTCCACCGTGCACGGGCCTTTGTCTGAGAGATACATCCTGTACTCGAGCGTGGGCCCGGGCTCCGGCGGCACAATACTCCCCGCAGTCACGGGGAAGATGGTCATGCCGGAGAGCGTCTCGCCGAAATCGGGAATCCTGACCCACTGCGCCGCATCGGTCTTCGTGTCGCCGGTGAAATGCTCCGCCTCCATGGAAACAAGGTGATCCGCTTCCACAAATCCCTGCAGGGAAGCCCGCGTCGGCTCCGCCGCATGCAGTTCGTCGACGCGCACGTGAACGGTGGGGCCGCCCTGCTGCTGGATGGCAATCATGCCCGCGTGTTGTCCCTCCGGCGCCTGGTCCCAGTCGATGCTGACCAGCAGCTTCTCGTCCTTCCTGACCGTGCCCGAGGCCGCGCTGAGATGGATCCACGGCTCATCGGTGGTCGCGGTGAACCCGAATGGTTGGTCCCCGCGGTTGAAGACGTCGATGGTGCGCGTCTGGCGGTTGTAGTTATCGAAGGCCTCCAGCGCCACAGGAAACGCGCCCGTCGCCGCGAGGGGAACGCCTTTGACCGCAACGGCCATGTGCGGCCCGGCAAGCGGCTGCACCTCCGTGACCGCGGGCATGGCGTTCACCGGCGGCTCATTCCAGGAGGTGTAGCCGATGTGCGTTTGGTCCATCATGTGATCCCATTTGCCGTGCGCCACCTGGTGGTTGTACTCGTTGCTCAGCTGCGCGTCTTCGGCAAACAGCTCGCGCGCCTGGTCCGCCAGATCGTTGGTGCTCACGCGCCCTTCCGTGGCGTACAGATGGTTCATGCCCGCGGTGATGTACAGCTCGTTCACCACGGCTGAGGCCTTCAGCGGGTACAGCACCAGCTCGAAGAATGCGTCGCGCTCCTCGGGCGGCAGCTCCTGGTTCACGTCCTCGGCTTCGTCGGTGAGCACCTTCCATTCGTTGAAGACGCGCTCGGCCTCGTCGAAATGCATGAGGCTGAAGGTGTCCGGCTCCAGCTGCTCCGGCTTGCGCCGGCCGTTGTACTTCGTATAGGTGGTGAGGAGGTGCGCGATCTCTGCCGCGTGCTCGGGGCCGAACTGCTGTGCGGCCCACTCCTCCGTGTACTGCTGCAGGTTGTCCGGGTTGAACTGAGCAGGGTTCCACGCCATGCTGAGGAAGAACGAGATGGGGAACTCCATCGGCTTCAGGTCACCAACGTTCACCACCCAGATGCGCGTGGCGCCATACTTCCAGGCCAGGTTCATCTGCTCCCATATCTTCGGAACGTAATTCGTGTTGAGCCACTTATAGGAGCGCGGCCCGCCCACATAATCAAAGTGGTAATAAATGCCCGCGCCTCCGCTACGCTTTTGCTCCGCCGGCGTGGGCAGCCGCCGCAGGTTGCCCCAGTTATCGTCGGACCACAGCAGCGTGACGTCGTCCGGCACGCGCATGCCTTGTTCGTAATAGGTCTGGACTTCTTTGTAGAGCGCCCACACCTGCGGCGCCTTGTCCAGGTCCGGATTGACGGTTTCCTTCAGGATCTGCCGCTGATCGGCGACGATCTTCTCCATCAGCGCGATGTTGTCGCCGGCGGACATCGGCGTATCGTTGTGGCCCCGCATCCCCAGCGTAACCACTTCCTCATAGTTCTTGTCGCGCTCCAAGCAGTCACCCCAGAACTGACCGATGCGCGCAGCATTGGCGGTGTAATCCCAGGGGCCGTCGCCTGGTTCCCACTCCTTCTCGGCGCACATCATGGGCTCCTCGTGCGAGGTGCCCATCACAATCCCGTATTCGTCCGCCAGCTTCGCATTCAGCGGATCGTCTGCGGCAAAGGCGTTGTTCCACATCGCCGGCCACAGAAAATTCGCGCGCAGCCGCAGCAGCAGCTCGAAGACCTTTGTATAGAAGAGGTGGTTGTAGTTGCCGTACTTCTCGTGCACCCAGCCCGTCAGCGACGGCGCTTCATCGTTTAAGAAGATGCCGCGGTATCTGACCGCCGGGTCGCCCACCACCCAGCGGCCCGCATCGACGTAGAGCGCATCCTGGTGCCGGACCGGCACGTCGGCCCACCAGTACCACGGTGAGACGCCAATGTCTTCGGAGAGATCGTAGATGCCGTAGATGGTGCCGCGCTTGTCGCTGCCGGCAATCACCAGCGCACGCTCCACCCCGGGCAGCGGATGCTCGACCACCTGCGTGAGCGTCGCTTCCCACTCGCCGCGAATCGCGCTCACATCGATCTTCCGCTCGCGGATGAGGTGGTCGATTACGGCGCTCCGGCCGATGGTGCCGATCAGGACCACTTCGCCCCGCGGCGGCTTCGGATCGTCGCTGAACACCGGCTCCACGCCTGTGACCAGCTGGATATCGGCCTGCAGATCGTGCGCCGCGCGGATCACGCCTGGCCAGTCGCCGGCATCGACGTACAGTTTTGCCGTCGTGCCCGCATGGGCCAACGTGAAGCTGCCGGGGCCGGGACTGGTTTTGACATATGGCGGCTGCCCGATGGCCTGCATGCGGAGCGGAAAAAGCACAACCGCCGAAACCGCCAGGAGAAGGAGCCAGGCCGAGCCCGACCGGCGGCAGCGACGACGGCGGCGGAAGAGAATCTGCGCAGGAGTGATCGAGAGAAAAAAAGGCATGTGAGCGGAGCCCCGTTCAAATTTGCGTCCCGAACAATATACACAGTAGGGTAATGTCAAGCCGCCACCGCTGGCGCACGCAAAATCCTGAATCAGCCGGGGCAACGCTTAAATAATCTCCTAACCGCGAGCCAAAACCCCTGTCTAATTCGCTGAATGGACGGAAACGATCACTCCGTTGTCCGGGCCGTACTGGCCGGGGACAAGGAAGCGTATGGCACGCTCGTCCGTGCCCATAGTGCCGCCGTCTTCCGAGTGGCGTTTCGCATTATCGGCAATGATGCCGATGCGGAGGAGATTGTGCAGGAGACCTTTCTGCGTGGATACCAGAGGCTGGCCACCTTTCAGCTTCGCTCTGGATTCGGCACCTGGATCTATCGGATCGCGGTCAACTGCGCTCTGAACCGGATCGATCGACCCGGCGTCGAGGCGGAATACCGGCACGGGGAGGAGAACGATCCGGAGCAGAAGATCGTACAGGTGGCCGCGGACACGGCCGATCCGGAGCGCTCGCTGTTGAGCCGCGAAATCGGCACGGCGCACGCGATGGCGATGCAGCGCCTGACGCCCACCGAGCGCACGGCTTTTGTTCTGCGGCATCTGGAGGATCGCTCGACCGGCGAGATCGCCGACGTGCTCGGCATTGCTCCGAACGCCGCCAAGCAAGCGGTCTTTCGCGCGATTCAGAAGTTGCGGCGGGAGCTTGCTCCGCTGCGGGGGAATGCATGAGGCACCTGAGCGAAGAAGAACTGATCGCGCTGTACTACGGCGAGGCTGCGGCGGGCAGCGTTGCCGCGTCGCATGTCCACGCGTGCCGGGAGTGCTCGGCCAGTTATGCGGAATTGAAGCAGCATATGGAGGCGATCCGGCCCGCGCCGGTTCCGCAGCGCGGCGCGCAGTATGGCGAGGAGGTTTGGCAGGCGCTTCGTCCGTCGCTTGTGCCATACGAAAGCAAACAACGAGGCTGGCATATCCAGATGCAGTGGAAAGCGGCAGGCCTGGTTGCCGCCTGCGCTCTGCTGATGGCGGTCGCGTTCATCGGCGGCCGCTACTGGGAGCGGCAGAAATCGAACACCGCTAAAACGGACGGTGGCGTCCATACGCAGACTTCAAAGCACGTGGTTCTGGTGGTTCTGACCGATCACCTGGACCGGACGGAGCGTCTGCTGGTTGCGCTGCAGCACGCCGATCCTGGCGATGCTGCCGAGAATTCTCAACTGCAGAGCCAGGCGCGTGAACTGCTCGCCTCCAATCGACTGTATCGCCTGAGTGCGAGCGAGGCTGGCGATCCGGCTCTGGCGGCCGCGCTGGACCGGCTGGAGCGGGTCCTCGCAGAGGTCGCCAACGATCCCAGTCTCAGCGCGGTCGATCTGGATCGAGTGCGCAAAGAAATGAACACCGAAGGCATCCTCTTCGAGGTTCGCGTCCTGCTGTCGAGGACGCCGGACCTGCAGAGCGGCGCCGAACATGCAAAGGGAGCGACCATCTAATGAAAATCAATTTGCTGTTGGCTGTTGTTCTGGCGGCAGTGCTGAGTGTGGTGCCGAGGTCTGTGTACGCCGTGGACCTGCAACCCGCGCCGCCGGCGGTTAATTCCGGGACCGGCGGCGACGATGCCAGCCTCTACGCCGACGGCACGCGTGCGATCAACGAAAGCCGCTGGCAGGACGCGGCCGGCCTCTTCGACAAAGTCGCGCAGCTGCATGGAGAGCATGCCGAGGGCGCGCTGTACTGGAAGGCTTACGCCGAGAACAAGGAAGGACAGGCGGCCAGCGCGCTGAGCACGTGCGGCGAGCTGCGGCAGCGCTATCCGAAGAGTCGGTGGATCGAGGAATGCGGTGCGCTGGAAATCGAGATTCGCGGGAAGAGCGGGGATCCCGTTCCTCCGCAGGCAGAGCCGGACGAGAACCTGAAGCTGCTGGCGCTTAACGCGCTGATGCAGGAGGACCAGGCGCAGGTAGTCCCGATCCTTCAGAAAATTCTCAGCGGCAATCAATCCGAGGAACTGAAGAGCCGCGCGCTTTTTGTTCTGGCGCAGAGCGAGTCGCCAGAAGCGCGGGCGCTGATCGATCGGATTGCGCGCGGGCAGCAAGGACCGGCGCTCCAGATCAAGGCTATTCGCATGGTGGCGACTGCCGGGGGCAAGCGGTCGGGCGACATGCTCGCTGACATTTATCTGCACAGCACGGACCCGGAGGTGAAACGGGTGGTTCTGCAGTCGTACGTTATCACCGGAGACTCCGCGCGACTGCTTGCAGTCGCGCGCCAGGAAACGAACCCCGACCTGGTGCGCACCGCTGTGCATACGCTGGGCGCGCTGGGCGCCGGCTCCGATCTGCTGACGCTCTACCGCGCAACCAACAGCGCGGAAACCAAAGCGGACATCATCAACAGCCTGATCGCGAGCGGCCACAACGGCGTGGACCCGCTGGACGAGATCGTGGGTTCGGAGCAGAATGCCGAACTGCGGCGCAGGGCTATTCGCAACCTCGGGATCGCGGGCGGAATGTCGGCGGCTCCAACGCTCGTCGCCACCTATGAGAAGAATTCCGACCCGGAGACGAAGAAGGCTGCGGCGCAGGCGCTGTTCCTCGCCAACGACGCGCACGATCTGGTTACGCTGGCGCGCGGGGAAAAGGATGTGGAGATGAAGCAGTACCTGGTCCAGCAGCTGAGCCTGATGCACAGCCAGGAAGCTACGGATTACATGCTTGAGATTTTGAACAAATAGCGAGGAGCCGTTCCCATGAAACCAAACCTGTTCGCCGCTCTTCTTCTCGGCGCATCTCTGCTGGCGGTTGCAGAGCAGCAGCCGAAGGTCGTCAACTCGCAGTTTCACTCTGAGCCGGTCGGCCCAGGACTGTCCGCGACGGTGGACCGATTTCAGCATGCAAATGGACCACTCTGGCTGGGCTATGAAGTGCCTGCTCTTGCGGGGTCGCATTTTTCTGTATGTTCGGGAGACACGCAATCGTCGATGGACGATGGATGTTGTGGTGAATATCGACTAGAGGACTCGGATCACAGTTTCCGGTCATCGGACGGAAACCCACAGGTGGAAACGAACATCGACGTGCTGTTGCGTATCGATCAGGGGACGGTTACAAAGATTCGCTTCGTCGGGGCCGGCTGCCGGCTCAACGCCGGGGGGCTGCCGTTCACGTGGCTAACAGGAGTGCAGCCGGAGGACAGCGTTGCTGATCTGGGTAGTCTGGCTGCGGCAGACAGCTCCCATCATCTGGCAGACGAGGCCCTTGCCGCGCTGGCTCTGCACGCGACTCCGAAGGCCACCTCGGCGCTCGCTTCGCTCGCCTCGTCCGGTAACCCGCTTTGGCTGCGGGACAAGGCGGCGTTTTGGCTGGGCGCCGAGCGTGGTCACGATGGACTTCTCGTCCTCGAGCAGCTTGCCCAAACCGATACCGATCCTGAATTTCGCAAGAAACTCACCTTCGATATTTCCACCAGTCATGACCCTGCGGCCGCGGACGATTTGATCCGCATGGCCAAATCCGACAGCGATACCGCCGTGCGCGAGCAGGCGCTGTTCTGGGTGGCGCAGAAGGCGGGTGCAAAAGCGGTCGCCGCGTTGAAGGACGCGATCGAAAACGATCCGGAAGTCGCCGTCAAACGGAAGGCTGTTTTTGCTCTCAGCCAGCTGCCGAAAGACGATGCGGTGCCGCAGCTGATACGTGTCGCCGATACCAATCGGGATCCGGCTATTCGCCGGGAAGCGATTTTCTGGCTGGGTCAGACGCACGATCCGCGCGCCCTGCAGTACTTCGAGCAGATCCTGGCGCATTAGAACGCTGGCCCGGGTCGAATGTGATGGTGCTCAAGCCGATACGGGCGAACGCCTAACACCATGATTTTTCTTATTGGGAGTTTTTGGGAGTCTGTCGGAGCAACCGAATCTCGGTAAGCTATTGAAAGATTTGGTTGCGGGGGCTGGATTNNTACCAGGCTGCTCCACCCCGCACCTCTATGGTAACACCGCGGCTGGGTGGGTCAAACGCTGCAAAACGCGGCGTTTGATCCGGTTTAAGCCACGCGGCCACCCTCTTTCCGCAGCGCCCGCGCGCCTTCCCCCGCAAATTCAACCGCCCCCGCTGTGAATCGCAAAAGCCCGCACCGCCACGCCCGCACGCCAGCCCAACACCGCAATGTGATGCCCATCACACCCGCATGTGCGCTGCAACACAGCCGCCCCGCCCCACCCCATCGACACTAGGTTAAGTCAGCGCTCGCAACGCTGCGAGG
>PMSS01000382.1 GCA_003167515.1 Acidobacterium sp. | reverse complement strand
GCGCAGGATGGGCATTCGATGGGGTCGGCGGTCCTATGCGGCGGCGGTGTTGAGGGCGGCTTTCGCCTGACCAACGAGCGCGGCAAACGCGGCTGCGTCGTTGACGGCAATGTCGGCCAGGACCTTGCGGTCGAGTTCGATGCCGGCCTTCTTCAGACCGTGGACCAGCTGCGAGTACGAGATGTTATTGATCTTGGCGGCAGCGTTGATGCGCACGATCCAGATAGAGCGAAACTGGCGCTTCTTCTGCTTGCGGCCGCTGTAGGCGAACTTGAGGCCGCGCTCGACGGCTTCCTGGGCTGCCTGGTAAAGCTTGGATTTGGTGAGAAAGTAGCCGCTGGCGCGCTTCAGGATTTTCTTGCGGCGGTCGGTGCGTTTGGTTCCACGTTTAACGCGGGGCATCGTAGTTCTCCTTTATGGGTCGGTTGAGCGGCTGGAGGTGGAATGACCTCTTCACTCGCTGTGTTTGCCTGTCCTCTCCTCTCGCTTTCGCTCGAGGGGAGCCCTCTCGATGAGGGCCCGGAAGGATCGAACAGGGCTGGCTAACTCTGACCTCGGTGAGGCATCGTATGAGACCCGCCATCGAAGCGGGGCTCATGCTGCTGACCGGAGCCCGGAGCCTGCCGCCAGGCCTGTTCTCAGGCGTAGGGAATCATGCGGGCAACCTTCTTGTGGTCGGCGTCCGAAACCAGGCAGCTATGAGCCAGCTTGCGCTTGGTTTTGGTCTCCTTCGACGTGAGGATGTGCCGCATTTTGGACTGGCCGCGCATAAATTTGCCCGTGCCGGTCTTTTTGAAGCGCTTGGCGGCGCCCCTGTGCGTCTTGAGTTTGGGCATGGTGATCCTGCTTACTGAATGCGTTCGAACAACAAATTTAAGTATATGGGATGGGGGGAGATGCGTCCAGACCGGTCAATCAGTGATCTGGACCTGCGGCTGGCCGGTGGCTGCGCCGAGAGCGCGGAGGTATTTGTCCATGGTGCTGGTGTAGCCGAGGACGAAGCGCGACATGAAGCGGAAGACGGGATTGTAGATGTTGGCGTCTTCGGTGATGCGGACGGTGGTTCCGCTGGAAGAGGGATCGAGGGAGTAGGTCCAGGAGCCGTCGAAGGGCAGGTTTTTGCCGATGATGCGGCGTGTGAGGGATTTGGGGAAGTCGCAGGCGGAGATTTCGTAGGTCATGTTGCTGCCGTCGCGCAGGGATTCGCGCAGGATGCGCTGGCCGTTGGGGCCGTTGTCGAGTTCGCTGTGGAGGACTTCGGGGCGCCAGTTCTGCGGGCCGGCAATGTAGGCGTAGAGTTGGTCGGGCGTGGCGTGGAAGACCGCGGCACGGGTGGCGACGTGGTGTTTTGGCAGCAGGTAGCCGGTGCCGACGACTAGCACAATGATGAGGATGAGTGCGCCGACCAGGATGAGCAGGATCTTCATGCGTCGTGCCTTCTTTCTTTTTTCTGGTGCGTTCGGCTTCTTTGGCGTTGGAGGATTCTGGCGTATTTGGCGAGGGATTCGATGCCGCGTAGCGAGGATTCGAGTTCCGCCGCGGGCATTTGCGCGAACATCTTTCGGAGTAACTGAGGATCGAGCACGGAGTTGTCGGCCTTCACGCGGGTCCCGGCGGCGGTAAGGGTGAGGCCGACACGGCGGCCATCGATGGATCGCGGCGCTGGGCGATGTAACCGCCGCGGACGAGTCGAGCGACCAGGATGCTCATGGAAGAACGGCTGACGCCCATGTGGTCGGCAAGCTTCGAAAGCGTGGTTGGTCGAGTCATGTCGAGGTGATCGAGGACGCTGGCCTGGCGCTCGGTGACGNNGGAAATGGTTTGATTCGTCAAACGAATTTTTGAAGGCTGTCAGTTCTGGGCGGACACGCCCGACACAGGCGACGGCGTTGGGCGCTGGTTATGCGCTATAGAGGTTGGTGCTGAGGAACTGATTGCGGAATTTGGCGTGCGGGTCGTATTGCGCGGCCAGCGATTTGAAGTCGGAGAGGCGCGGATAGAGCGAGTCGAGATGAGCGGGCTCGACGGTGAAGAGCTTGGCCCAGTGCGGGCGAGCGCCGAAGGGCTTCAGCCTGGCTTCGATCTGAGGCAGGATGGTCCGGACCGCGGGCCACTCCGGTTTCCAGGTGAAATGGATGGCGAGGGAGCGGCGCCGATACGCCATGCTCATCCATAGTTCATCGCTGTCGATGGTGCGAAGCTCGGTAACGAAGAGATGAGGAGTGATCTGGTCGCGGAGGGTCTCGACGGCGCGGATGGCTTGGTAGCCCTGCTCGATGGGGACAAAATATTCGGTCTGCAGCTCCTGGCCGCTGGAGGGGGTGAAGTTCATGCGGAAATGGGGGAGGCGCTCGTACCAGGGACCGGGTATGCCGAGTTGCTCGGTGCAGGCCTCGGCGCTGTGGCCAAGAATAGGGTGCATTTTGACGGTGGCGCGGTACGCGCCGAAGAAGTCAGGACCGAGTGGGGCGTCGTAGGTGCGGTCGGTACGACGTTTGATCCAGACCTGTGTGACGCGGCTGTTCTGCCAATCGGTGAAGAGGCTCACGCTGTAGCCGCTTGAAAAGATCTCTTCGAGGTGGCGCTCAAGTTGTGCGAAGGGCAGATCGAGATAAACGGTTTGTGCGACCGGATAGGTGGGCTGGACGTCGAGGGTGATGCGGGTGAGGATGCCGAGCGCACCGAGATGAACGGGAGCACCGTGGAATCTGTCGGAATCTTTGTCTCTCGACAGGTGCAGAAGGTCGCCGCTGGCCGCTACGAACTCGAGAGCCGAGACGGCGGTCGCGAGGTTGCCGTTGTGGAGCCCTGAGCCATGCGTGGCGGTGGCGATGGCTCCGGCGACAGAGATGTGTGGGAGCGAGGCGAGATTGTGCAGGGCAAAGCCCTTAGCATCGATGACGGGCGCGAGATCGCCGTAACGGATGCCGGCGCCGACGGTGACGATGCTGGCAGCGGAATCGAGATCGATGGAGCGGAGAGCGGCGACGGAAACTTGGTTCTCTGTGCTGTCGGCAATGCCGTTGAAGGAGTGGCGGGAGCCGAGAGCTCTGAGGCGGCTGCACTCTCTGACGATGGACTGCACCTCTTCAATGGTGGAGGGCTGGCGCAGGTTGCCGGTGGAATAGGTATAGTTGCCGGCCCAGTTGGTTCGGGGCGCGGGCTGTGCCTGGGCGTGCAGCATACGCGACAGCATACAGCCGGTGAGGGCTGCGCCCGAGGTCCTGAGAAATTCTCGCTTATCCATTCGAGGCCTTCGTGGTCGTGACCCTGCATGTATAGCTGGTGGAGCGGCGGTTCTGCAAGCCACTGGTGGCAGAACCCGAGCCGGATGAATGGCTTCTGAACTTAATGGGGTCTGAGAGATTTCGGCGTTGTCGTTGGTCGGCGGCGGGTTAACCTATACCGCGCTTAAGCCGCTTTTATGACTACGGATTTCTTATGGAGGCCTTGTGCGAGGACTATGCATTCCAGGTTTTGCTGAGAGGTGACCGGTGTGTTTCCGGGGAGGCAAGAACTGTGGTCACTTCTGGAAAAGCGTTTTATTCGACTTCGTACATTACAGCCCATACAGCGATGTGCATGCAGCTGGAAAGCCTGGTGCTGCGCGGAGAGCCAACTGCGCAGCCGGCGTTGCCGGGCTTTGTGTCCCTCGCCAAGCGCTGCATGCGCGCAGTGGGTTTGCTGTTGCTGGTAATCCTGGCGGCGGCTTGGAGTGCGCGGGCACAGTCGACTTTTGGGAGCATTCGCGGAGCAGTAGCCGATGTGTCAGGGGCCGTGATTCCTGGCGCGACGGTGAGGGTGCATTCGCTCGAACAGAATTTCGATCGGCAGGCGACGACGAACGATGCGGGCGAGTTTGTGGTGGAGAACCTGCAGCCTGGGCATTACTCCATTACGGTGGAGCACGCGGGTTTTGCGAAGGCGGTAGTGTCGAACGCGCAGCTGGATGCGCGGCAGGACCTGCGGGTTCCGGTGACGCTGAGCATTGCCACGAACGCGACGACGGTGCAGGTGAATGCAGAGGCTGCGGCGCTGAATACCGAGAACGGAACGGTGAGCAACACGTTGGCACAGCAGGAGGTAACGGAGCTGCCGATGAATTCGCGGGCTGTGTCGAGCAGTCCGCTGGCGTCACTGGCGATTTCGCCGAGTGTGGTTACGGACAGCCAGGGAAACATTGCTGTGGGCGGGGCGACTGCGGCTCAGGTGGGGTTTTCGGTGGACGGGATTTCGACGGCGAACGTGCGGTCGAATGGGGCGCTGCATGATGCTTATCCATCTTCGGAGGGAATTTCGGAGACGAAGGTGACGGCGTTCAACAATAACGCTGAGTTTGCGCAGATTGGCGATGTGACGTTCACGACGAAGAGCGGGACGAACCAGTGGCACGGCAGCGCATTCGAGTATTTCCAGAATGATGCGCTGGATGCGACGGTGTACGACTTCTCGTTCAAGGCGCCGAAGAACTTTAACGCATTCGGCGGGAGTGTGGGTGGTCCGGTACTCCTTCCGAAGCTCGGTGCGCTGAAGGACAAGACTTTTTTCTTCCTGGATTATGAGGGGAACCGCAAGACCCAGTCTTATCCGGAACAGCTGCTGGTTCCGACAGCTGCCGAGCGCGCGGGCGATCTGAGTGCGCTGGTGAACGCGCCAGGACAGGGTGCGCCGGTGAATAACCCGTTCACGGGAATGGCGTACGCGAACAACACGATTCCGACCATCAGCCCCGTGGCTACAGCGTTGTTGTCGTACTATCCTCTGCCGAACGCAAACGGAAATGGATATAACTACCAGGCGCTGGTGCCAACGCCGTCGAGCACCAATGGATTTGATCTGCGCCTGGATGAAACGCTTACGTCGAAGCAGAGTGTCTACGCCCGTTTCAGCTGGAAGAATTTGCAGGTGAGTGAAGGTGGGAGCGGGCTGACGGCGAACCAGTTTCTGCCGAACGTGACGGCGCACGACCAGAATCGCAGTCTGCTGGCTTCATATAACTACGTGTTACGCAACGATCTCGTGAATGAATTTCGGTTTGGATTTACTAACTTCACGGAGAACGATGGATTCCCGATTGAAGGAAGCTCGGCGATCACAGGGCTGGGCTTGCAGGGGGTCAACATTAGTTCTCATCCGACGGGCGATGCGTTTCCGACGTTCAACTTCAGCGACGGGACGTTTTCGAACATCGGGCAGGATCGGGTTGGAACGACGATTTCTGAGACCACGGAGTTCACGGACAATTTGACATGGATGCGCGGTAAGCACTCGCTGAAGTTTGGCGCGGATGCGCGGCGGGTGCGCTATAACGCGCTGATGTTCTTTCAGCCTTCGGACGATTATGGCGATTTTATCTTCTATCCTGGGTTGTTCACGAACTATGCTCTCGGCGATTTGTTACTGGGGCTTCCGCAGGAATCGTTTTTTGCGATCACGAGCCCACAGATCAATGCTATGTCGACGCAATGGGGCGTTTATGGGCAGGATGAATGGCAGCTAAGCAGCCGCCTTACTGTGAATTACGGAATGCGCTGGGAGTTACTGCCGCCGTTCGATGAGAGCCAGGGAGATTTGGGGAGCTTCGATCCTAAGACGAACAGCGTGTTGGTGCCGGATAAGTTTTTGAAGGCGGGGAGCACGACGACCACGGCCAATCCGGCGTTGCAGGGCGTTTACACGGGATTTATGGATACGTTCAATGCTTGCGCGCTGAATAACACGGCGCTGCAGTGCTCGAATGTGGAGACAGCGAGCCAGGATCATGTAACGCAGGGGTTGCGGCAGCTTTACAAGCTGGATCTCGATCCGCGGGTCAGCATTGCTTATCGGCCGTTCAACGATGACAAGACGGTGATTCGGGCAGGCGTGGGGATTTTCACGCAGACCACGCTGGGCCCGATGTCGTTTAACAATGCGGGGAATCCGACTTCTAACTTGTTGACGAACGTCAATGCCGTTTCGGGGGCGAATGGCGGGCTGGCTGTGGTGCAGCCGGCGTTTCAGTTTCCGCAGACGGCGCCGGCGACGACCTCGGTGACGTTGGGCGGTGGAAGTCTGGAGCAGGCGAATGATCCGCGCTTCCGCGATCCGCAGGCGACGCAGTGGAATCTGACGATCGAGCGGCAGGTGACGCAGCACGATGTTGCTCGGCTGAGTTACGTGGGTATGTCGAATTATCGGCTGCCGGTGACCATCGATCTGAACCAGATTGCTCCGAGCACGACGCCTTGGGACACGGGCGCGACAGCGGGCGTGTTTGTCGACAATCGCGCGCCTTACCAGAACTGGACGCTGCTGATGACATCGGAGAACCTGGGTCAGGCGAGTTATCAGGCGGGGATCGCCGAGGTGGATCACCGGATGAGCAACGGTTTGTCGCTGCATGCTAACTACACGTGGGCGAAGGACCTGAGCGATGCGCAGGGCAGCGACGCGCCGACGGTGTTTGCCAGCGAAGAGGCGTATGCGGTTGAGATTGCGAACCGGTTCAATCTGAAATCGGACCGGGGCAATGTGGTGGCGACGCCGCGGCATCGGGCGCTGATCAGCGGGACGTATCAGCTGCCTTACGGCGCGGGGCGCGCGTGGAGCGGGCCGCGGGCTGCGAACGCGGTGCTGGGCGGATGGGACATCAGCACGGTGACGACGATGCAGTCGGGGCAGTGGGTGACTCCGACGACGAGCCCGGCTTTCGACCAGTCGAACACGGGGATGGCGGTGCGGTCGGGCGGCGGAGCGATTCTGCGGCCGGACTGCGGTTTCGGCTCTCCTTATAAGAGCGCAACGCCGGGCGTGTTTTTCAACCTCGGCGCGTTTGCGGAGACGCCGGCGGGTGCGGGGCGATTCGGCAACTGCGGCGTCGGGATTCTTGAGGGGCCGGGGCTGCTGAATGTTAATTCCGGGCTGGCCAAAAATGTGAGCCTGCACGATAACTACAAGCTGCGGTTCGAGGCGACGTTTACGAATGTGCTGAACCGGTCGAATTTTGCGCCGCCGCAGACGAACATCTCGAACACGGCGACGTTTGGGGCGCTGACCCAGGTTTTGCCGCAGGGTTTGGGCGGCAATCGGACGGGGCAGGTGGCGCTGCGGCTCGATTTCTAGCGAGTTAGCTGAAACGGTACCCCATGAGACACTTTTCGGCACTCTGCACAATTAGTAGTGCGACCGCTTTTCTGAGAAATTTGGCCCCCAGGGGGTGGTTCGCGTTGTGCCTTGTTTTGTTGGGGTTGGACAGTAACCCTTTTTTTGCGGTACCTGCCGGCTCTGAAAACAGGTGAGTTGGGCTGGGGCCCCTGAATCCAGTTAGTGCCTCCGCGGTGCTGTTTTTGACCTTGTTCGCGAGTGTGATTGATTCATTGGCACTCGCGATGGGGCGATCCTGCTGCGCAGGATTGAGGTTGACTGACGGGACTGTCGCAGGGAGATGCAAAAAGCAACCGCAGGCCCTTCGGCTGCGGTTTTTCGCTGGTGCGAACAACCTTCGCTCAGGATGACATTTGTGTTTTGATCTGGCGGGGGTTGATACGCCGGGTTTTTTTCGCGCGCTTGTGTTGTTGCGATTCTCGTCCAGCGAGGAGCCCTTCCCGCTTGAGATTCTTATCGGCCGCTTCGCGACCGA
>PMSS01000361.1 GCA_003167515.1 Acidobacterium sp. | reverse complement strand
CACTCACTTCCACTTCAGCGAGTACACCTGTTCTGCTCCGGCTGGGCTCATAATCGCTGGCTGTCCGTCCGCCGTCACGCTCACGAAAGCCTCGTTGTATACGGTCGTATCCGGAATGTCCGAGAGGCGCTCCCACTCGCCGCCCGGCACCGACAGCCGGTACATACCCGCATGGGTCTGGGTCTGCGAGAAGTAAACGGTGCGACTGTCTGGAGACCAGGCATAGAAGCCTTCGGGCGCGTCGAACGGCCTCAGTGTGCGCCACTGTTTCGTCGCCGCGGAGTAGATCACCATCCGCAGGGGCTCTCGCGCCATGGCCACCAGATACTTTCCGTCCGGAGACTGTGCGGGAATGTAAAATTTCTCCCCGCCCGGCACCGGCGTCACCTTCCGGCTCTCCAGATTCACCACATACAGTCCATCCGGCTCATTCCACCCATCGAACCGGTTAAAGACAATGGACTTTCCATCGGGCGACCATGCCGGCATCACCTCGTTATTGCCTTCCCCCATCAGCTTCTCCGGTGCACCGCCATCCGCTGAGACGCGGTAGATCTTGCTCCAGTCGGAATAGGCAATCCATTTCCCATCCGGGGACCACTGTTCCATCCAGGCCGGGGTCTCGGTTAGCTGGACAGCCTCGCTGCCATCCAAGCGGCTCTTCCACAAATGAGCGCTCGGATATTCCGAGTACGCCATCCACTGCCGGTCCGGAGACACGACAAGCTCCGAAGCTGGCAGCCCCCCGAGAAACGGCACCAGCTTCCCCGCCCGTGGATCGAATACCTGCATCGCTCCCGATTCCACCCTCCCCAGCACATAGAGGCTCTTGCTGTCGCGGGCCGGCGTCGCATCGGTGATGTTCAACTGATTCCCGGTCAGGCGCATCGCCTCCGGCTTCTTCCAGATTTCGAACCAGCGCGGTTTGACCAACTCATACACATTTCCGCGCCCTTCGCGGTCGGAATTGAAGAGAAAGCGGCGCCCGTCCGGAGTCCACTGACCCTGAGTTGCAGCAGCATCCGTCGGCCAATCCAGTTCCAGTGGATGGGGGTGTTTTCCGTCACTGTCCAGCAGCCATATACGCGGTGGGGTGGAAGAGATGGTCACCGCGAGCTGCTTCCCAACCGGGGAGACGGCCACCGTGAAAGGAGGCTGGGGCGGCTTCCACAGAGGCCGAGCATGACCGCCATCCTCATCCATCGCCCATACCTGCTGGCCTTTCACGAAGTAGATCGACTTTCCGTCCGACGACCACCGCGCAATGGGATTGGCGTCCTGCTCGGTCCCAATCTTCCGCCACGCTCCGCCCAGGCTCGATCCCACCAGGAACCAACCGCCGACCGCCTCATTGTTCATGTTCTGAGCCCATACCAGGACCTTCGACCCATCTGCCAATACATCCACCAGATACATTCCGCCGCTCAGCCCCGGAATCGGCGCGATCATTCCTCCGCTCACAGACATCGCCGACGGAATATTACGGCTCTCGAAATAAAGCCGGGCGCCGTCGGTGAGCAGCGGGCCGAGCTTGGCCTCATTGGAAAAGGAAATCTGCGTCGATTCGAGGTTTCCGGTCGCCGGCGCTGGAGCAAGCAATATCAGGATTGTCCCCACCACCACCAGCGCAGCGGCGAGAAACGCGATTCGACGAAGCGCTCGATGACGAATTGGTCGGGTAGTTACCGGGAGAGGCGCCGCATGCGTTCCCGATCCGGTTACGCGTCCCGGTTCCAGGTCCCGCAGCACTCTCCGTAGATCCGTAGCGAAATCCCGCGCGTGCTGGTATCGCAGTTCCGGGTCCTTCTCGAGCGCCCGCGCCACGATTTGTTCCGCCAGCAGAGGCGTCTGAGGGCAAAGCTCCCGCACCGGCTGCGCCGTCTCATCGGTGATTGCGCGCAGAATCGCGAGGGTCGTGGGTCGGCGAAACGGTTCCACTCCGGTCAGCGATTCGTAGTAGGTCACCCCCAGGCTCCACAGGTCGCTTCGCACATCGGCTCTCTGCCCAATGGCCTGCTCCGGCGACATGTATAGGGGCGTGCCCATCACTCCGCCTGTCTCCATCGCCGTTTGCGTGACATCCGCCGGGCCCAGCAGCCTTGCCAGTCCGAAATCGAGAACCTTGGCCTGACCTTTTGGGGTGATCATCACGTTGGCCGGTTTCAGGTCGCGGTGGATCCCGCCCTGCTCATGGGCCTCTTCGAGGGCTTCGGCCACCTGCAGCGCGATCGTTGTCGCCTCCTTTGCCGATAGCTCGCCGCCGCGAAGCTTCGCCGCCAGCGACTCGCCCGCCACCAACTCCATCACGATGCAATCCGCGCCATCCTGCTCAATCACGTCGTGGACGGAGGCAATGTGCGCGTGGTTCATTTTTGCGAGGGCCTGAGCCTCACGCCGAAACCGGGCTCGAGCTTCAACACCTGCCACCACGCCGCGCTGCAGCATCTTAATGGCGACTTCGCGGCCCAGCTTCTCGTCGCGCGCGCGGTAGACCACGCCCATTCCGCCTGTGCCCAGTTTGCCCGTGATCTCGTATCGCTCCAGCAGACGCTTGCCCGACGCCAGCACCAGGGTCTGGGACGCCGTCCCCGCCGCCGCCTGGGCTTTAGCGAAGGCCGGTTCAGAGAGAAACCCGCTCAGGCGATCATTTTCATCCAGCAGATCTTCCACCATTCGGCGCAGGGTGGGTTTGCCGGCGCAGACGCGGTCCAGGAATGCCCGTCGCTGATCGCGCGGCAGGTCGAGCGCTTCCCCAAACAACTGCTCCGCGGCTTGCTCCTGCTTGTCCATGCGTGCGTCCCGGGGCAGTCTGGAAAATCGGTGCCAGGGGAAAACTGGCTTCCACGGTACCACGCATTTTCCGCCGTGGGACTCCTGCCCGGTTACCTGCCAGGGCGCGAGAACCTCGAATGTAGCGAGACCCCGGCCTCGTCTGGTCAATTTCTCTGAAAAGAAGGGCGCAAAAAGGCCTGCCCGTTTCCGCCTCGAATCGGTGAGAATTCCGGTGTTCCACCACGCGACCGGCGCGAGGGACGCTCATGAAATCGGATCCGGGCGAAGTAACACCGCTCCTTAAGGTCGCGACGATCCCGACGCGGGCATGCGCTGGCAAACGGGATCGAAGTATTGGCGCAAACCCGTGTATTGTTTGAATGCTGAGTCGAGGAGGAGCACGAGGTGTTACAAGAAGCTGAACTCGGCAGCTGCTGATTCAGAGAACAACC
>PMSS01000297.1 GCA_003167515.1 Acidobacterium sp. | reverse complement strand
AGCGGGCAGCCTGTAGCCGGTAGCCGGTAGCGGGTAGCTAAGGCGCGGAGCTGGGAGCTTGGGGGCTGGGAGCTGGTGGCTGGGGCCGGTGGCAGGACGGCTATTCGTTGGAGCCGAAGGCGGGCAGGCGGCCGGCTCAGGCGAACCCTTCCGATGGGGCAGGCGGGGCGCCAGTGACCCTCCAGGCCCGCGCCGCCGGGATTAGCCTGGATTATATTGATATCAACGTATTTTCCCCCGGGGCGCGGAACGAAAAAATCGCCGCGCGGATTCGTATGAGAACCGACCAGGAGAAATCAATGAAGCCAGTGAGATTCAGCAGCATCGCAGTACCGGTTTTCATGCTCGGCTTGTTGTCGAGCGCGGCGTGGCGGCAGGCGGCATCCGGCGCCAAAACACCCTATCCCGCCATGGCGCCGCTGCAGCAATACCTGATGCCGGAGGCGGCTGAGATCGCCCTGGCGCGGAGCGCGGGCCCGGAATCCATCTCGCGCGACGCCGAGGTTTTAGTTCTGCGGGAGCACGGTTACGAAACCGCGGTCCATGGCAGCAAGGGACATGGCAGCAACGGATTCGTGTGTCTGGTCGAGCGAGGGTGGACCGCGCCACTCGACAATTCTGACTTCTGGAATCCCCGGCTGCGGGGTCCGCTGTGCCTCAACGCTGCCGCCGCTCGAACCTATCTGCCTATCACCATAATGAAGACCAAACTGATCCTCGAGGGAAAATCGGCAGCCGCCATGTCCCACGCGATCGAATCCGCGCTCGATACCCGGCAACTGCCCCCGCTCGAGCCTGGCGCGATGTGCTACATGCTGTCCAAACAACAGTATCTGGGCGACAGCGGGAAGAACTGGCGTCCCCATGTGATGTTTTTTGTCGCCCAGGCCGCCGCCAAAGACCGTGACTGGGGCGCAAATGTGGAGGCGTCTCCGATTCTTGCCTCCGACGATGCCCAGGACCGGATGATTATTTTTATGATTCCGGTTCGAAGCTGGTCCGACGGCACGCCCGATTCTCCGGGTGGGCACTGATGCGCGATCCTGATACTCACGGGAAACGGGTGGGTGAGTTGGCTCGTACCTCCGATGGAGTATGCGGGTGCCTGTGACCCGGACGGACGGATCGTCACGCAGTGAACGGGGGTGTCGCCAGAAAGCCGAGCTTTCCAGCGACTCGCGTAAGCCCACCGTCGTCCGTCCAGAGTTCGGTCGGGGTATGGACGATAATGAGCGAGGCGATAAGGTGGGCATCGACCAAGCCGATGCCCTCCGTGTAGAGCTTTCGCATTTCGATCAGTTGACGGACTTCTGGGAGTTCGGCGACCGGCAACTCGGGAAGGAATTCAAGCGATGCGAGGGTCATCATGCGATCCCGGAGACCGCCCAAAGCCAGCTCCGCAACGATGAAGGGGTGCATCACGACTCTGCCGGCTTCCAGCAAGGCCGAAACTTCCTTGTTTGCGGACTTGAAATGTTCGATCCAGATGTTCGTGTCGATGAGGATGGGAGTATCTGTGGAAGTCATTTTCGTGGCAGTCTGCGGCGCGGAATCCTCTGCAGATCGGGCATGGTGCCGCCCAGCGTTGCCAGCCTCCTGGCCGCTTCCCGGCGGACCAGCTGCGCCAGAGCCTCCCGAATCAGCGCCGATTTCTCCTTAACCCCCGTATACGCCTGGGCTTTGCGGATGAGATCGTCGTCCAGCGTCACCGTCGTCCGGGTGCGCTTTACAACACCTCCCGCTCCGCCGGAATCATCTTCGACAGTAACCGAGGAACGGCGTGGCATGCTTGCCTCCTTTCCACACAATTCCAGCATCATTTGATGCTGTTCTCAGCATACATCTCATAGGCGCGGGCGACCAGCCTGTTCGATTCAGACGCGAATGTTCTGTCAGGCCGGTATTACGTCAACGATGCAGGAGGATTGAACTTCCAGTCTGGTGAGTTCAGCTTTCGGTCTGGAGAGCGCATGTCGAAGAATCGATCCGACCCCAGCCATTCGATTGCGGCACGTTGTTTCTGGAGTATGTCAATATCCCTGCAGTGTTCAGGAGTGTCGGAAAACGCGATCAACCATAGATCACCGCGCAAGAGGGCGGATTCCGCAAGTTGGCTTGGGAATGTGTCCAGTCCTAGCCAGTTTGCAAATCCGTAGCTAAAGAGGTTCAGCCAGTAAAGCCCGGGAACCCCATTTTCGAGTTTCATCCCCTGATAGCTGTAGTAGCTCGCCGACGTGTTTTTCGCTTTCAGGTCAGCCTCGGTGGTCAGAAATCCGAAATCCGAACCCGACGTTCGGAACAGCTCGCACACACTCCTGAACTTTCTGAACTCCCACTTTCTCAACCCACCTGCCTTCGAACCTACCGGTCCAGTAATTCGCGAAGAGGGGTGACGGAAACCGTGCCGTCGGGGGATGGGTCAAGTTCCAGATTTCGCCGCTGATTTGAATTGGCTTGCCCTTGCGGTAAAAGAACCTGCCGCCGGGCTTCGCAAGGCACCGAACCGGGACGCTGAAATCCTCAGCATCGAATGGCCTCTTAAGTGGCTCAAATTCTCCCCATTTGTCTGGGCATACGATCCCCCCATCGAAATTGACGAGCGCGGCGATTTGTCGTCGAGTGAGCGTTTCAGTCAAGGAGTGCCGAGAAAATAATGCAAAGACCAACCTGTCCTTCATCGATTGGAGTGTAGCGGTTCACGCGAAAGTCGGCATCATGGCCGTAAAGTGGGCGATCGGGAGGTTTCGCGCGACGCACGAGTGCGGAAAAGCAACCGCGGATCCTTCCGCCTCGCGAAGCTCAGCGTCAGGATGACAGCTCGTGGGAGGGTTGGGGTGGGCCGCCGATTCGATGTTGTTGTCCGTGTGGTCGGCTGTACGGAGGTTTCGCCGTTATCTCAAGCGGTCAGCCGTCGATTTTTTCGGTTAGTTCGACCCAGCGCTTGTAGGCCGCGTGGTGATCGGCGGTTGCTTGTTCGAGGTCGGCCAGGGCGGCGGTGAGGGCGGCGGGATCGGTGACGACTTCGGGGGATTCGGTACGCTGCTGGGCGGCGCGGAGGCGGGTGTCGGCTTGCTCGATGCGGGCTTCTATGGTGTCGTACTCGCGCTGTTCTATATAGGAGAGCTTTTTGCGCGCGGGTTGTGAGGCAGGCGGGCGTGAGGACGCTGGCGCGGGCTGGGGCGTTGAAGGAATTTTACCGGCGCGGGCTTGGGATGCGTGGGCTTCCGATGCGGCGTTGGATTGCGATGCGGCGCGGGTTTGCTCATCGCGCCAGGTTTCCCACTGCAGGTAGTCGGCAAACAGGGCTGCGCTACCGAGTCCGTCGAGGCCGAGGACCGCATTGGTGACGCGATCGAGAAGATAGCGGTCGTGGGTGACGAGGACCAGAGCGCCAGGAAATTCGAGGAGCGATTCCTCGAGGATTTCGAGGGTGGGGATGTCGAGGTCGTTGGTGGGCNNACGGGCTGGTTGAGCTGTTCGCTGGTGAAGAGGAAGCGCGCAGCATAGCCGGCGACGTGGACGACGCGATCCTGATAGATGACGGAGTCGGAGTCGGGCGCGAGGGCGCGGCGGAGGGTGAGGGCGGTGTCGAGCTCGCGCATCTGCGAGAAGTAGACAATGCGGAGGCCGGGAGCACGGCGAATTTCGCCGGCACTCGGAGGGAGTTCGCCGGTGATGGCGCGGAGGAGCGTGGTTTTGCCTGAGCCGTTGGCGCCGGCGAGGCCGAGCTTGAGTCCGTTGGTGAGGGTGACGCTGACGTTCGAGAGGATGGCGCGATCGCCGAGGGTGACGGTGGCGTTCTCGACTTCGATGAGGCGTTTGGTTTGGCGGCCGGTGGCGTCGAATGCGATACCGGCCGTGGCGGTGCGCGAGCGGGATTCTGAGTCCTGCAGTTCGGCGATGAGGGCATTGGCATTGTCGATGCGGGCTTTGGCTTTGGTGGCGCGGGCTTTGGGGCCACGGCGGAGCCACTCCATCTCGACGCGGACGCGATTGCGGAGACTTTCCTGGGCGCGCTGCTGCCACTCGACGTACGCTTCGCGGCCTTCGAGGAATTTGGAATAGCTGCCCTCGATGCGAAGCAGGCCGCCGGAGTAGATGCGGTTCAGCTCGACGATGGCCGTCGCGACATTCTCGAGGAAATAGCGGTCGTGGGTGACGACGACGAAGGCGAANNGTTGGTGGGCTCGTCGAGGAGGAGGACCTCGGGATCGGTGACTAGGGCTTCGGCAATGGCAAGGCGTTTGCGCCAGCCGCCGCTGAGACTGGCGGCCTCGCAATTCACGCCAGGATTCGCCGGCGTGTCGTCATCGGCGAAGCCGGCGCGGCCGAGGGTTTCGCGAAGGCGCTGTTCGCGGTCGGGGGCGGGAACGGCGGCGCGGTCGAGGGCCGCTTCAGCGATCTGGCGAACGGTGATGCCGGGGGCGAAATCGGAGAGCTGGTGGACGTAGCCGATGCGGGCGCGCTTGCGGAAAGAGACAACGCCCGAATCGGTCTCCTGCTCAGCGCCGAGGATGGCGAGCAGCGTGGATTTGCCCGCACCGTTGGGGCCGATGAGGCCGATGCGATCACCGTCGTGGACCGCAAAGGAGATGTCGTCGAAGAGGGGGACGGCGCCGAAGCGTTTGGAGATGTTCTGCGCGATCAGGATCGGCGGCATGGGTTCAGTTTACGGGGGGCCGGGCCGAGCCCTGTGCGGGTTCAGCGCCAGCCGAGCGCCGGAGCGATGGTCGTCAGGATGGTTTCCATGACGTGCGCGTTGTAGTCGACGCCGAGTTGGTTGGGGACGGTGAGCAGGAGCGTATCGGCCTCGGCGATCGCCTCGTCTTCCCTAAGTTGGCTGATCAGAACATCCGGCTCCGCGGCGTAACTGCGGCCGAAGATCGCGCGTGTGTTCTCTTCGATGAAGCCTATCTTGTCGCCTTCGTGGCCGGATCGACCGAAATACAGATGGTCCCGTTCGTCGGTGAGCGCGAAGATACTGCGACTGACCGAGACGCGGGGCGTGCGGGTGTGGCCGGCCTCTTTCCAGGCGGCGCGATAGGCGCGAATCTGCGCGGCCTGCTGGATGTGGAAGGGCTCTCCGGTTTCGTCGAATTTGAGGGTTGAGGATTGCAGGTTCATGCCGAGCTTAGCGGCCCAGGCAGCGGTCGCATTGGTCGCCGCACCCCACCAGATGCGATCACGCAGTCCTTCGGAGTGCGGCTCAAGACGAAGCAGACCGGGCGGATTGGGAAACATGGGATGAGGGTTGGGCTGAGCGAAGCCTTTGCCGCGCAGCAGCTCGAGGAATGCTTCGGCGTGCCGGCGACCCATGTCCGCATCGTTCTCGCCAGGCTCGGGAGCGTAGCCGAAGTAGTGGAAGCCATCGATGACCTGCTCGGGCGAACCTCGGCTGATGCCGAGCTGGAGGCGTCCGCCGGCGATGAGGTCCGCGGCGCCAGCGTCTTCGGCCATGTAATGCGGGTTCTCGTAGCGCATGTCGATCACGGCGGTGCCGATTTCGATGCGGCGCGTGCGGGCGCCGACGGCTGCGAGCAGAGGGAAGGGGGATGCGAGCTGGCGCGCGAAGTGATGAACGCGGAAGTAAGCGCCATCCATGCCCAGGCGCTCGGCTT